>DATEVL010000069.1:0-4675 GCA_035281845.1 Anaerolineales bacterium | reverse complement strand
GGCGAGCACAGTCGAGTGGGTGCAGGCGATGATGCGGAACCGAGGGCTGCAGCAGGTGTGTGTTCGAGGTCGGCAGAAGGTGAAAGCCATCCTGTTGTGGTTCGCCCTCCTGCACAATCTCCTGATCGCCCACGGGCTCAGCGATCGTGCCTGCCTAGAGGCGCGCCCCGGATAGCGCGACGGAGAGCGGCCCGGCAACCGCAAAGTCGTACCCCAACCGCACGATGCAACGCCTCATCCTGTGGGCGAAGCCTGACTGCGCCCATGCCCCCAATCCGCCCCGAGGCGAATCCCTTCACGGGCTCGGAAGGGGGGACCACAGCGGGGTGAATCAGGAGAATTTGAACTAGACTCGCCGCAACAGACCGCGACGACTCACGGCGAGGGCCACAAAGAACATGGCGGTGGCCGTCAATACAATCGCCGGACCCGAAGGGAGGTTCGTGTAGTACGAAAGGTACAGACCGACAATCGCCGAGGCCGCGCCGATCGCCGCGCCGACCCCCATCATCACCGGTAGCCGCCGGGTGAGCAAGGAGGCCGCCGCCGCCGGGGTCACCAGCATCGCCAGCACCAACGCCACCCCCACCGCCTGAATCGAAACGACGATCACGACCGCCATGAGGATCAACATCAGATTCTGCAGGCGGTCGGCTGGAAGACGGAGCGTTGCCGCCAGCAGCGGATCGAACGAAAGTACCAGGAACTCCTTGTACAGGGCGAAAACGGCCAGCAGAGCCAGTGTGCTCAAGACGGCGATCAACGCCAGGTCCGCGCTCGAAACTCCCAGTAGATTGCCGAACAGGATGTGGGTCAGATCGACGGCGTAACCGCGGCGAGCCGAGAGCAGCGCGATGCCTAAGGCCAGGCACCCGGCGAAGACGACGCCGATGGCGGCATCTTCCTTAATTGCGGAACGCCGGCCGATGGCACCGATAACCAGGGCGGCGGCGACACCGACGATCAACGCCCCGCTGACCAGCGGCCAGCCGAGCAGGAACGCCGCCACCACTCCCGGCAGGATGATGTGGGCCAGCGCGTCGCCGAAGAAGGCCATCCCGCGCAGCACGACGTAGGCCCCCAGCACCGGGCAGACCACCCCGACGATCAAGGCCGCCGCCAACCCACGCACCATGAATGGAAATGTGAATGGCTCGCTCAGCCAGGCCAGCCACTCGTTCAAACCCCGGCCTCATCCCCCTCGCAGCAGGTGTCGGTCAGCACCAACACCCCGTCGCCTTCGGGCAGGATGTGCACGTGACCGCCGTAGGCCTGCACCAGGTTGGCGCGGGTCAGCACGCTGGCTGGCGGGCCGTACGCGATCAGGCGCCGGTTGACGAGCATGACCGCGTCGAATCGTTCCGCGGCAAGATTCAGATCATGGGTGGCGATCAGCTCGGTCACCCCGCCGGCGCGTAGCTCATCCAGGATCGAGAAGAGCGCCTCCAGGCTCGGGAAGTCGAGGCCGGTGAAGGGCTCATCGAGCAGGATCAGCTCGGCTTCCTGCGCCAGCGCCTGCGCCAGGAGCACACGCTGCTGCTGCCCGCCGGAGAGCTCGCCGATGGAACGGCCGGCCAGGTCGGCCAGCCCCACCTGATCGAGCGCTCCCCGGACGATTTCCCAATCGTGCCGCCGCGGCCAGCGCATCAACCCGATCTCACGCACGCGCCCCATCATGACCACTTCGGCCGCCGTCACCGGAAAGCCCCAATCGATCAGGCTCCGCTGCGGAACATAGGCGATGCAGGTGTCGCCGCCGGGCCCGTGGCCGAAGATGCGCACCGTGCCCGCGTTCGGCCGCTTCGTGCCGGCGATGACATTGAACAGCGTCGTCTTGCCGGCGCCGTTCGGGCCGACGACGGCCAACCGCTGCCCGGCCGGCAGACGGAACGAAACGTCTCGCAGGGCTGCGGTTCCGTTGTAGCTCACCGAAAGCTGATCGACGAGCAAAGACGGCGCATGGGGATCGTGATCTGGAGGGCGGACGGAGCTTTGAGGCATGTTGAGTCTGGGCGATGGCTTGGCGCCGTCATGGCAGCCCTTCGGCTTCGCTCAGGGTCAGGGCAGGCTCAGCGCTTCGACGATCGCCGCGAGATTGTACTCCATGAGCTTGAGGTACGAATCGGCCGGGCCGCCGGGCTCGCTCAGGCTTTCCACGTACAACTGCACCAGCCGCGCCCCACTGTCGCCCGCCATGCGTTCTGCCAACGATCGATTCCCGAGCGAGGTAATGAATACGACGCGTATCCCGTCGGCTTGCATCGTCGACTGCAGCTCGGCCAGATCACGCGCCGAAGGTTCGGCGGCGCTGCTCGGCCCAGGGATCAGGCTGCCGACGATTTCGAAGTCGTAGCGCGCCGCCAAGTGGCCGAGCGCTTCATGATCGGCGACGATCTTGCGGTCTTCCGATGGGAGCTGCCCCGCGAGTTCCTCCAGGCGGCCATCGAGCTCCTGGAGTTGGCCGCGGTAGGCGAGCGCGCGCCGGGCATAGTCGTCGGCGTGGTCGGGGTCGAGCGCACTCAGCGCCATAGCGGCGTTGTCGACCCAGATCATGACGTTGCGGGGGTCGAGCCACACGTGGGGGTCGGCCGCCGGATCCACTTCCGGCGCAAGCCCCTCCGACAGGGCGAGGGTCCGTGGGGCCAACCCGGCCTCGACCAGCGTCCGCTGCAGGACCGTCTCGTAACCCAGCCCGGAAACGAACAAGGCATCGGTTTGCGACAATCGCTCGATCTCTCTCGGAGTCGGCTCGAACTCGTGCGGATCGGCACCCGGGGGGAACGTCGTCGTCAGCACGATGTCCTCGGCTCCAACGTGGGCCAGGACCTCGGCGACGATCGTCGTGCTGGCCGCAACCTGCAGTCGCTCTCCCTGCGCCAGGTCCAGCGCGGAGAGCGAGGCGATCGGGATCTCCTTCGAAGACTCAGGGGTGCAGGCGGCAAGGGCGACGAAGCCGGCGACGGCAAACAGTTCTGGACGTATGCCTTTCACGGCTCTCTCCGGCGCCTCGGCGCCGAACGCCTGCGGCGCCGGCAGGTCGCGCAAGTTCCGCTCAGCTCGAGCAGGTGGTCCTCGACGACAAAACCGGTGTGCCGCGAGATCTGGCGGATGAGCGGGGAGAGGTCCTCTCTCCCTGGGAACTCGAGCACCCGGTGACACGACCGGCAAGTCAGATAATGCCCATGTCCCAAACCGGCCAATGCATAGCCGTGGCAACCCGGCTCGACGTGGATGCGGCGGACGACGCCCAGCTCCTCCAGGAGCCCCAGGGTGCGATAGACCGTCACCAGCCCCACCGACGGGAAGTGCTCTCGGGCGTGGGTCAGCACCTCCTCCGGCCGTAACCAGTCATCGTCCTCGAATAACGCCCGAAGAACGGCTTGCCGCGGCCGGGTAAGCCGGTACCCGCGGTCCGCGAGCATGTCGAGAGTTGAAGCGAAGGTGACGGGCATTCGGCGACCGGCGTACTTATTGAAAAACTATTTCAATAACAATTCTAGCCGAATGCCGCCGGCAGGTCAATGGTTTGAAGAAGGGGGAGGGTGCCCTTCTCTCCCTTGGCGGGTCCGAAGCCCCGGGGGTGCCTACACTCATGTGTCGTTCCGAGCGCCCCGCCCTTGGCGGTCTGCCCCCTGGGGGCGCCCGAAGGGGCGTCGAGACCGCAGGGGCGCGACACTTGCACCTGCGCTGGCAGCGCAGCTGCCAAGTGCAGGTGGGAATCCCCGAGGCGCGTCGAACGCCGGGTGGGCCTCGGGTGGATTTTGCTTGTACCCGAGGAAGCTCGATTGCAGAAGCCTCTCAGGGAATTGCACGCTCGGCTGTGACCGAACCGTTCATTTCGAGGTTTTGACTTGGCTCGCTCGGAAGGACAGAGGGGTACCGCTCAGTTCGGCGCGGCCGCCAGGCAGTCCGCCCAGTTCAGCGGATCGAGATGGTAGAAATTGGCCAGCAAACCGTAGAGGTCCGGGTAGGCAGACCGAAACGCCCGCGGGGCCTCGAGAAAGGTCTCCGAGGCCACGGCGAAAAACTCGGCGGGGTCTTCCGCGGCGTAGGAGTCGAGCACCGTCTTGTGCCGCAGGCGAACGTCCCGCACCAGGTTTTCATAGGCTTCGCCGAACGCTTTTTCCCACGCATCTGCCACCTGGCGGTCGGGGAGGGGCGGAACGCCGTCGGACTCGCCGGTCTGTTCGTCGAGCGCATGCGCGACCTCATGGAAGACGATATTCTCGCCGTCGTCGACGCGGACCGCATCGTACGCGACATCCTCCCACGAGAAGAGCAGCACGCCATGCGACCAGGACTCGCCGTGGCGCGCTTCAGCGACATCAACCTCGGTGCCTTCCGCCGTGCGTTGCCGCTCACGGGCACGATAGACACCCGGATAGACGATCACCGTATTCAGCTTGGGGAGATCGGAAAGCGGTCGATGGAGCAACAGGACGCATGCCTGAGCGGCGATGATGACCCGCATGGCGAGGTCCACCTCATCCAACCCCGCCCCGGCCTCGAAGCCCGTTTCGCCCAACAGCACCTGGAGCAGGCCGCGCAACTCAGCTTGGTCGGCCTCGGGGAGGCATCCGTAGTAAGCCACCCGCTGCTCCAGCAGCGCCGTCCAGGCATCGGGCAGGCGGGTTCGCTTGCGCCGAGAGCGGCTCCAGCCGGTGCGGCTCAACAT
>DATEVL010000068.1:0-2140 GCA_035281845.1 Anaerolineales bacterium | reverse complement strand
TGGGGACTACGGGGTATACAAAGGGCGCGGGATTTTCCGGCGCCCTTGCTTTCCGAATCGCGATAGGCACGGCACGCCGTGCCCTACCACAGAATAACGCGTAGGGCCGCGGCACACCTGCCCTGGCGGGCGGTGCCAGGGTGCCGTGCCCCTACGACGGGCGGCGAGGTCGGCGGTGACGCATAAGCCGCTGGCCGATAAAGCGTAGGGAACGTGGTTCCGGCCTGTCGTCGGAAAGACCCCGGCTGAAGCCGGGGACTACGGGATATACAAAGGGCGCCGGACTTGCCGGCGCCCTTGTTTTCGAAACCCGTAGGGGCACGGCGCCCCTCGCTGCGCTCGTGACGTGTGCCGCGCCCCTACGACAAGGACGATGCTACTCGCGGATGAAACGCGACAGGTCGGGGAAGATCAGGGTCTGGCGCTCGCCACGCTCGAGGGTGGGGCGGTTGGCCGCCTCGAAGTTGGTGTGGACTTCGCGCATCGCCCGCAGCTGCCAGGCCGGCGGGTCCTGGGTGAAGACGACCAGTGCCGCGGTGTACTCCCCGGGGATCAACAAGTAGGCCGATCCGTCGTCCGACTGCATCCCCAGCATCCGACCCGGCTTCGACTGCGGCCCATCCGGTCCGAAGGTGCCCAGCAATCGCACCGCCTCCTCCGCCGCCGCCGGGAGGTTGCCCTGACTGTAGATGCGGACTCGGGAGCGCAAATCGTACAACGTGAAGCTGCGCAGGACCGCCTCATTGAGCTGCAGCAAGAAGGACGTCTTGCCCTCTTCCAACACAACTCGCCAGCGATCGCTGTTGGGGTGCGTCCGCTGGATCCGAACCGCCACCTGCCTCTGGTCGAGGTAATGGCGGCGGATGGCGCGGTATTGCGAGGCGTTGATTCTCCCCAGCTGGAGGTCCTCATCCAACCGCTCGATCTTGGAGTCGAGCGCCGCCAACATCTCCCGCAACTCGGGTGAGACATCTCCCGGCAGGTCCGGCAAGTCTTCCCATTCCGGAGTCTTCGGCGTGGAGATGGATGGGGCGGGGACGATGGCCTTCGCCGCGATCTGTTCCTCGATGAAGGGCGGCACCGCGTGTTCGTGCAGGGCCTGGAGGGTCTTTTCCTGCTCGCGCAGCAGCTCGCGAAAGGCCCGCAGCTGCCCCGCACTGATCGCCCCGTCGCAGAAGGAGACGGCGGCCAAGACCATCCGCGATCGGGCCCGGTCCAAGAAGGACTCGGCTTCGCGGACCTTCTCCTCCCAGTCCAGCCTATCCTGGCGAGGATCGCCGCGGTTTCCGATCCGCCGTTCACGGACGGAAACCTGCGAAGCGATATCGCTCTCCACAAGATCGCTCATACGGCCATCATACGTCGGCCTTACCAGGACCTTTCAGAGGACGGCAGTACCAGTTGGGGCAGCCCCGCGGGAAACCTGGGAAGATTGACAGCCGGCCCCTAGCCGCCAAACGGCCCTCTTTGCCAAAGGGGTGGTGCCCAAGTTCGCAGGCGCCCTAGATTTGGGGGATCGGATTGGCTCGAAGCCCCGCTTCAGGTCCATTGATCCCAGGCTTTGGTATACTCCCGCGCCGACGATGCTTCCGTCGGCGAATGGGGAGAGGATGCACCCTCCTAGCTCGAAGTTCCTGGTTGCCGTGCTTTTGGCGGCGGCGGTCTCGGCCTGCGGCCGTTCCGGGACTCCGACCCTCACCAGTCAAGACGTCTTGGGCACAGCTCAGTCGATCGCGGAGCTGACTCGGTCGGCGCCGACTTCGACCCTGTCGCCGGTGCCGGTCACCGAAACGCCCACCGTAGCCCCACCGACTTCCACCCCGACGACCAGCTCCACCCCCGTCTTCGCCGCCGCCACCGCGAAATACAACGTCTCCGTCCGCAGCGGGCCGGGCGAAGACTACCCGATCGTGGATCTGTTCCTGCAGGGTCAGACGGCGGAGATCATCGGGCGATACGACGATACCCCGATCGGCACCTGGTGGCTCGTGCTGCGGATCGGCGCCGGGATCAACGGATGGGTCTGGTCGGGGGCTGCCGACATCTCCGGTGAAACCGCCGGCGTCCCCGTTCTGGAAGCGCCCGACATCCCTGAAGATGGTGACGCGACGGCCACTCCTTAGGAGTGGTCGGTGGTCAG
>DATEVL010000067.1:0-25284 GCA_035281845.1 Anaerolineales bacterium | reverse complement strand
GGTCGGAGTCCAGGAAGGCGTGAACGTCGCCGTCGGCGGAGCCGAGGTGTTGGTCGGTGTGCGGGTCGGCGTGCGCGTCGGCGTGCGCGTTGGCGTGTTGGTTGGGCCTCCGCCCGAAGTCGGTGTCCGCGTCGGGGTGCGGGTCGGCGTTCGGGTCGGAGTCTGGGTCGGCGTCCAGGTGAAGGTCGGCGACGGAGTCCACGTGGAGGTGGCGGTGAGAGTGGTCGTCGACGTGGAGGTGAAGGTGGCGGTCGGCGTGCGCGTCGCCGTGTGGGTCGGCGTCCGAGTGGGGGACGAGGTGCTTGTGGCGCTGGCGTTGGCGATGAGGGTATTCGTCGGACCGACGGTTGACGTCGCAGGCGGAGTCGGGGTGGAAGCCCCGGTGGGCTCAGGGGTCCAGAAGAACCATCCGACGACCGTGCCGCCCGCCGTCAGATCGAGCGGCTCCGTGTCCTTGCCGGTTTCCTTGGCGATTTCCTCCAGGATGTCCGGATTGACCACCTGGAAAACGAGGAACGGCCACGGGCTGTAGTCGGCCCGCATCAGCGAGCTCGTGTCGGCCTGGGCCGGCTCCCGTGTGCCGATGACGGAGAGCCAGCCGCAGCTCAAGAAGAGCAGCAGCAGGAGCAGGATGAGCAGGACCAGCTCACCAAGGGTGCGCCGTCGCCGCCGATTCGCCGGCAGCTCGTCGGGCACAAGGGGGAGCTCGAGCGTGTCACCCATTGCCGCTATCTACACCTTCGACGGGACGGCCGACTGGGAACGCACTGGCAGGCGGATAGTGAAGACGCTGCCCCGCCCGACCTCGCTGCGTACGTCAATCCGCCCGCCGTGCTGGGCGACGATGCCGTAGCTCACGGAAAGGCCAAGCCCCGTTCCTTCGCCAGGGCCCTTGGTGGTGAAGAAGGGGTCGAAGATGCGCCCCAGGTTCTTGGACGGGATGCCGACACCGGTGTCGCGCACTTCCACCTCGACCCACTTGAGGTCCTGGCGGACGCCGATCGTCAAGGTGCCTCCATTGGACATGGCCTGGACGGCGTTCTGAATCAGGTTGATCAGGACCTGCTCGATCTGCTGCGCGTCGTAGGAAGTCATGATCGTCTGGGGAGTCAGGTCCATGACCACATGCACGTTGGCACGGCGAGTCAGGAAGTCATTCAGGCGGACGGCGGTGCGGACGGTCTCCCAGATGTTCTGCATACGCATCTCGGGGTTGGACTGGCGGGCGAACTTGAGCAGGTCGGTGACGATCCCGCTGGCACGCACGGCGTTCTCGCGGATCTGGGTGAGCGGCGAGCTCAGCGCCGATTCCTTGCCGGCGTTTTCCTGAAGTTCCTCGGTCAGCCCGGTGATGACGGCCAACGGGTTCTTGATGTCATGGACGATGCCGGCCGCCAGCTGCCCGACCGAGGCGAGCTTCTCCGACTGGACCAGTTGCTGCTGGGCCTGCTGCAGGCGGACGTTGGCTTCGGCCAGCTCCTCGCTGCGGCGCACAGCCTCGGCATGCAGCCGTGTGGCTTGCGCGGTGCGCCGGCGCAGGCGGAAGGTCATCAGATCGAAGACCGCCGCCATCTGGCCGACCTCATCCCGGCCGCGAATGCCCGTGCGCTGATCGAGGTCGCCGGCGGCGACTGCCAGCGAGACATCACGAATGCGGACGATCGGGCGCGAAATGCGCGACGCCAGGAACAGGCCAATCACGATGACGCCCATCGTGCCCAGGGTGAACAGCAGGCTGAAGACGTTGCGGCTGATCGACTCGGTGGTGACGATGAAGTTGCTGGGGAGCACGACGCCCAGCACGCCGACATTCTGTTGCCGCACAGCGAGTGGTGCGTAGTAGATCTGGTAGTCGCGTCCGTACAGCGTGACCTCGGCCGTCTTGCCCGGATCGAGATAGGCGACGTCGTAGGGAGCCAGGGTCAGGACGCCGTACCCCTCCTCCGGCTCGACCAGCGTGGTCGTCATGAGCGATCCGCTCGGATCGAGGATGACGATGTCGGCCAGCACCTGGGACTTGATGTCGGCGGCCAGCTTGTCGAGCCGGGTCCCGATCATCAGAGCCCCGACCACTCCGCCGGCGTCGCCACGCACCGGGCCGGCGGTGAACAGGTAAGGACCGTAGATCGTCGACACCAGGCCGGCAAACTTGTCGCCCAGCTCGTCCACCTCGCCGCCCAACGGATGCGCCAGTAGCTCGAGCTGTGACAGATCTGCGCCGCGTGAGACCAGGTAATCCGAATTGGTCGGGTCCTGGACGAGGCTCAGCAGCTCGCGACCGTCGGCCGAGGCGACACTGAGCGAGTCCACGCTGTTGTTGAGGACGAGCGGGAAGAGAATCTGCTGCAACCCCGCTTCGTCTTGAGACTCGAGCGCCGGGGTCACCCCCTGCGTGAAGGTCATCAGGCGCAAGTTCTCCAGATGGACGCGTTCGCGACGCACGATGCTATCGGCTGCCACCCGGCTGGATTCGAGCAATTGGTTGGCGAAGCGCTCGCGCAGCGTGGAGGCGACCAGGCGCGTGACGATGAACATGCCGATCATCGCGATCGCCAAGGTGAGCAACACATACGGCACGACCAACTTCGCCCGCAGGCTCGAAAGCCGGTAGGCGAGGCCCAGCCCGCCGGGCATCCCCTCCGGGGGTTTGGTAGGAGTCCCCTTCGAACCGTTCCCGCCTTCGGGCTCACGGCCGAAGCCGGCATCCATCGGTGCATCGAGCGTAGTCATACGTCCCTTCCTCCCTGCCAATAGCTCCACACGCCGGCAGCGCGCGAGCGCAAAGCAGGCCCTCGTCTGGCAGTGTTAATGATGTATGCGACCGCCCACCACCGACCATACAGTCCCCCTACACGAACGGCCGGTCCCGCGGATGGGGAGGACCGCGGTACCGGCCCAAGGCGCCAAATGAGCGGGGAACCAACCGGCTTCGGCATCCCCTCGGGCGGAGCCATAGGCTCTCGCCATCGACGAAGGTGATCATCATGCGACTTCGAACGCGGCAGCGATAAGCCCCCATGGAGGCGCCCCCCGCCCTCGGCGGTCTGCACTCCTTCGCCCTCTACAGGGCGCCGAGGGCGGGCACCCCTTCGGTCTCTACGCCCCTTCGGGCTCCCCCGGGGGGCAGACCGCTAAGGGCGCCGGCCCAATCGGGGGTGCTCACCTGCATAGCACCTGCGGTGCGCCGCAGGTGCAGGTGTCGCGAAGCGGGGCCAAAGCCTGAGGATGTCGAGGCCCGGCGCAGGCGGACCGGCGACCCGAATTCGCCGCGCGGCCGGCCCCGGTCGCCCGAGCGGCCGGGGCCCCGACTTCGCCTTGCAATCTGGACGGACGTGGTTAGACTCAGCTTCCGATCAGTCTTGCCCCGTCCCACGTGCCGCCGCATTCGGCAGAGGGGCCCGGCCGACCTCCGCAACCGAAAACCAGGCACCCAACCGCCGCAGCTGATGTCCCCGCCGTCGATCGCCGACCCGGTCGAACTTCCCCGATTCCGTCCCTTCGTGGCGCGGCAGTCCGAATCCGGGTCTTTGCAGGCCGCCTTGAACTTCCTCGACGTCCGCGCCCCTCACAGCGAGCAGCCTTATTCCGAAGCGATGCTCTTCGGCCTGGGCGGCGGGATCGGCTTCAGTTACTTCGTCTTCGAGTACAAGGCGGCCCGCATCAAGACCCTGACCCTCGGGACGCGCATCACGACCCTCGAAGAGTCGTCGAGGCCGCAGTTCCTTCAGACGATCTGCGAGCGGATCGGTGCCCCGCTGCGCGTGCTCCATCCATCGACCGTCGCCGCCGCCAACAACGGAGTTCGCCAGGCCCTGGCCGAGGGCGCGCCAGCCATTGTGTGGATCGACTTGAGCGGAGCTCCCTACCACTTTGCTGCGACCGCCGACTACGCCGCCCGGGTCGTTTGCTCCTGGAAGGACGAGCAAGTCTTGGTGGCAGGGAGATCGCGGCGGCTGCTTCCCCTTCGGCGGAAAGCCTTCGAAGCAGCCCGCAGCTCGATGGGCGTCCCCAAATCGCGGGCCGTGGTGGTGGGTAGGCCCGATCGGGCCCCCAACTTGGCCACGTCGGTGGTGGAGGCCCTACGCGAGACGAGGGATCAAATGGCGCGGGGGATCGATGTGGGGCAGTTCCGCGGGAATTTCGGCCTGGCCGCTTTGGAAAAATGGGGGTCGCTGTTGGCTGACGAACGCGACCGCAAAGGTTGGCCGCGCTTCTTCCCCGCCGGCCGCGACCTGTTGGCGGCGCTGGTGGCCGTTTTTGTGCAGATCGAGCTGCGCGGCCGCGGCGGCGGAGCGTTCCGCGGGTTGTATGCCGACTTCTTAGATGAAGCGGCCGAGGCGACACGGCGCCGTCGGCTGAAGGACGCGGCGGAAGCCTTCCGGCTCTCAGCCCGCGCCTGGCACAACCTGGCCCGCGCCGCCTTGCCCAATGCTGTCCCGGCGCTGCGGCAACTGCGCGAGCTCACCGCCGCGCGGGAGGCCTTGCTGACCCGCCAAGGTGCGCAGGGTCTCGCCCAGGCCGCTGAGATGGCCGAAAACGGCCGCCACCTGCGGCGCTCGATCGAAGAGGACTTCCCGCTGCAACCGGGAGAGGTGCTCGACCTGCTGGCCAATCTTCGCCGGCGGGTGTTGCAGATTCACGCCCTCGAGTCGGCGGCACTGCAGGCGTTGCGGGCAGCCTTGCGGTGATCGTCCGATCGTCGGTCCTTTGATTCACCAAGAGAAGGTGTCCATCCTGCCAGCCGCGTCCGAATCCCGCCGATGCCCAATGCACGGGACCGCACATAGACTCCGTGCCGTAATCCCGACTAACCGCGTCAGATGGTTCTCGCGGATGACTGAGACAGCGGTTTTCCCTACGGGGGCCGTGATCGCCTGCTCCGCCGCCGCGTTGTTGGCAGCGTGCGCAGGTCCCCTAGGAGACGAGAAGATCATTGGCCGGGCAACCGCGGCTCCGTCTCCTGCGGCCTCAGCCGCGGTCGCGGCGGCCCCGACAGCAGCCAGCACAATCGGTCCGACCCCGAACCTTCCACCTCCGGTCGCCACCTTCACCCGGCAGCCAACCGCGAGCCCGACTCTGGGTCCCCTCGTGACGGCGACGCCCGCGCCGCCAGAGCTCTGTCCTGTGGCAGGCGGAAGGGGCACGACGATTGACCTCGGGCCGGATCCGAAATCGTTGGTCGACCCGCTCGAGCTCCAGATCCGAGCCTACCTGAATGCCCGAGGCTCCGCCGTTGGATTGCAGACCGAGTTGGAACGGCTGAAGGTCTTCGATAGCGGATACGAACTGAAGAAAGAAGCCCAAGTCCTGGTCACCGACGTTACAGGCGATACCACTCCGGACGTGCTCGTAGAGCTCGTGGTCGACTACTCCGAGGTGGGGGGAGCGCTATTCGTGTTCGGATGCCGCGAGGAGAGCTTCGAGACTCTCTACCGGCGAGGGATTGGCGGAGCCCAACACCGGCCCTTGGGGCCAGAAGACGGCATCGTGACTGTGCGAGACATGAACGCGGATGGAGTCCCGGAAGTCGTCATGGCGGAGGTCACGAACGTCAGCGCCCGCGGCTATGTGACCCGCGAGTTCCAGATCATGGAGTGGGACGGCTCCCATTTCGCCTACCTCATTCCTCCGCCTCCCGATTTGGACTACCCAGCGTCGGCGGCCTCGTCGTTCGACCGGGCAGGGACCATTCAAGATGTGGAGGGGGACGGGTTGCTGGAGCTGCTGCTCCCCCAGGCGATCGTCCCCGAGTACCCCGATTCGGGACCGCAGCGAATGAGAACAGACATCTGGGGCTGGAACGGAGATTCCTTTGGCTTGACACGCTGGGAATATGAGGAGCCGACGCATCGGTTCCAGGCGGTCCAAGACGGCGACCAGGCCGCCGTCTTCGGCGAGTTCGACCGGGCGCTCAGCCTTTACCGGCACGCAATCTACGACCCCGAATTGCTGAGCTGGAGCCAGGGACGGTGGTGGCCGGACAACTGGTACCGTCTCAGTCAAGGCGGCGCCACCCCAACACCTGACCCCAACGAGCCGCCCCGACTCAGGGCCTACGCCCGTTACCGGATTCTGCTCTTGCACGCGGCGCGGGGATATCTGCCCGAGGCCCGAATCGTCTACGACACCTTGGAGCAGATGTTCCCGGCCGGAAGCCCCGGGCATCCATATGCCCAGTTAGCCGCCGCCTTCTGGAACTCCTTCCAGGCCGGTCAGCGGATGGACGAAGGTTGCCACGGCGCGATCGAGTACGCCGAGGCGCATCCGGAGGAGATCCTCGAGCCATTGGGTAGCGGTTTCTACGGTTGGTTCAATCGGGATTACGTGCCCGAGGACATCTGCCCGTTTCGATAAGGCGACGAGTTAAGCTCGCCACAATCCACGCAAAGTCATAGCCTGCCAGCCCTGCCGCAGCTCGCTCCGGAAGTCTATTGGGGGGTCGGCAGGTTCCGTCCCTTGGGGATCCGAACGGCAGGCTCTTGATGGTCGAGCTGCCCCCCACGTACGCAAAGGGAAGCGTACCGCAGGATCTCCACCAGCTAGTGCAGCGGGGAGCGGCTGCTCGAGGTTTGTCTTCGCCTGGCTTCTCTCGCAAGCCGGGTTCGATCGGATGGGACGACGCCTCGAGTTCCTCGATGCAAATGGACTCTCCTTTGGGAGCACCAAGGCGCTACTGGCCGAGCCCAAACACGCGCTCGAACTCCTCCAGAAAGCGGCGCGCCACCTCCGCGTCGTGCAGGATGACGACGTTCTCGTCGTTCTTCGTTTCGGCGCTGCGGCTGAAATTGTACGAGCCGGTGATCACCGTCCGGCCGTCGATGACGATCACTTTGTGGTGCATCCGGTCGGGGTTTCCGTCGAGGCGCACCTCGACGCCGGCCTGGCGTAGTTCCTCGTAACGACTTCCCGCGCCGTTCGCCTGTCCGGCGTCCATGACGCCCCGCACCTCCACCCCGGCGGCGGCGCGCCGCGCCAGCGCAGCGGCGATCGGCTCGGAGGTCAGGGCGAAGGCCAAGAAGACCAGGTTGTCTTGCGCCGCCCCGATCAGCTCGACGATGCGCGCCGACGCCCCATCCTCCGGCGAGAAATAGATCTCGGCCGATCCGGCGGGTAGGGCGACGACCTGCGCGCCTCTGCCCAGGGTGGATAGAGCTCCGAATCTCGTCTGGTCGAACATCTCGTTGAATTCGGCGTCGTAGGCGAGCGCCGCCGGCGCCGAAACAAGCCGGATCAGATTGTTGTCGTTGAAGTAGGCGTCGTTGACGGTGTAGTTCATCGACCCCGTCCACACCTCTTCGCCGTCGATCACCGTGAACTTGTCGTGCATCAGCGGCTCGCCCCCGTCGCCCACGACCGGGATCCCGGCGGCGATCAGCTTGTGGATCTCCGGGGTATCGAGGTTGTCGCTCTCCACGACCAACCGCACTTCCACCTGGCGGCCGTGCGCTCGCAGGAGCGCGTCGGCGACGCTGGTCAGGTCCAGGTGGTAGATCGCCATGGCGACCGACTGATCGGCGTCGTCGATCGCCCCTGCCAGCGCCGCCTCCGGACCGCCGCGCAAGACCTGCGGGCCGGCCCGAGTCGGCCGAGTGAAGCGCACTTCGATCCCGTCGGAGACCTCCGGTGCCGGCGGCGGATTGGTGACAGGCGAGGTCCTGAGGAATAGAAGGAAGAGAAGCAGCAGCAGGGCGGCGAACACGACCGCCCGCACCGGCATCCGGCTCACGGCGTGCCGGCCGGCAGACACCACAATTCAGGTGGCTCCAGGTCGAGGCTGAAGTCGATCGCCTCTAGCTTGTCTTTGCGTTCGGCCTCGATCGTCAGCACCACGAAACGCGCCAGCGAATCGATTTCCTCGGGAAGGACGGTCACTCCGTTGAGCGGAACGGTTTCCCCTTGGCCAAGATCCGGCGGTTCCAGTAGGAAGTGCCTGCCCCAGGCCACCGCCCGCTCCACGCTCGTGGCAAAGGCCGGCAGCACGAAGCGCAGCGGTTGATCCCAGCGTGGGTCTGGCGGCGAATCTCGCCCGAAACTCTCACGGCGCGTCACTCGCACGCGCCCCAACGCGACCCAGAAGGGAGCCCAGCGAGGCTTGGGGTCGGCCGCCGCCAGGCCGAAGTGGACCGTGATCGGGCGCAAGCCGGCTTGTTCATCAAGCAGCAGGCCCTGACCACAATTGCCACAAATCCACGCCACTTCCTCGGGCTCGGCGGCGACGGGCGTGCCACATCGTACACATTCCAGGCCGACCAGGCCGGGCCGCTCGCTCATGGTTTCCCATCCCCCATGAACTCACGCGAGAGCTCGCCCCACAAACGCAGCTGGTCCCCCAGAATCGAAGGCTGAGTCCGCTTGCGCCGGAAGGTCATTCGGCGCTCGAGCAACTCACCGAAGCGGAAGCGCCGGTAGGCCGCCAGCATGATCACACCGCCCATCACCAGCGGGAGACACACCAGACCGACCGAGTCGGAGTCGTCCGAATTGCTGACCACCTGTACGGCCAGGGCGGTCCCGTCGACGAGGATCAAAGCCCCCACGGCGAAGCCGGCGATGAGGGCCGCCGCCCGGAACCAGATGTTGCCCGGCGCCTTGCCGTACAGCACTTTCCCGTCGGTGCCATCGAGCACCACCTGATAGGCGCGCTCGCGGAAAGTGTAGCGCGCCACCCACAGCGGGTAGTACACAAGCGCCCGCCTCCCCCCGATGCGGTGGATGTGAGCCGAGGCGATCTGATCGAGCTTCGACTCGGCCCGCACGTCGTCGTCGATGGCCTGGGCCGCTTCGGCCCAGGCCGCGCCGCCGGCGGTCACCGGCTCGAACACCATCCCGTCGGCGTGCAAGGCGTCGGGGTCGAACGCCTCCAGTTGTTGGCCCGCCAGGGAGATATCCCTCACCCCGAACTCGTGGACGTCGCAGGCGGCTTGGTTCCAGTTGCGCCTTCCGAGCAGACGAACTTCGCGCGGCTCCAGCCGGCGGCTCTTGCCGCTGCCCACTTGCTTCTTGCCGAACACCCAGGCGCCGACTTCCACCCACTCCGACCAGAAGGGAAGATAGACGACGAAGAGATCGGTGAAGGAAGCCCGGCGCGAAAGCCCAGGGGCGCGGTCGAGGCCGCGCAGGTAGCCTTTTACTTTCTCCAGCGCCACCGTCCGATCGAGGCGCCTGGGCGCCTGATAGCGCATCACGCCGCGCTCGCCGCGCACCAGCGACCTCAGATCGCAGAACGGGCAGCGGATGATGCGGACCCCATCCGCGATCTTCAGCCGCCCCTGACAATTCGGGCAGGCCAGCCCGACGGCGGCTTCCGTCTTTTCCGCGCGGCTCGTAACGGGTGGAGAGGTCTCCGCCATCCGGCTACACCTTCGCCGCGACCCAGGCGGCGCCGGCGAAGAGCAATGGCGCGGCGATCAGGCCGAGCCCCACGCACAGCAATGCCCCGGTCGCCAATCCCTGATGCGGCTCGACCAGCATGCCCCCGATCGGGAGCATGGCCAAGGAGAGAAACACGGCGGCGACGACGGCCGCCATCATCCGATAGGGCGCCTCGGCCTTGGCCGGGAAGATGTTGGCGGCGACGCTGCCCGAGGCGGCATCGACCATCGCCAGGTAGGTCTGGCCGGCAAAGTCGTAATGGAAAGTGAACAGCGGGACGTGCACCAGCGAGATCTCTTGGACCCGCGTGGGGTCGACCCCCGCGACCTCCATCCAAGAGAGCATGTACTGCAACGGCACCGTCGGGGGGACCGCGTGCGCATCGAACGCCGGCTCATAACGTACCAGGTCTCCCGCCGGCAGTCTGAGGCGCTTCAACTCGGTGACCGAGGTCGCCGCCGCCGGCTCCAGGTGAATCGTCTCGCCACCGCCTCGGCCGAACCGCAGCAGCCAAAGCGGGAAGTAGGCGAAACCGGCCGAGGTCACTCGAGACTTGAGGTCGAGATCCTTGACCGTTTCGTTGCCGGCCATCCAACGGCGCAAGGCAGCACGGGCGCCGGCCTCGGCGATGGTGGGCTTGAGCAGCCAGTGGAAAACGACTCGCGATTTGTCGAGGAAGACGGCCGAGCCGCAATAGGGGCATGTCAGGAAGAGCTGCCCTTCGTCGGGCTGGAGCAGACCGTTGCACTGCGGGCAGTGCAACTCAGGCGCCGCCATAGGTCGAGATTATATGCCCCTCACCCCCGGCCCCTCTCCCGGGCCGTTGGCCCGGGAGAGGGGTATGGGGTGAGGGGGTGACCTTCCTCCCGCCCGCGGGTGACGCCCGCCACCTCCCAAGGCGCGCCCCAGGATTTATCTTAAGGTCAACCTTAACTTTTCTCCGGAGGCCACGTGGAAACCGCGATCGGACCTAGCCCGGAGATGTATCTGAAATCCCTCTGGGAACTCTCGGCGAGCGGCGAGCCGGTGGGCATCGCCTCCGTCGCCGCGCGCTTGGGGATCAGCCCGGTTTCCGCCAGCGAGATGATCCATCGGCTGGAGAAGCGGCGCCTGGTGGAGCACCGGCGTTACCGCGGCGTCCGCCTCACGCGGCCAGGCCGGGACCACGCTCGGGCCCTGATCCGCCGGCACCGTCTGTGGGAGCGATTTCTGGCAGACGAGCTCGGCCTGCCGTGGGAAAGCGTCCACGATCTGGCCTGCGAGCTCGAGCACGCCGTCGGTGCGGAGGTCACGGAAGCCCTGGCTGCCCGTCTCGGTCACCCCCGCAGGTGCCCACATGGAAACCCCATCCCAACCGCGTCGGGCGAAGTCCGCCTGCCATCGGCGAAACCCTTGGCTGAGCTAGAAATGCACAGGGCAGCGACGGTCGAGCGCATCTCCCCGGAGAGCGGTGCCCTCCTTTCTTACCTCGCCGCGCGGGGCGTTGTCCCGGGGGTAACGGTGCTGATCGAAGGCAGAGACCCCTTCGGTGGTTTCTTGCAGGTTCGGGTCGGGCAGGAGGAGATCGCATTGGGCGAAGAGGCGGCGGCGCAGGTGTTCGTCGCGCCGGCCGAGCTGTCGGAAGCCGGGTAGAGATCATGGCCTGTCATGCCGCGCCGGCTTCGATCCCAGTCTCCGGGGAGACGGTCGCCCTCATCGGTCAGCCGAACGTCGGCAAGTCGGCTCTCTTCCATCGCCTGACCGGACGCTACGTCACCGTCTCCAACTACCCCGGTACGACGGTCGAGGTCTCCCGCGGCGCGGCCATCTATGCACCGCAGGCGATCCTTGTCGACACACCGGGATTGGTCGGACTCCCTTCGTCTTCCGAGGACGAGCGGCTGACGGTTCAAATCCTGCTGACGGAGCCGCTCCACGCCGTGGTTCACGTCGGGGACGCCAAGAATCTGAGGCGGACGCTCAACTTGGCCGTGCAGCTGGCGGAGACTGGCCTACCCATGGTCCTGGCAATGAATATGCAGGACGAGGCCGCGGCTCGCGGCGTGCGATGCGAGGCCTCCGAGCTGGCCGAACGTCTTGGCATCTCCGTCGTGCCAACGGTGGCCGTGCGCGGCGACGGGTTGGACGATTTGCAGCAAGCGATCGCCGGAGCTCGTCCGTCCCCGCTGCAGGTGCTGTATCCCGAAGCCTTAGAAGCCGAGCTTGGATTCCTTCGCCGGGAACTCCCATCCTCGTCCCTATCACCTCGGGCACTCGGCTTGCTGTGGATGATCGGGGACGCGGTCGTCGATGGCTGGCTCCGCGATCGACTCAAGGCCGAGGCCTTTGAGCGCCTGGCCGAGCGACGCCGTCGGCTCGAGGCGAACCTCGGTGAGCCGATCGAAGACGCGGTTTGTCGAAAGCGCCTGGAAGTCGTCGAGACGCTCCTCGCGCGGTCTAATCCATCTTCATCGCCGACTCCGGTTCGGTTCGCCGACCGGCTCGCCCGGATGGCGATCCACCCCGTCTGGGGGCTCGGGATTCTGGCCGTCGTTCTCCTGGCCGTCTATTACTTCGTCGGTGTCTTCGGGGCGCAGGTGCTCGTCGGCTGGCTGGAAGGCCAGCTCTTCGGGAACACCGTCAATCCATGGGTGGCCGGCATGGTGGAGCGGGTCCTCCCGGTCCCATTCCTCGTCGAGCTGCTCGTCGGCCCATACGGGTTGTGGACGATGGGGTTGACCTATGCCGCGGCCCTGATCCTCCCGATCGTCTCGACGTTCTTTCTGGCGTTCTCGCTGCTCGAAGATTCGGGCTACTTGCCGCGCCTGGCCGTCCTCACCCATCGGGTCTTTCGGCAGATGGGCCTCAACGGCAAAGCCGTCCTGCCGATGGTCCTGGGCCTGGGTTGTGTGACCACGGCTGCGATGACAACCCGGATCTTGGAGAGCCGGCGCGATCGACTCTTGGCGACGTTGCTCTTGGCCCTGGCCGTGCCGTGCTCGGCGCAGCTGGGAGTCGTCCTGGGCATGCTAGGCGCCATCTCTCTCGGAGTGACCGCCGTTTGGGCGGGCGTGGTGCTGGCGGTGCTGCTGGTCGTGGGTTGGTTGGCGGCGAGGCTCGTTCCAGGAGACCGGACACCCCTGGTGGTCGAGCTTCCTCCGCTGCGAACGCCCCAGGCGACGAATGTCTTAATGAAGACGGCGGCGCGAGTGGAATGGTATCTGCGCGAGGTCGTTCCGTTCTTTCTGATCGGCAGCGTGGCGCTGTTCTTGATGGACAAGGCCGGCGTCCTAGATTTCCTCGCCGGGCTGCTGCAACCGGTCGTGACGGGCTGGCTGGGGCTGCCACCGGAGGCCAGTGTGGCGATTCTGCTCGGGTTCCTGCGCCGCGACTTTGGGGCCACCGGGCTCTTCGCCATGGGCAACGCCGGCCAGCTGAGCGACCTCCAAGTCCTTGTCGCTATGGTCACGATCACTCTCTTCATCCCCTGTCTGGCGGCCGTGATGATGATCGCCCGCGAACGAGGCTGGCGCACGGCCACGGCGATGACCCTGATGATCTTTCCGCTGGCGTTTCTCCTTGGGGGCACTTTGCGCCAGGGATTGCTCTTGGTGGGATGGGGCTAGTGGGCGAGAACCTGGTCGCTTGCCCGTTGTGTGGTGCGCGGTTCGACTCCAGCACCGCGGAGGCCTGTTCCGGCTGTCCCATTGTTCGGGGCTGTCACCTGACGTGCTGCCCGATCTGTCACTTCTCCTGGGTAGACCCTGGGCAATCGGCGGCCTCGCGTTGGCTGTCCCGAGCCTTGGGGGCAAGGTCTCCGCGGGCGGCGCCAGATGGATGAGGCCGCCCGGCGTTCCCCAGCGACCTCCCGACCGACGCTGGCGGAAATCCCCCCTGGAAGGAGGGCGCGGATCGCCGCTTGGCGCGGGGCGTCTTCGGCGCGCCGGCAGCAATTGCAGGCCTACGGGCTGTGGGTGGGCAGATGGGTGCGAGTCGTTCAGCAGGCGGGGGCGACGGTGGTCCTCGTGGAGCACACCGAGTTGGCGCTGGAGCACGACCTGGCTCGAATGATCCTCATGGAATCGCCAGCCAGGGAGGGAACGCGCGATTTCGGCAGGTGACCTCCCTTCGTAGACCTCCTGCCTGATCAATCCGGGGCCCAGTAGGCTTGTAATGACAGGCTCCGACCCACATGCCTCCGTGGATGGCGTCGCCACAAAAGTTCCGGCTACCCTCCTTGGGATCCCCCTTCCCTGGCCGGAAGGGGTGATTTCCACCCATCCCTAGCCCATTGGAGGGCCTCCTTCGGAAGGATAACTAACCCGGAGGCCTTGCCGCATTGGTTTTGAGCATTCCACCCCCCTTGCGGCGCGAATCAAAATGATGGTGTAAAATCCGGCGAGAGCGTGCCCCTCCGGCAAGCGCGCCATTCAGGCTGATGGGAGGACCCATGCCAGCGAAGTCCAAGAAGTCCAAGAAGAAGACGACCAAGAAGTCCGTGAAGAAGGCCACCAAGAAGACCAAGAAGACGACGAAGCGGACCGCCAAGAAGACGGTCAAGAAGGCCTCCAAGCGAAAGGCCAAGAAGACCACGAAGAAGGCGGTAAAGAAGACCGCCAAGAAGACGACCAAGAAGAAGACGACCAAGAAGAAGGCCGCCAAGAAGCCGGCGGCGAAAAAGCCCGCGGCCAAGCCCGCCCCCTACCCGGGGACGTCCGTCGCCCCTCGCCCGGTGTCGACGACCCCCATGGCGCCGATGCCTTCCGGCGCTATGCCTCCAGCCCCGATGGGTGCGCCGAAACGCACCAAAGCCGAGCACACCGTGGCCGTCGGCGATTCCTTACGCTTGATCGCCCTGAAGTATTACGGCCCCGGCGGGCAGGAGAACTGGAAGGTCATCTACGACGCCAACAAGGCCGTCATCGGCGAGAACCCTTACATCCTCAAGCCCGGGCAAGTCCTCAAGATCCCGGAGCTGTAGACCCAGCTCGATCGAAAAGCCCCCCGCGGTGCGGGGGGCTTTTTCGTTGGCGGGGCAGGTTGCGGTCAGGAAGGGGAGGAGGGATGTCGAGCGTCCTCCAACCCCCACCCCGAGGTGTCGCGCCCATCCGATCGCCCGACTCGCCGTCGTGTCAGTCGCTCCTCGCGAGCAACGATTGGACGACTCGCGGCCCCTGATACACCAGGGCGGTGAAGAGCTGTACCAGGTCCGCGCCGGCGTCGAGCATGGCCTGCACCTGGTCGCGGCTCGAGACCCCTCCACATCCGATCACCGCGATTCGGCCTCCGCCCCAGCGGGCGGCGCGCCGCACTTGTTCCAGAGCCAGCGGGAACAGCGGCGCGCCGCTCAGCCCGCCGGGCTGCGCGCCCAGCGAGGAATCCACGCCTGGCCGGGCCGTCGTCGTGTTGGTGGCGACGACGCCTTCGACGCCCGCCCTGACGACGGCCGCCAGCGCGTCTTCGAGCTCCGCTGGATCCAGATCGGGCGAGAGTTTGACGAGCAAGGGCCGAGGCGGCCCCGTCACAAGGTCCCGCGCCCGTGTCACCTCGCTCAGCAGGCCTTCCAGGTGGTCGCGCGCCTGCAGCCGGCGCAGGCCCAGGGTGTTCGGCGACGATACGTTGATCGTCAGGTAGTCGGCCAGGGGGCCGAAGGTCTCCACCAGCGCGCAATAGTCCTCGGCGGCGGCCTCCAACGGGGTGGCGGCGCCCTTCCCCAGATTGACCCCGATGACCGCATCCTGTGGTCGCCCGCGTTGCAGTTCACTCGAGACGGCCAGTGCGCCACGCGAAGGGAACCCCATCCGGTTGATCAGCGCCTTGTTTTCGGTGACGCGGAAAATGCGCGGCCGTGGATGTCCGGACTGAGGCTGCCGCGTCACCGTGCCGACTTCGATGTGTCCAAACCCCAGGCAGGCCAGGCCGCGCAGCGCTCGCCCGTCCTTGTCGTATCCCGCCGCCAGGCCGATTCGATTGGAAAACTTCAGGCTAAGGACCTCGACTGGATCGTCCGTATGTCGCGGAGAAAAGAGAAAACGCAGGGCGCTCCGCCCTGCGGCGCTCGCGCCAAAGAATCGAAGCAGGTCAAGAGTCCTGAGGTGCGCCGTCTCGGGGTCGAGGCGAAAGAGAAGAGGCCGCATTCGGGCGTAGAGATCTCGGCTCATTCCTCTTCGCGCGGAGCGACGTCCACCTAGCCCGCCTGGGACTGCAGGAACCGCCGCGTGGCCGCCACCTGGTCCGGCGCCACTCGACCGGAGCGTTCCCAGTGGTCGAGAAGTTCGTTCAGGGTGAACACGGCGTGGAAACGAATGCCGCGCGCCTCCAACGCCGGGCCGGCCCCCGACTGGCGATCGATCAGGACAACCACATCGTTCACGAGCAGCCCTGCCTGGCGCAGCCGCTCGATCGCCTCAAACTTGCTCCCCCCGGTCGTGGCCAGGTCATCGATGACCACCGCCGTCTCTCCCGGCTGGTACTCACCTTCGACCGCGCGGCGCGTGCCGTGGTCCTTGACCTCCATCCGAGGGTAGATCATCGGGCGGCCGGAGGCCAGGGCGATGGCGGCCCCGATAGCCATGGCGGCGTAGGGGATCGCCGCCAGACGGTCGAACATCAATTCGGCGAGCACTTCCTGGTACGCCGCCGCGGCGGTGGCCAGCACGTCCGGAAACGACGCCAGCCGGCGCAGATCGATATAGATCGGCGACAGCAGGCCCGACTTCAGCGCGAACTCGCCGAATCGGACGCACCCGATGTCAACAAGGGAATCCGCTAGACGGGCCCGCTCCCCGCTGCCGGCTCCCGAGGGCCGCGGCAGCGAGCGCAACCGGTTGATCTCGTCGCGTAGGCGCCGCGCTTCCGCTGCCGGATCGGGGGCTCGGGCGATCCCACGCGAGAGAGGGATCAACATCCCCAGGCCGTCGGATCGGACTCCGGCCGGCAAGGCCTGCTCGAGCCGGCCTCCCTGCTCTCCCACGCCAGGTGTGAGGAACCAGAGAGTCGGGGCGTCCTGCCGAACGGCGGCCAGCGCCGACGGGTCGGTGGCCCCAACAACCAGGCCCAGGTTGTCGTGAGTGTTCCAGGCGGCCGCAAGGCGCGCCACACGACGGTACAAGGGGCCCCCTCCGGCGAGCGGAGCCGCTTGCAGGTCCTTCGAGCCGGGATTGGAGGTCTTGCACAACAGAAAGACTCCGCAGTCTGGATCCTCCAGGAAGGGCTGAAGCGAGTCGTGCCCCAGGTAAGGACTGAGCGTGACGGCATCCGCCCCAAGCTTGTCGAAAACAGAGCGGGCGTAGGCGCTGGCGGTGCTGGCGATATCGCCGCGCTTGGCGTCGAGGATGACCGGGGCATGCTTGCCCGCCGCTTGAATGACCTCACGCAGCACCTCCCAGCCCGCCGGGCCCAAGGCTTCAAAGAAGGCGGCGTTGGGTTTGAAGGCACAGGCGACAGGGGCGGTCGCTTCGATCAGCTGCAAGGCCCAGGCGCGCACTTTCGACGGATCGTCGGAACCGACGAGCTCCGGATGCGGGTCGAGGCCGACGCACAACAGGGAGTCGGTGGCGCGGGCGCGATCAGCGAGGCGGGAGAAGAAGGACATCCTAGTGGTCAGTGGTCAGTGGTCAGTGGCCAGTGGTCAGTGGTCAGTGTCGGAATCTCTCTGGAGGCTGCGTCTATCCTACTGGCTCGGCGTGGCACGCGAAGTCTGCGCCCTTGCTCTCTCTAATGTCATTCCGAGGCCTCGAGCGTAGCGAAGAGGCCGAGGAATCCCTATGATGCTCAAGCGTGAGTCCGTGTCCTTGGCTACGTGCCATGCCGCGCCTCGGAGATTCCTTGCGCCCCTCCGGGCCGCTCGGAATGACAGGAGGGGTCGTTCACTGACCACCGACCACTCACCACGGACCACTCCTCCTACGCTTTGCCCAGCACCATCGCCAGCAAGGCCATGCGCACGTACAGCCCATACTCCATCTGCCGGAAATAGGCCGCCCGCGGATCGTCGTCGACCTCCATGGCAATCTCCCCGACGCGCGGCAATGGATGCATCACGATCATATGCTCCTTGGCGTGCCGCAGCGTTTCCGGCGTGATGACGTAGGCTCCCTTCACCCGCTCATAGGCCTGCAGATCTTCGAAGCGCTCTTTCTGCACCCGGGTCACGTAGAGAACGTCGCTCTTCGCCAGAACGGCCTCGAGATCGGAGTGTTCCTCTTGTGGCCTTCCCTTGGGGCGAATCTCCTCGATCAGCTCCGCCGGCATGCATAGGATGTCGGGGGCGACGTAGGCCAGACTCACATCGTACAGCGACAGCAGGCGCGCCAGCGAATGAACGGTCCGGCCGTACTTCAGGTCTCCGAGCATGGTCACCGTCAACCCGTCGATGTGGCCCAGCTCCTCGAAGATGGTGAAGAGGTCGAGCAGCGCCTGAGTGGGATGCTCGCCGACCCCATCGCCGGCGTTGATGATCGGTTTGCGGGCATACTTCGCCGCCAGTGCAGAGGCGCCGACCTCCGGATGGCGCAGGACGATGACGTCGGCGTAGCACTCCAGGGTGCGCACGGTGTCCGGCAGCGACTCGCCCTTGGCGACGGAAGAGTATCGCACCTCGTTGATCGGGATGACGCTCCCGCCGAGCCGTTCCATGGCCGATGTGAAGGAGGAGGAGGTGCGGGTGGAAGGTTCGTAGAAAAGGTTGGCCAGGATCTTCCCCTTGAGCAGATCGAAGGTGCCTACGCGCTCGACCATCGCCCGCATCTCGGCCGCCACGCCGAAGACGTACTCCAGGTCCGATCGGGTGAATTGACTCACCGACAGGATGTCCTTGCCGTAGAAAGGCGCTTCGCGCCGGTCGCCCAGCGGAAGGTGTGGGCTGGTGCCGCGTCGTTCGCTGGCGGGGACGAATGTCGTCATGGTCTCCTCCTCATCTTCTTTCTTGCCGGAAACTTGAAGCTTCCGGGAAGGTTGTCGCTCGTAGATCCAACCCCGATCCCGGGACGGCCAGCACCCGCCCGTCCTCGTACGCCGTGCGCCCGCGCAGAATCACGCGCTGGACCCGTGCCGGAAGCCGCATCCCTTCGTACGGGCTCCAGCCGGAGCGCGAGAGCATCTCGGACGATCGGACCACCCAGGCGGCGTCCGGGTCGACTTCGATCCACGTCTCCGATTGGAGCGGGAGGCCAAAGATCCGCCGGGGATAGGTGTGCATTCGAAGGACAAGATCGTCGATCGTCAGCCGCCCGTCATCGACCGACTGCCACAGCAGGCCGAGCGCGGTCTCCAGGCCGGGGAAACCGGGAGGCGTTGGGTCGCCGTCCTTCTCGGCCGAGGTGTGCGGCGCGTGATCCGTGGCGAAGCAGTCGATGACGGCCAGATTCTCCCACAGCGCCTGGCGATCCGCCGGCGACGCCAGCCGCGGTCGCACTTCCGCCCGCCTGGCCCCGATGGACGGCGCCTCCTCGTGGCTGAGGAACAGATGGTGGGGCGTCACTTCGCAGGTGACCGCCAACCCGCGCTCTTTGGCGGTGCGGATCAGAAGAATCTCATCCTTGCGCGAGACGTGGCAAACATGGAGCGACCGACCATGGAGATGAGCCAGGAGCAGCACCGCCGCCAGGCTGCGCCCTTCGGCGTGCGCCGCGACCGGGCGGTCCTTCGGCCACGTCGAGAGATGCGCCCGCAGCGACCCGAGATCATCGAGGCGCAAGGGGCCGAAAGTCTGATCGAGGTAGAGTTTCAGCCCCGCCGTTTCGCCTGCCAGCGCCGCGGCGGCAGTGCTGTTTTCGGCGCCGGCGCCGACGAAGATGGCATAGTCGCAGCGCGCCTTCTGTTTCGCCGCAGCCTTCGCCAGGCCCAGGCTGGCGGCGTCGGTCAGCGGTGGGTTGGTGTTGGGCATGGCCAGGACGGCGCTGAAGCCGCCGGCCAAGGCGGCCGACGTGCCGCTGTCGAAGTCCTCCTTGTGCGTCTGCCCCGGCTCGCGCAGGTGGACGTGAGGATCGATCAGGCCGGGCAGGCGAATCAGCGTCATGGGCGCGGGCCCGGATGGCAGGCAAAAAAAGAGAGCCTTGCGGCTCTCGCCTGGAACTCACAAAGAACCCGCCGGGGGGCGGGTTCGATCGGCAACCGCGTCTTGCGTCGATCCAAAGCCATCGCAGGACCCCGCGAATTGTACGGGCAATCGAACCGCTGTCAAGCCCGCTCGTTCCTCTCCTTCCTAGGGAGTGCCAGTCTTTCTGCGTCCGAACTTGACGTCCGCTCGCGCAGGAACAACGTTGCCTTCGCTGTCGCCCCCGCGTATCGCGCTTCGGCCTCTACAGGCCGCCAAGGGCGCATCCCGCCCTTGGCGGTCTGTAGAGACCGAAGGGGAAGCGGGGGCCCAGGCTCTTGGAGGCTCGGACTGGCTTCCCGCTTTCGCGGGAATGACGTTGGTTTTGTTGCCGGGCTTACGATAGCAGGCGGTCCTACCTCACGCGCCTTACGCACTCCGCAGGTGGAGGGTGTGAGCTGGTGACGCAAAATGTGGCGGGGACCTTATTCACCTCGGCACGATGCGAATCAGCCGGTACCCATCGGCAAGCCGCTCAAGATCTCCATCGCTGATACGCCGCGGGTTGATGCCGGCCAGACGCGCCGCGAAACCACTGGCGACCAGGACCTCTCGCAACCGATGGATCCGCTCCGGCGAATCGCTCACGTCTTCTGCCCGACCTTGCCACCGCGCTTTGGGAAGCCAGACTTCGACCCGCGGTTCGGCCAGGAGATTGCGGTACCAATCGCAGCGGGTCCCGAAACCTGCCGTACAGTAGACCGCTTTCCCTGCCGGCGAGTAGTTGACCGGCGTCTGGTGCTGCCTCCCGGTTTTGCGGCCGGTGTGAGTGATCACCATGATTCGGCCGCCCACGGCCGGCCACGCATTGACCCACGGGCCGAGGCCGAGTCGCCACAACAGCAGCATCAGTCGATTGAAGCGCCGGAAGAAACGGCGAAGTCTTCGGTTGCCGGCCGACTCAGCTGGAAGCAAATTCTCAGGAGAGTTCGAGTCAGGCATCAGGACATGCAGGGGCGAAGCACCCTGGCACGGCCCGCCACACCACACCGCCCCGCCCTCTACACCCCTTCGCACTCTACAGTGCGCCAAGGGGCGGGTGTCCCCAGGGGACAGGGCGCCACGCCCTTCGCCCTCTACGCCCCTTCGGGCGCCCCCAGGGGGCAATGCGCCAAGGGCGGCGCACACCCAGGGTGCACCCGAAGGGGTGAGGGCGGCGTCCTGGAGAGGAGGGCAGGTGTGCTTTCGTCTCTACGCCCCCACGGCGCGCGGCCAGGCTTTCTTAGCTGGCCGCCGCCAATTGAACGCGCGTCGCCTCCAGCCGGGCGCGCAGCGTCTTGGCGACCTCGGTCATCATGACCAGTCCGTACTCGGGGTTATCTTTGCAGATCTTGCGCATGCCCTCGCCGTCGATCTCGACGGCCACGCCGGCCGTGCGCGCCACGCCGCTGGCGGTGAGGACGTAAGGCTCGAGCAACGCCGACCAGGCCATCAGATCCCCTTCGACGAGGGTGTCGACGACCACGTTTCGCTCGCCGGGCATCCGGTGGACGATATCGACCGTTCCGGACTCCAGGATCATCAGACGGCGCGCCGGTTCTCCCTCGTGGAAGAGTTCGGCGCGCGGCTGGAAGCTTCTTTCCTCGGCCAGCATCGCCACTTGCTTGAGCAGCTCATCCGGCGCCCCGGCGCAGTGCGCGTAGCGGCGCAGCTTCTCAGGTGAGATCATCTCGCCTCCCTCTCGCGATCAAACTCGGCCAGGACCTGCGCGGCGGCGCGGGGAATGGCCGCCACCACGGCGGGCGTCATTTCTTCCCCAAAGTTCTCGACGTCTTCGACTTCGATGGCAATGATGCGCAGCTGGTCGTCGGAAGGCAGTCGGGCGCCGGTACGTCGGCCGAGGGCCAGGGCCGTCGGCAGGTTGACGTCGTGGGCCGAAGCCGAGTGCTGCGTGTGTACCTCGCGCGGATCGAGCGTCAGCACTGTTCCCGGGGTCCGGTCGCCGCGGATGGCATCGATCAGGATCGCTCGGTCGTAGCCGACCATCCGCTCCATCAGGCGCAAGCCTCCGCAGGATTCTTCGACAACTTCGGCGTCGTCCCGCCCGGCCAGAGCGGCCCTCACTCGCCGCGCCACGTGCAGTCCGACGGCATCGTCGCGCAGCAACGGATTGCCCAGGCCGATGATCAGGGTGCGGGGCGATGTCTGCAAGGTGGGAATCCCTCCCGATTCTTACACCCGACCTCATGCCGGGCGAAGTGCCAGCCTTCCCGACCTTCCCCCTGCCGACCGGCACCCGGGCCGAACATGCTCCCCGCGAGCTTGGAGCTCGCGGGGAGTTGCGGTTGAACGCAACCCTTCGCCCCTACGTTCGAGCTTCCCGGAAGCTTGAAGCTCCCCAGTAGGTTCCTATTCCAGGTTCTGCGTCAGGCGCTCGATGACCTCGCCGTCGGGCCGCCGGATACGCACTTCCAACGGCATCTTCCCCGGCAGGCTGTGCGTGGCGCAGCCGAAGCATGGATCGTAGGCGCGGAAGGCCATCTCGACCATGTTGAGCTTGCCCTGGGTCACCTGCCCTTTGTGGATCAGGCCCTGGGCCGCCTTCTTCACCGACATGGCGATCGGGGCATAGTTGTTCGTCGTCCCGACGATCAGATTGACCTCGGTCAGGATGCCCCTCGGGTCGGTCTTATAGTGGTGGGTCAAAGTCCCTCGGGGCGCCTCCACGATGCCGACGCCCTCGTCCGGCGTGGCCGTGGGCAACGTGCGGTGCTCCGGGCCGGTGATCTCCGGGTCCGTCGCCAGCTCGACCCAGCGCTCGGTGGCGTACAGCAGCTCGACCAGGCGCGCCCAGTGCGTCGCCAGAGTCTGGTGGACCGGTTTACCACCGAGCGTCTTGTAGAACTCGTCATAGGCTTCCTGCGCCCGCGGAGTCGCCATCCCGTCGGCGGCGTTGAGCCGCGAGAGGGGCGTGCACTTGTAAACGCCCGAGTCCACCCCGTCGACGAGTCCTTTCCAGCCGACCTTCTTCAGGTAGGGGAACTTCAAGTAGGACCACGGCTCGACGTGCTCGGCGATGTTCTCCAGGTATTCGTCCGGGGCGTACTTGACGAACTCCTTGCCCTCCGGGTCGACGACGCGCACCTTCCCGTCGTAGAAGTTGACCCGGTTCTGCGCATCGACCATGCCCATCGAGTAGGTGTGATGCGTGTAGAGGTCGCCCAGGATCAGGTCGACGTAGGCTTTGTTGCCCAGGACGATGTCGCGGAAGGCCTGCAGCGAGAACAAGGCGAAGTCGATGGCTTCTCGGCCGCGGGCTTCGATCTCCTGACGCTGCTCCTCGGTGATCCCGCGGCTGACCCCGCCCGGGAGCCCCCAGTTCGGTTGCACCCGCCGCCCGCTCATCATCATGATCAGGTTGTGGCCGTCGCGGCGCATCTTGAGCACCTTGCCGGCGACCTCCATCCCGACCTTCTGAATCACGCCCAAGATGTTACGTTCGGCCACCGGGGCCTCCGGCCCGACGATGAAATCGGGCGCGCCCAGGGCATAGAAGTGGGTGGTGTGGTCGGTGGCGAAGAAGATGCTGTACATCAGCTCGCGCAGCTTCTTGGCCGTCGGGGGCGGATCGACGTGGAACAGCGCGTCGAGCGCCTTGCTCGAGGCGATGTGATGCGCCTCCGGGCAGACGCCGCAGATGCGGTCGGTCAGGTTGGGCATGTCCTCCGCCTGACGCCCGACGCAGAACTTCTCGAAGCCGCGCAGCTCGGGAATCTGGAAGTAGGCGTTGGCGACGTCGCCCTCGTCGTTGAGGAAGATGTCGATCTTGCCGTGGCCTTCCAGCCGGGTAATGGGATCAATCGAGATGCGCTGCATCATGAACCTCCTGGATTCCAGGGGATGGGGGGAGGGGGGAGAAGCGCCTCCCTCCCCCCATCACCTGGACCCCCGCCCCCCACCCTCGCTACACCTGCACCTGCGGCGCACCGCAGGTGCGGTGCAGGTGATCGGCCGTTGTTGGATCCGTTGATGCGAGGAGCCGATCGGCCGCCCCTCGTGCGAAGGGATCCTCCACAGTGTGGATGACGGGTTCGATGGGTGGCTGTAGCGGCGGGTACCATCTTCAAAGAACGGGAGCCTTCAACCGCCGCTTTCGTGGGCGGGGGGTTGGGGGTTTCAGGGGGAAAGGGGGGCGGGCATGTAATGGCCCGCCCCCCTACCCCCTGGCAAGGGAATTCAAGGGAACGCAGGTTCTGGGCCCTAGGTGTCCAGGACATGGTCCTACTTCGCCGCGTGCACGGGCACGGCCACCGGGACGGAAACCCCGCGGCCGTTCCCATTCCCGCCGAGCGCCTTGCGCCGCAACAGGCTATGCGCCAGGCTAAAGCGGTAGAACGTTCCGACCGGGTCGGGGATACCGGCTTCGATGATGCGCTGGATCTCGGACGGCTCCTGGGAGTCGATGACCGAAGCCAGCGCCGTCATCATGCGGGCCCCGAAGTCTTCGACGCCGGCGTTCGGGCCGTGGCAGCCGATGCACGGCGAATTGACGACCGGGCACAGCGCGCCGCAGCCGGCGCGGGTGGCGATGCCGCAGCACACCAGCCCCTGCTCGAGCAGGCACGTCTCGCTGTCGGGGATGATCTGCCAGGTGCGCTTGAACTCCTTGATCTTCTTCTCCGACCGGGTGCGCTTGCACTCGTCGCAGACCGTCGTCTCTTTTCCCAACACCGTTCCGGCCGGCGGCAGCGGCGCGCCCTGCAATCCGGCGACGACCGCCTGAACGATGGCCCAGATGTTCTCGGCCTCCGGCGGGCAACCCGGCACGTAATAGTCGACGTCGACCGTCTGATCCAACGTCTTCAACGTATCGTAGAAGACGGGCAGGTGCAGCGTGCCCTCGGGCGCTTGGAACTCGGGCTGCGGCAGGATGCCCTGCGGGTTGTCGACCGACGGGCTGTCCTTGTAGACGTACTGGAAGATCGACTCCCGGTCGTACAGGTTGGCCAACCCCGGGATGCAACCCTCGTGGGCGCACGAGCCGAAGGCGACCAGGATCTTCGACTTGCGGCGCATCAGCTGGGCCATGTACTCCTGCTCGCTGTTGCGAATGCCGCCGTTGAACAGGCAGACGTCGATGGACTTGTCGTCCATCTTTTCGATGTCGCGCACCTTGGCATCGATCGCCACCGGCCACAAGACGATGTCGAAGGCGTTGGCGACATCGAGGATCTTGTCGTCGATGGCCAGCACGGCGATCTCGCAGCCACCGCACGAAGCGGCCCAGTACAGCGCCAGCTTGGGTTTCCCTGCCGGGACAGGCGTTGCGACAGCGCTCATGCGCCCACCTCCATCGCCTCGGCGTGCTCGCCGGCCAGGCGCTCGATCGCTTCCAGATGATGGCTGTTCTCCGACCAGTTGCCCGCCCAGGACAGCGGCCCGAGAGCGCGCACCTTCTCAACCATGTCGTTGATCGCCGCCGCCAGCTGGGCGCCCTCGGCCGCCGAAGCCCATTGCAGGCGCAGCCGGTCGGGCTCGACCCCCATCGCCCCCAGGGTATGACGCAACATCTCGTAGCGACGCATCGTCTTGTAGTTCTGCTCGATGTAATGACATTCGCCTGGGTGGCAGCCGGCGATCATCACACCGTCGGCGCCCAGGGCGAAGGCCTTCAAGACGAAGGTCGGGTCGACCCGCCCGCTGCACATCACGCGTAAGATGCGGATGTTCGGCAGGTACTTCATCCGGGCCGTGCCGGCTAGATCGGCCGCCCGATAGGAACACCAGTTGCACAGGAAGGCGACGATCTTGGGCTCGAAAGTCGTTTCGCTCATGCTCCTCACCCTCCTACGACGCCGGCTCGAGGGCCGGCTCGGGGATCACGGCATGACGGCCGT
>DATEVL010000066.1:0-36771 GCA_035281845.1 Anaerolineales bacterium | reverse complement strand
CTCTTGCCGGTTGTTCTCGTGCTGTTAAGGGAGATCATCTCGAGGCTTCTGGGTTCTTAGTCGGCTGGGAGGCCATGCTATGGCGGTCTCTCGAACGAGCTCGGCGACAGCCGTCATCGCGGTGCTCTGGCTGGGGGCATGCGGGGTGCTTCCCACATCCGTCGGCACCTCCGGCCCGCCAAGGACGCCGACATCCTTTGCCACCCCTTCGACGACACCGGGAGAGGTCGCCCCGGGTACTGCGGGGGCTCTGGCGATCGTCCCTCTGACATCGGAGGAGGTCGCCCGCTTCGACCTGCTCGAACTCGAAATCCAGACCGACATCGAAGTCGCCAATCCGTTCGACCCGGACGAGCTCGACATCCGAGTGGAGTTCACCTCGCCTTCCGGAGACAGAAGCGAGATCGGCGCCTTCTGGTACCGAGCCTATAGGCCTCCCGGTGTCCTGGGACAAGGGGAGCCTTCCTGGAAGGCCCGCTTCACCCCCACAGAGATCGGGGCGTGGACGGCCGTTGCCCGAATCCCGGCGCGCGGCCTCGAGAGCGAGCCCGTCGGCTTCCGTGTCACCCCTTCCGACAATCCCGGTTTCGTACGTATCAACCCGGACGATCCCCGTTACCTGGCCTTCGACGACAGGAGCTTCTTCTTCCCAATCGGGGTCAACATGGGGTGGTGGACCGGAGCCGGCGATGCTCTGACGGACTACTCCCGATGGATAACGCCGTTCGCCGCCAACGGCGGCAACGCGATCCGGGTGTGGATGGCCGAGTGGTCATTCGGCATCGAGTGGGCCGACACGGGCCTGGGGGACTATAGCAATCGGCTCGGAAAGGCCTGGCTGCTCGATGAGATCTTCCGCATGGCGGAAGAGAACGACATTTACATCGTCCTCGTCCTCCTGAACTGCGCCGACTTCAACGACTGGCAGACCAATGGCTGGAAGGGGGGTAACCCCTACAACGCCGCGCGGGGCGGACCGCTCGAGAGCCCGCAACAGTTCGCCACGGATCCCGAGGCGCGGGCCTTCCTGCAACGACGGCTGAACTACATCGCCAACCGCTGGGGGTACTCGCCGAACTTGCTGGCCTGGGAGTGGTGGAACGAGGTCAACCTGGCGCCGATCTCCGACGAGGCGCTCATCCCGTGGATCCAGGAGATGACGGCCTACCTGCGTGCCCGCGACATCAATCGTCACCTGACGACCAACAGCTACGCCATTCGCTACCTCTCCCCGATCTGGCAGATGCCCGAGCTCGACGTGATTCAACGGCACGAATACGCTACCCAGGTGGACTCCGTCGATCGCGATCTGGCCGGGCGCGCCGCGGAGGACTACCGGATCCTGGCGGGCAGCGCCACGACGAAGCCAATCCTGCTCGGGGAGTTCGGTTATGGCATCGAGTCGACGGTCGACGACATGGAGCGAACCGGGATCCACCTGCATAACGGGCTGTGGTCGACGAGCTTCGTCGGCTATGCCGGGGCGGGGATGTATTGGTTCTGGGACGTCTACCTGGAGGCCTATCGCCAGTGGGGCCAGTTCGCGCCTCTGCAGCGCTTCCTGGCCGGCGAAGACCTGACCGAGTATGAGCCGTTTTCGCCGTTGCGCATCACCGGACCGGAGGGAGGACCGGCGCCGGCGGTCGGCCTCGGGCTGCGCGGACAGGGTACGCTCATCTGGATGCGGAGCGATGCGTATACGGTCCAGGCCTCGATCGATGCACAGCAGCGCGGTGAAGCCTCTCCTTTCATCTACAATCCGCCCCCGGTAGGAGGACTTACGCTGACGTTGGACGATATGAAGGAAGGCAACTACCTCGTCCGCTGGTACGACCCGCAACGCGGGAAGTGGCTGGAAGAAGCCGTGGTCACAGCGCAGGGCGGCGCGCTCTCGATCCACGTGCCCGAGTTCCGGCGCGACCTGGCGGCGAAGATCGTGCCGAGCCCATGACGCCCCAGCTCCTTCCGCAGTTCGACCGATGGCTCGGGGCTCATCCGAAGTCGCGTGCGTCCATGTTGACCCGCTTGCGACCGTCCTGAGCGAATGCCTCGCCCTCCTAAGCGATCCAAACCGACGGCCCGCCACCGCCTCGACGCTGCCCTCGTCGAGCGCGGGCTGGCGGAGAGCCGGGCGGTAGCCCTGCGGCTCATCCTGGCAGGCGAAGTGCGCGTCGACGGCGAACTGGCCCTGAAAGGGTCGCGCCTGGTGAGGGAGGAGCAGGTGTTGGAGGTCCTCAGCGGGCCGGCGTACGTCTCACGCGGCGGCGACAAGCTGGCGGCGGCGCTGTCGGCGTTCGAGTTGGCCGTCGCTGGGAGGGCCTGCGCCGATGTCGGTGCCAGCACCGGGGGTTTCACCGACTGCTTGCTGCAGCATGGGGCCAAGGCGGTTTTCGCCATCGACGTGGGTCACGGCATCTTGCATTGGAAGCTGCGCCAGGACCCGCGGGTCGTCGTCATGGAGCGGACCAACGCGCGTTACCTGGCCGAGCTCCCGGCGCCTGTCGATCTGGTGACGATCGACGTCGCCTTCATCTCGCTCGGCCTGATCCTGCCGGTGGTGGTGAACTGGTTGACACCCAACGGCGACGTCGTGGCGCTGGTGAAACCTCAGTTCGAGGCGGGCAAGGAGGCGGTCGGGATGGGGGGCGTCGTCCGTGACCCCGCTGTGCACCGCAAGGTGCTCGGCGACGTTATCGGTTTCTCCGCCTCCGCCGGTCTCGCTCCGCAAGGTCTGATCCGCTCGCCGCTGCGCGGGCCGAAGGGCAACGTCGAGTTTCTCCTCTGGGGGAAGAAGGGCGGTGAGGCGAAGTCGCTTGGTGAGGAGATTGAGCGGGCCGTGGAGCTATCAGCTCTCAGCCATCCGCAGTCAGCCAAACCCAAGACCTCGCCTGGTGGATGATTGATGCAGGGTCGTCGCTGAATGCTGGCGGCTGACCGCTGAAAGCTGAAAGCTGAAAGCTGAAAGCTGAGCGCTGATGGCTGATCGCTGTATACTCGCGCTGAATCATGGACACATCCCACATCCGCAACTTCTGCATCATCGCTCACATCGACCATGGGAAGTCGACTCTCGCCGACCGTCTGCTGCAATTGACGGGCACCGTCTCGGACCGGGAGATGACCGAACAGATCCTGGACACCATGGACTTGGAGCGCGAGAAGGGGGTCACGATCAAGGCCTCCGCGGTGCGCATGAGCTATCCGGCGCGCGACGGACAGATCTACGAGCTCAACCTGATCGACACGCCCGGCCATGTCGACTTCGGCTACGAGGTCAGCCGGGCGCTGGAGGCCTGCGAAGGGGCGTTGCTGGTGGTCGACGCGACGCAGGGCGTCGAAGCCCAAACCCTGGCCAATCTCTACCTGGCGCTCAACGCCGACCTGGAAGTGCTCCCGATCATCAACAAGATCGACCTGGCCTCGGCTCGGCCGGACGAAGTGGCGGCGGAGATCCAACACCTGCTGGGTACGCCCCCCGAGGAAATCCTCCGCATCTCCGCCAAAGACGGGACCAACGTCGAGCACGTGCTGGAGGCCATCGTCGCGGTCGTGCCTCCGCCCCGTGGCGACGCCGCTTCCTCGTTTCGAGCGCTGATTTTCGACTCCCACTACGATTCGTACAAGGGCGTCATCGCCTATGTGCGCGTCGTCGAGGGGAGCGTCGGAACGGCGGACGAAGTCCGCATGTTGGCCACCGGGGCGCGGGCCAAGCCTCTGGAGATCGGCTACTTCGCCCCGCAGATGGCGCCGGCCGACCGGCTGAGCGCAGGCGAAGTGGGTTACATCGCCACGGGACTGAAAACCGTCCGTGAGTGCCGGGTCGGCGACACGATCGCCTCGGCCGGAGATCCCGGCGCCCAACCGCTTCCGGGTTATCAACACCCCAAGCCGATGGTCTTCGCCGGGTTCTACCCCGTCGACGGCGAGGATTACGCCAACCTGAAGGACGCCTTGGAGAAGCTTCAGCTCAACGACGCCTCCCTCGTCTATGAGCCCGAGACTTCGCAAGCGCTCAACTTCGGCTTCCGCTGCGGGTTCCTCGGCATGTTCCACATGGACATCGTTCAGGAACGATTGGAACGCGAGCACGATCTCGACCTAATCGCCACGGCGCCGTCGGTTGAGTACGAGATCGCCCTGACCGACGGGCTGGTCGAGACGATCGACTCGCCGTCGGAACTGCCCGACCCTTCCCGGATCCTCGAGGTGCGCGAGCCCTGGATGCGCATCCAGATCTTCACCCCGGACGAGTTCTACGGTACGGTCATGGACCTGGCGACGAAACGGAGGGGGGTCTTCGTGGAGCAAGAGTACCCGGCTCCGAAACGGGTCGTGCTTTCCTTTGACATTCCCCTGGCCGAGCTGATCGTCGACTTCTACGATCAGCTCAAGTCGCGCACGCGCGGTTATGCCTCGCTCGACTACCAGTTCAGCGGTTATCGGCCGGACGACCTGGTCAAGTTGGAGATCCTGATCAACGAGGAGCCGGTCGACGCCCTGGCGATGATCGTCCACCGCGAGCATGCCTACGCCAAAGGCCAGGCGCTGGTGTCGAAGCTCAAGGAGCTCATCCCGCGCCAGCTTTTCACGGTTCCGATCCAGGCGGTCTCCGGGGGGCGGGTGATCTCGCGGGCCAACGTCCGCGCCGTGCGCAAAGACGTCTTGGCCAAGTGTTACGGTGGCGACATCACGCGGAAGAAGAAGCTGCTGGAGCGACAGAAGAAGGGCAAGAAGCGACTGAAGCGTGTCGGGGCCGTCGAGATCCCTCAGGAAGCGTTCCTGGCGATCCTGCGGCTGGAAGAGTAGTGGTCAGTGGTCCGTGGTCGGTGGTCAGTCCAGACCGAATTGGGGATTGGCAGTTAGCGATTGGCGATTACCGATTAGCGATTGTCGATCGCCTGAGTGGTGATGTCTTTTTCTGACCACTGACCACCGACCACTGACCACTGTTACTTGACCACCGACCACTGACCACTTCTTGAGGAGGCGCCATGCAATACATCGTCACTGGCGGGGCGGGGTTCATCGGGTCGAACACGGTGCTGCGGCTGCTGGAGAGCGGACACAAGGTTGTGGTCCTCGACAACCTCTCCCGGGCCGGGAGCTCGCGCAATCTGGAGTGGCTGCGGCTGGCCGGCGGCGACCTGCAATTCGTCCAGGAGGATGTGCGCGACTACGAAGGATTGCGCCGAGCGCTCAAGGCGCACCGCGGCGCCGAAGTCGTTCTGCATTTCGCCGCTCAAGTGGCGGTGACGACCTCCGTCACCGATCCCCGCCAGGATTTCGAAATCAATGCATTGGGGACGTTCAACCTGCTCGAGGCGCTGCGCGCCGAGCATATGGAGCCGACGGTTCTTTTCACTTCCAGTAACAAGGTCTACGGCAAGATGGCCCATCAGCGGGTCGAGGAGAAGGCGACGCGTTATCAATATGCCGACCTGCCTTTCGGCGTCGACGAGGCTTCGCCACTGGACTTCTACTCGCCGTACGGCTGCTCGAAGGGGACCGCCGATCAATACGTTCACGACTACGCCCGGATCTACGGCATGCGCACGGTCGTCTTCCGCAACTCCTGTATCTACGGCACACGACAATTCGGCATCGAGGATCAGGGTTGGCTGGCGTGGTTCATCATCGCCGCCGTCCAGGGCCGGCCGATCTCGATCTACGGCGACGGAAAGCAAGTGCGCGATGTGTTGTTCGTCGATGACCTGGTCGAGGCGATGCTGCGAGCGGTCGACCATCCACAGGTCACCGCCGGCCAGGTCTACAACATCGGCGGCGGGCCGTCCCGCGTCCTCTCGGTCTGGAAGGAATTCGGGCCGATGGTCGAGGGACTCCTCGGCAAGCCTTTGCCGGTGACCTACCATGATTGGCGACCCGGCGATCAAAAGGTCTATGTCAGCGACATTCGCAAGGCGGGCCGCGAGTTGGGCTGGGAGCCGAAGGTCGACGTGGGCGAAGGCGTGCGTCGACTGTTCGAATGGGTAAAGGGGAATCCCGAGCTTTTCAGCGGGTAGCGGCGAGGGAGGACCTCCGCGCGCCTCATGACATCCTTGTGACATTAGGGAGGCTAGTTCCCGGGCGAGAGGCACTCATCTGAATGTCATTCCGAGGGAGCCCTGAGCCTCTCAACCGTACATGGCGTAAGCTCCTCCGAGGGGCGACCGAGGAATCCCCCAGGAGTTTCAAAGGCCTGGAACCTCGGGTTGGAAAGACGTTGCACCCTGATGGGCCCGGGACCACGGCCGCAACTGCGCAGGCGCATGTGTCTCTCGGCGATCGCGTGCGCTCGCTCTCTACGCCCTTCGCCCTCTACAGGGCGCCAAGGGCGGCGCACCGGAAGCGGTGCGGAGCGCCAAGGGCAGGCCTGGCCCGGAATGACAGGATCAGGAGCGGCAGTCGGGCTGCTCTCCCCTGTCCGCCTTCGCCGCCCTTACGGGGGATCCGGCGCAGCTAGGGAGAGGGAGTGACCTAGGGGTAGGTCGCTTGCGGCGTGGGGGTCCTGGTGCGGTAGGCCGTTGCCGTGACGGGGACGGCCGTAGTGGTGAAGTAGGGAGTGGCCGAGATTGTGGCTCCCCCCGGCGGCGTGGGTGTCTTCGTGTGAAAGGCAGTGGCGGAGATTGTGGCTCCTCCAGGCGGAGTGGGCGTCTTCGTATGAAAGGCAGTGGCCGAGATTGTGGCTCCCCCAGGCGGTGCGGGCGTTCCCGGGACGTAGGCGGTGGGCGTTGCCGTGGCGCCTCCAGGTGGAGTGGGTGTCTTGGACTTGAGCGCTGCGGCCGTGAGCGTCAGCGGTCCGGCCGTGGGTGTGGCCGACCAGCCAACGTAGGGCGTTGCCGTTGCCGTGGGCCCACCGGGCGTGGGTGTCCACCCGTAGTAGGGAGTGATCGTTCCCGGAGGACCATTGGGGGTCAGAGTCCAACCGTAGAAGGCCGTCGCCGTGGTCGTTGGGGGTACATTCGTGCAGGCCGCGACCGCCACCAGTTCGGCCTCGGGATCGAGGTCCGCCGGCAAGTAGAACGTGTGGCGCTCCTCAGTTAGCAGCGCAAGAAGGACGTGGTCCGTTCCAAGACCCTGGGCGCAATAGGGCTCGTCCAGAATCTTCGCTCGCATGTAATCGAAACAGCCTTGTTTCGACGTTACCGCCGATGGGTCATCGTTTCCATCCGTCCAAGAGCCCTGGATGTAGTCGTCGATGCCGGGGGTGAGGTAGTAGGAAGCACAGATCACCAGCTGCGTGATCGGAGTGCCTGTTGCTCCCGGGAAGAACAGAGAGGCGACGAATTCCTTACCCATGTCAATATCGTCGGGCAAGTCGTACGTGTGCCTGGATTCAGCGATCAAGACGACGGTCAGGGCAGCAGCCTCCGCCGGCTGAGCGTATCCCGGCTGATGCAGGATCTCGCGGTCTATGTATTGGAAGCAGGCTGCGGCCGAGGCTGTCGCATCCGGGTCATCCGTCCATGTACCTTGGATCATCTGCTCGGAAGCCGAGGTGCGGAAGTACGTAGCACATCGCAGGACGGCCTCTGTCGGGACGGCGCTCGAGATGGCCAGTGGAGCTTCGGCGACGGGAGTCTCGACCGCAGGCCCCTCCGGAAGGACCGCTGTCTCGGTGTTCGGTCGCGGCTCGTCAGGATAGGGAAACGCCGCGCAGGCCGCAGCGACGGCGAAGAAGGCCAAGCCTGAAAGATAGACAACCAACCTCCGGGCCGTCATCCGAACCTCCGTTTGCGGCCTCTTTTGAGCACGCCGCCTGCTGAGGGACAACAGAGGAACAATCTTACGATCGTCCCTGCGAGAAAAGCCCGAGCCGTGTCCAGCTCCACCCCCCCCCAAACCCTGGGGGCCGATACCACAAGAGTATATCAATCTGGCCGTCCCGACCCCGAAGTTCGTGTGATGACCCCGTCGCGAACCCGTGCATAAAGGCCGGTCGGCCCTCCCCGGATTCGGCTGGGACCGAAGGAATCGTCTTGTCCTTACACGTGGCTGGCGAGGCTCGGGATTTCCCCTAGAGACCGATAGCCCTCCCGAGGATCTGCCTCGCACCACCTCCGACGGCTCCCCCCGATTCTTAGAGGACGTTTTCGTGTCCGAGAGGGCGGCGGCTTCTGCTCCTCCGATCTCCCAACGGCATCTTCCCGCCAAGAGTTGCCGCGGGGTCTTCAAGCCACGTCTCCGGCCAATGGCCAATAGGGTGGGGTGGTATGAGGCGACGCCCTGCTATAATCCCCTCAGGTTCCGGACGCGTTCCGGACCTTTCTTTGCGTGGCATGAGCGGCGAACCTCTCCAATCCGATTCGACTCCGCCCGCGAAGCGGGACTGGAGCTGGCTGCTGGGCGCCGCCGTCAGCCTGGCGGCCCTGGTCATCGCCGTGTGGGGCCTGGACGTTCGGGCCTTCCTCGAGGTGTTGGCGCGAGCGGCTTACTGGCTGCTCATCCCCGCTTACCTCTTTCAATTGGCAGGTATCGCCTCTCGAGCCCAAGGGTGGCGATCCTTGCTCGGCCCATCGGTCGGATTCCCCCGCGCCTTCGCCGCCCTGAACGAAGGGTATCTGCTCAACAACATCCTGCCGTTCCGGCTGGGGGAATTGGGCCGGGCTTACCTCGTCGGATATGGAACCGGGATCGGCACCTCTCGGGCGCTGGGTTCGATCGTCGTCGAGCGGATGGTCGACGTGTTCATCGCCGTTCTGTCGTTGCTGGTGACCTTGCCCCTCTTCGCTCCACCTGCTTGGGCGCGCCGGGCGACTCTGGTCGTCGGCCTGGGCCTGGCGCTGCTGGCGATCGCGCTGATCCTGGCCCTGCGTTATCGCGCTTCCTGGCTGGCGCGCCTGCGGCGACTGCCGGGAGCGCTGGCGAGCCGCATAGCGGGCATCGCTGAGCGTTTCCTTATCGGGTTGGAGGAAGCGCGGAAAGGCGCCCGGCTGGGGCGCGCATTCCTGTGGCTCCTGCTTGGATGGGCCTGCGCCTGGATTCAGATTCTGATCTACCTGAGAATGTTCGGGGCCGAGGGATCGTTTGCGGTCTCCGTTTTCTGCCTCGGCGTGATCGCCCTGGGTGGCGCCGTACCCTCGTCGCCGGGCGCCGTCGGCGTCTACGAACTGGCAGGTGTGGCCGCCCTCACCTTCCTCGGCTACTCGCGCGAAGTCGCCCTGGGCGTCGTGGTCACAGCCCACCTGGTCCAATACTCGCTGACCGTCATCCTGGGCGCAGCCGCCTTGTCGCGGGAAGGCCGCTCGCTCGGGGACCTGGCGCGCGCGGCTCGCGGCCTCGTCCTGCGACCGGCGGCCTAGCCTCCCGTTCCGGAGATGTGTCTACATGCCCGTTCGAGCTTGGCCAGGACCCATCCGGGAACGACCGCCGAGGTCGTTGATGCAGCGAATTGCGACTCGTTGGCCGCAGACGGGGACGACGTTGAACCAGATCTCGATCCGGCCGGGAAAGATGGGTGGTGGTGCGGTTCCGGCTTCCTTCGGAATGGGACGCTGAGGGCGTGCGCATCCTGACGGCGCTCACCTACTACCGCCCCTATATCTCCGGCCTGACCGTCTATGTGGAGCGCCTGTCGCGCGCCTGGGTGCGGTCCGGACACCAGGTCACGGTGCTGACTTCGCAGTATTCGCCGGAGTTGCCGCGCCTGGAAGAGCTCGACGGGGTACGCGTGGTGCGATCGCCGGTGGCCTTCCGTGTGAGCAAAGGCGTGATCATGCCGACCTTCGGGCGCGAAGCGACGCGCCAGGTTCGCCAACACGATGTGGTCAGCCTGCATCTACCGCAGTTCGATGCCGCCGGGATCGCCCTGCGCGGGCGGCGGGGCCGCAAGCCGGTCGTGTTGACCTATCACTGCGATCTTCGCCTGCCGGGTAGCCTGCTCAGCGTGCCGGCCATGGCGGCGGTTGACCTGGCGAATCGGATCGCCGGCGCTTTCGCCGACGCCGTGGTTTCGTACACCGAGGATTACGCCCGCCATTCCGCCTTTCTGTCGCGGCTGAAGTCGAAGCTGCGCGTGATCCCACCGCCGGTGGAAGTGGCGGAGCCATCGGCCGAGGCCCAGGCGGCGTTTCGCCGGCGCATCGATGGGGCCGGTCCGACGATCGGCATGGCCGCCCGGCTGGCGACCGAGAAAGGTGTCGAATACGTCGTGGAGGCGATGCCGCGGATCCTCGAACGCCACCCGCGCGCCCGGGTCCTTTTCGCCGGTCCATATGAAGGCGTGCTGGGGGAGGCCGACTACGCCAGGCGGCTGGCCCCGATGATCGCCGGCCTGGGAGACCACTGGAGATTCCTGGGCGTGCTCGACCCGCCTCAGATGGCGCTCTTCTTCCGGGCCTGTGACGTCACCGTGTTGCCCAGCCTCAACAGCACGGAGAGTTTCGGGCTGGTGCAAATCGAGTCGATGCTGTGCGGTACGCCGGTCGTCGCCTCGGACCTGCCGGGCGTGCGCCAACCGGTGCAGACCACTGGGATGGGGCGCATTGTGCCGCGGCGCGACGCGGCGGCCCTGGCGGACGCCGTGCTCGAAATTCTCGACCACCGGGAGGAGATGCTCGTCGATCCTTCGGTCCTGCGATCGACGTACTCGCCGGACGCCGTCGCGGCGAGGTATCTGGCTCTGTTCGAAGAGGTACAGGGGAAGGCCCGCCGAGGATGAAACGGGATTTCCTGTGGCCCCATGTGCGCGCGCTGCCTTACTTCCGCGGCCTCTTGCGGGCGGTCGAGGCCTCGTTGCTTCACGAAATCCAATTTCCAAAGCCGGTGCTCGACCTGGGCTGCGGTGATGGTCACTTCGGCAGCGTGACGTTCGACGAGCCCACGACGGCCGGGGTCGATCCGTCGATGACCTCCCTGCGGGAGGCCCATCGCCGGCGGGCGTATCGCCTGCTGGTCGCGGCCGCCGGACAGCGGCTGCCTTTCGCCGACGGAGCTTTCGCCAGCGCCTTCAGTAACTCGGTGCTCGAGCACATTCCCCCCCTGCAAGAAGTGCTGAACGAGCTGGGACGCGTCGTCCGCCCCGGCGGCAAACTGGTCCTCACCGTCCCCAATCCGGGCTACCTGGAGCACCTCTCGCTTCGCGCGTGGCCGGCTCGCCTCGGGTTGGGCCGTCTCGGAGCGGCTTACGCCGAGTGGTTTCGAGTCGTGACCCGCACCGTCAACCTGGAATGGGAAGAGGACTGGCAGGCGCGACTCGAGCTGGCGGGTTTCGCCCTGGCTCGTTCGACGCGATACTTCCCACCCCGCGCCCTGCGGGCCTTGGAGTGGGGTCACTACTTTGGCTTTCCATCGCTGGTGGCTCGGAAGCTGACGGGTCGCTGGATCCTGATGCCCAACCGACTCAACCTCGGGTTGACGGAGCACTTCGTCCGCCGGTATTATCGGGAGCCGCTGGCCGGCGATGGCACCTATACCTTGTACGTCGCGACGCGTTCATGACCAGGTCCACCGGTCCGGCTTGCGCCCGGTGCTCAGGACCCGATGATCCCGGGTGAGCCGGCCGGCATGGAGCCGTCCGTCCTCGACTGGGTCAAGTCGGTCCTGCGCGGGCATCCCCTTCCGATTCCTTCGGCGCCCGCCGTCGAACGGCACGTCTTGGCCCCGACGCCTGTGCTGCGGCTCCCGGAAGGCCCGCCGCGGCCTGCTTTCCGCCTCCAGGCGGCCCAGATCCGGATTCCCCTGGCGGTCCTGGTTCTCCTTGTGGTCCAGTTCGGCCTCGAACACTGGATGCCTCGAGGGGAGACTCCCGTCGCGTGGATCGCCCTCCTCCTGGTCGGCCTGGGATTGCTCCTGTGGTCCGCCCTTCGCCGCGACCTTCCGATGGAAAGACGCGAGGACGAATCCGTCGCTCGCACGGAGTCGCCGGTGCGCGGCACGGCGCTCGTCGCCGGGGCCATTCTTTCCCTTGCGACTTTTCTGCTTTCGGGAAACAACACCTTCCACAAGTCGACGGTCGTCGTCTGGACGGCGTCGGTGTTGTGCGTGATGTTGGGGTTCTGGGAAGGTCCGTCGTTCTTGCGCACGGGCTGGCAGGGCGCAGCGGGCTGGCTGCGCCACCCGCGGATTCACCTGACGATCGACGGATGGGCGGTCGCCTTCTGGCTGGCGCTGGGTGTGGCGGGATTCTTCCGCTTCTATCAGCTCAACCAGGTCCCCTTCGACATGTGGAGCGATCAAGCCGAGAAACTGCTGGATGTGATGGATGTGCTCGCCGGCCAGACTCCGATCTTCTTCCTGCGCAACACCGGGCGCGAACCGATGCAGTTCTACCTGGCGGCGGCCATGGTCCGCTACCTGGGCTCCGGCTTGTCGTTCCTGACTCTCAAACTGGCCACGGCCTTTCTAGGTTGGTTGACTCTTCCGTTCCTGTATCTCTTCGCCCGAGAGTACGGTGGGCGCTATGTGGGCCTGGCGGCGATGTTTCTGGCGGGAATCGCCTTCTGGCCCAACCTGCTGGCCCGGACCGGGCTTCGGTTCGCCTATTTCCCGGTCCTCGCCGCCCCGGCCGTGTACTTCCTGGTCCGAGGTCTGCAGCGGCAGCAGCGCAACGATATTCTCCTGGCCGGACTTTTCGCTGGTTTGGGCCTGTATGGATACAGTCCCGCGCGGGTCGTGCCTCTGGTGCTGGCCCTGGGCGTTCTGGTTTACCTGGCCCATCCGGTAGCGCGCGGACGCCGCAGTCTGAACCTGCTCTGGCTGGCGGCGGCCGCCGTGATTGTCTTCGCGGTCTTCGTGCCGCTGGCCCACGCCGCGCTGACCGAGCCGGATTACTTTCTTGAGCGCGTCCTGACTCGTGTCACCTCCGCCGAGCAATCGCTCCCCGGGCCGCCGCTGGAGATTCTGGTTGGCAACATTTGGAACGCCCTCAAGATGTTCAACTGGGATAGTGGAGACATCTGGGTCATCAGCCTGATGCATCTTCCGATTCTCGACTGGGTCACAGGCGCGTTGTTCCTGGTCGGCGTCGTGCTCTCGATCGTCCGCTACGCGCGCGGCCGTTCCTGGCTCGATCTATTCTTGCTGCTCTCGATCCCGCTGTGGATGGCGCCTTCGATCCTCTCGCTCGCCTTCCCCAACGAGAATCCGGCGCCCAACCGCGCCGCCGGTGCGATGATTCCGGCCTTCACCCTGGCCGGCTTTGGATTGGCGTCGATCCTGATCGGAATCCGGCAGGCTTGGCCTCGACGGGTCGGCCTGGTTGCCGCCGGCGGAACGGGTCTGCTCCTGCTGACTCTGGCCGGCGCCAACAACTATCGGATGCAGTTCCAGGATTTCATGACGGTCTACCGCGCACGCTCGTTGAACACGGGCGATGCCGGCCGAGTCGTCCGCGGCTTCGCCGAATCGGTCGGAAGCTATGAGACGGCGCACGTGGTTCCCTTTCCTTTCTGGATGGACACCCGGCTGGTGGCTTTCCAGGCCGGCCGCCCAGGCATCGACTACGCGTTGAAGCCGGAGGACATCCAAGGGCTCGCCGGAGAAACCGCGGCGCAGCTCTTCCTGGTGAACATCGACGATGTGGAATCGATGACCCAGCTGGAGGAACTCTTCCCAACCGGTGTCGCCGAACGGTTCGTTGCCGCGGTTGAAGGACACGACTTCTGGATCTATTTCGTGCCGCAAAGGAATCCGACCCCATGACGTCCCGTGAAGGACCGGCTCCGCTTCCCGCCAGTCCTGCTCCAGCCATTCCGCCTCCGAGCCGTAGCGTTTGGCGGCGATATGGGCCAATGGCGGCGCTGGCCATCATCCTGGTGGCGGCCGCCGCTCTTCGCCTGGCCGGAATCAGTTGGGACGAAAACACCCACCTCCACCCGGACGAACGATTCCTGACCATGGTCGAGGGAGGCCTGCGCCTCCCGGCCAGCCTGGGCGAATACTTCAACACGGAGACCTCGCCGCTTAATCCCCACAACGCGAACTTCACCTTCTTCGTCTACGGCACGCTCCCGATCTTCCTGGTGCGCTACCTCGCAGACTGGACCTCCCAGCTCGGCTACGACCAGGTCCACCTGGTGGGCCGAGCCGCTTCGACGCTCTTCGATCTGATCTCCCTCGTCCTGCTGTACGCCCTCGGCAAGCGGCTTTATGGCCGGACGGTCGGGCTGATCGCGGCGCTGCTTGGCGCCTTCACGGTGCTCTTGATTCAGCACGCTCATTTCTTCGTCGTCGATCTGTTCGCCAGCACGTTCGTTGTGGCCGGGCTCTACCTGGCGGTCCGGGCACAGGACGAGGGCAAGCTGTTCGACTACGCTGTGTTCGGCGTCTGCGTCGGCGCAGCCATGGCGTCGAAGATCAACACGTTCCCGCTGGCCGGGGTCATTGTGTTGGCCGTCGGCGCACGCGTCTTTTCCGCCCCTCGCGTGGAGCGCGACCGCGTCGCCTTCGCGGGACTGTGGGGCATCCTCTTGGCGGGGGTGGCCAGCATCGTCACCTTCCGGCTGCTGCAACCGTATGCATTTCAAGGGCCGGCATTTTGGAACATCCTCCCGAATCCCGATTGGCTGGCCGACCTGCGGGAGGTCCAGATTCAGGCCTCCGGCCAGGCCGACCTGCCGTTCGCCCTCCAGTGGGCCAATCACCCGCCGATCCTGTTCGCCCTCAAGAACATGGTCCTTTGGGGGATGGGGCTGCCGCTTGGGCTGGCCGCCTGGGCGTCGTGGGGCTGGGCGCTTGTCGAGAGCCTGCGCGGCCGATGGCAGCGACACCTGATCCCCCTGGTTTGGACCGGCGCCTACTTCGCGTGGCAAGCCGCGGCCTTCACGGCCGCCATGCGCTATCAGCTTCCGGTCTATCCAACCTTGATCCTGTTCGCGGCGTGGGGGACGGTGGGTGTCTGGCGGCTCGTCTTGGCCCTGCCCGCGCCGGGAAGACGCTGGGCCACGCTGGCCGCCGCGCTCGCCTCCGTCCTGTTGCTGGCCGTGCATCTTGCCTACGGGATCGGTTTCACCAAGATCTACACGACTCCCGTCACCCGCGTGGCGGCCTCGCGCTGGATCTTCTCCCGCATTCCGGCGGCCGTCAACGTGCTCCTGGAGCAGGACGGCCAGGAAAGGCTCGATCCGCTTGCCTCTTCGGCTGATTTCATCGTCGGGGCCGGGGCTGCGTATGAAGCCCCCTTCCAACGTCAGGAAGAGGGTCGGATCATCGGTATCGATTTCCCCCATGCCACGCGACTCGGGCCGCTCGACGGACCGGCGGCGTTGCAGGCGGACATCCTCGATGCGGACGGGACGACCCTCGGACGCGGGGCGCTCGTCATGGCGGGACTCGATGCCGGGCCTTCGGGGATCCTGCTCGACTCGCCGGTGGTGATGACCCCCGGTGAAACGTATCGATTGCGCCTGTCCATCGCCGGGGCCCAGGCGGCCGCGCTCGACGGCAGCCTGGAGCTTCGCCTCCAGACGGAGGGAGGGGAGGCCAGGCAACCTCTGACGCTGACCGAGGAGGAGACCGCGATCGGTCCCGAGCATGCCTATCTGGGGATGGTGAACCCGTCTTCGGGGATCATCCGCGGGGTCACCTTTGGACCCGGCCGATTGCTCGATCCGTCATCGGGCCCGGCGCGAGTCACGGTCTCGCTGGTAGACGATCCTGCTGCCGCGACCCCGCTGGCGCGCGCCACCGGGATCTGGACTCCGGAATCTCCGCAGGACCGCGGATGGACCCTCGAGTTTCCCGAGCCGGTCCCAATGGAGGAAGGGCGTACCTATTGGGTGCGAGCCGAGGTTCAAGACGATCCGCTCGCCATTCGCGGCTCTCGCCTGATCAACGAGTCCAGCTGGGATGACGGGCTGCCGCTGCGGGTGGACGGCCGGGACGCTTATGGCGGTATGTATAACGGAATCAACCAGGAACTGTACTGGGCGGACGACGAAGACTCCAACGAAAACGGCAAGTCCGACAAGCTCGAGCGGATCGTCGACTCGCTGGATCTAGGCGACTATCTCGTCATCACTTCGAATCGGCAATACGGCTCCATCGCGCGGGTGCCGGTCCGCTACCCCCTGACGACCGCCTATTACCGGCTTCTCTTTGACTGTCCGGCGCCGACGCCGGTGCACGACTGCGCCGCCGAGGCCAAACCGTCCGAGATGGTCAACGCCCTCGGCTATCAACTGATAGCCACTTTCCAGAGCAACCCCCGCTTCGGGCCGTTCGAGGTCAACGATCAGACGGCAGAAGAGGCCTTCACCGTCTACGACCATCCGAAGGTGCTGATCTTCGCCCGCACCCCGGCGTTCTCGCGCCAGAAGGTCGAAGCCCTGCTGGGTGCGGTGGATCTGAGCGGGATCCAACGGCTGCTCCCGGCCGAGGTCGGCCGGGACTCGCCCGACTTGATGCTGCCGCCCGAACGACTGGCCGAGCAACAAGGGAACGGCACCTGGTCCGAATTGTTCCCCCGAGACAGCCTGGTCAATCGGTCGGAACTGTTGGCGACGGTGGCGTGGTGGCTGTTGATCGCCGTGCTGGGCCTGATCGCCTTCCCCATCGCTCGCTTCGCCCTGCCTGGATTTGACATCGGCGCCTATGCCCTCAGCCGAACCTTGGGGATGCTGTTGCTGGCGTGGGGAACCTGGTTCGCCGGCAGTTACGAAGTGCCGTTTCGAACGACGACGATTTTCGGCATCCTGATTCTGATCGCCGTGGTATCCGGGATCCTGGCCTATCGCGGCCGCCGGGAACTCGGCGCCTTCCTGCGACAACAGCGGCGGGCGATTCTCATGGTCGAGGTGCTGGCGCTCGGCCTCTTCCTGCTCGACCTCGCCATCCGTCTTGGCAACCCGGACCTGTGGCATCCTTCGAAGGGCGGGGAGAAGCCGATGGACTTCTCCTACTTCAATGCCATCCTGCGCAGCACGTCCTTCCCGCCCTACGACCCGTGGTTTGCCGGCGGTTTCATCAACTACTACTACTTCGGGTTCGTGCTCGTCGGGGTTCCGGTGCGGCTTCTCGGGTTGGACCCGGCCGTGGCCTACAACTTGATTCTCCCGACGCTGTTCTCGTTGCTCGGCGTGAGCGGATATGCCGTCGCCGTCGAACTCGTCCGCCGGGCGGGGGGCATCTTCCGTACGATCTCGCCCTCGGTTGCCGGCCTCGCCGCCGCGGCGGGTTTGGTCCTTCTGGGAAACCTCGGCACGGTGCGGATGGGATACGAGGGCTTGAAGCAGATCGGCGCGCAAGGGCAGCCGACCCAGGGGATGTTGGCTGGGATTCCCCAGGCCGTGAAGGGACTGGGTAAGTTCCTGACTTTCCAGTCGCCGCTCCCGTATCGATCGGATGAGTGGTACTGGAACCCGAGCCGGGCGATCCCTTCCGCACCAGGGGACGTCGATCCCATCACCGAATTCCCATTCTTCACATTCCTCTACGCCGACTTACACGCCCACATGATCAGCCTCCCGCTGACCGTGCTCGGCCTGGCCTGGGCCGTGTCCTGGGTGCTGGCCGCCGGGGAACGAAAGAGGATTCGGCTTGCCCAGTCCGTGGCGGCGCTGGCGATCGGCGGGCTGATCCTGGGCTCCCTTCGGCCGACCAACACCTGGGATTTCCCGGTGTACCTGGTGCTCGGCTGTCTGGCGACGGGCTTCGCTCCATTCTTGCGCGCCGGCCGCTGGTCGTCGCGCGCGGCTGTCGAAGCGGTGTTGTCGACGGCTGGGCTGGTCTTGGCGTTCGCCGTCCTCTATCTCCCTTACACGCAATGGTATGCCCAGGGGTACACTGCCGCCGACCTGTGGCATGGCTCCCGCACCACGTTGCGGGCCTACCTGACCGTCCACGGCGTCTTCCTCTTCTTCATCGTGGCGTGGATGATCTGGGAGTCGATCGCCTGGATGGCGGCGACGCCCTTATCGGCGCTGGCCCGTTGGAGGTCCGCCGTCGGTTGGATCGCCGCCGCGGCCATCCTGCTCGTCGCCCTGGTTGCCTTCGGCCTCAACCAGGAGGTTCGCGTCGTGGTCCTCTTGCTTCCCCTGGTCGCCTGGGGGGGCCTGCTCTTCTTCCGCCCGGGATGGCCGCTGGCGAAACGAATCGCTATGCTGTTCGTCCTGACGGGCATGGCCTTGACGCTGGTCGTCGAAGTCGTCGTCCTGCGCGGCGACATCGGGCGCATGAACACCGTTTTCAAGTTCTACCTGCAGGTGTGGACCTTGTTCTCGATCGCAGCCGCGGCGGCGTTCTACTGGAGTCTGGTCGACCTGCCGCTGTGGCGGCCGGCGGCGGTCGCCTCGTGGTCGATCGCCGGCGCGGCGCTCGTCGCCGGAGCACTGCTCTTTCCCCTGACGGCAACCCCGGCGAAAATCCGCGACCGGATGACGGCCGGCTCACCCCACACCCTCGACGGAATGGCCTACATGCCTCTGGCGAAGTACTATGACCAGGGCGGTGAAATCGCCCTGGCGGACGACTATCGTGCGATCCGGTGGCTGCAGGATAACGTCGAAGGCTCTCCGGTGATCATCGAGGCCAACGCGCCGCCGTACCGGTGGGGGTCTCGGATCACCATCTACACCGGCCTGCCCGGGGTCCTCGGGTGGGATTGGCACCAGCAACAGCAGCGCTCCGTTGTCTCCGACCCCGTCCGGCCTCGAGGGCAAGCCATCGCGACGTTCTATACGACTCCTTCTGCGGCAACGGCGCGAGAGATCCTCCAGGAATACGGAGTGCGGTACGTGGTCGTCGGAGGGATGGAACATCTCTACTATGAAAGCGTGGCGCCTTGCTTCCCTTCGAGCGACGGGGCGAGCGTGGACTGTGACATGACCGGCCGTCCGGTGGATATGCGCCCGCCGGAAGTCTCGCCCTCCGAGTGCACGCCGCTATCCCCGGAGGATCTGACGCGCCTTTCCTGCCCGACGCATGGTCTTGAGAAGTTCGATGCCATGGCAGCCGATGGGACGCTTCGCGAAGTCTATCGGGACGGCGAGACCGTGATCTACGAGGTTCCGGGATGATCCTTCAGATCCTCTCGTGGTGGGTCGCCTCCACCGTGTTAGGTGCGGCCGCCTTCCCCCTCGGCTGGAGGCTCTTCCACCGGCTGCCCGACCGAGGTTTCGGCGTGAGCCGCGCCCTGGGCGTGCTGCTCGGTGGCTACCTCCTCTGGTTGGGAGTCAGTCTGGGATGGCTCCAAAACAATCCAGCCGGCGGAGTCGCTGCCGTGTTGGTGGTCATGGCGGCCGGAGCGCTGGCCGGCAACCGGCATTGGAAGCCGATGATCCAGTGGCTCCGCGCCAATGCGCGAAGCCTGGTGGTCATGGAGCTGGTCTTCCTCCTGGCTTTCGTCGCCTGGGCCGTCGTGCGATCTTACAACCCGGAGATCGTGGCCACCGAGAAACCGATGGAGCTGGCCTTCCTCAACTCCATCCTCCATTCGCCTCAGTTCCCGCCGCGGGATCCATGGCTCTCGGGCAACGCCATCTCTTACTACTACCTCGGCTACGTGCTCCTGGCACTACTCAGCTGGTTGACCGGAGTCACGGCGGGGGTCGCCTTCAACTTGGGCAACGCCCTCTGGTTCGGGCTGGTCGCCGCCGGATCGTACGCCATCGTCTACAACCTTCTGGCGATGAAGCGGGGCGCTCCTCGGCGCCTGGCGTCGTTGCTCGGGCCGCTTATGGTGGTCGTCGTCGGCAACCTGGCCGGGGTCTTCGAGGTCATGCACGCCCAGCACTGGTTTTGGGAGACGCAGCCGGACGGCCCGTCCACTTCCCGGTTTTGGACCTGGCTCAATTTGGACGACCTGACGACGCCGCCGGCAGGGTCTCCGGTCTTCCCGCCGAACCGATTCTGGTTCTGGTGGCAAGGGGCGCGGGTCGTCAACGATGTGAACCTGACGCTGTGCCCGCCGGAGTCGCCTCAGTGCAACCACGTCGAAGTCATCGATGAGTTCCCGTTCTTCTCGTTCCTGCTGGCGGACAATCATCCTCACGTCCTGACTCTACCGTTCGACATCCTGGCCCTGATGGTGGCGCTGCAAGTCTTCGCCACGGCTCGTCCCGGAGGCTTCCGGCTCCAGTGGCTGAGCGTTTCGCCGCGCCTCTTCCGCCGAGCGATCCTGATTCTCGTAGGGGGCGTCTTGCTGGTGGTGCTCGCCCGAGCGACTCAGGGTGCCATTGCCGGCGGACTGCCGCGCGAGGTTGTAGCAAGCGCGCTGCGCGGGATCCTGCTCGGGGCGGCCGGTGTCGCCGTGCTGGCGGCGTTCGCCGCACTGGTCACCGGTAGAGAGTCATCGCTGCTATCCACGTCGGAGCTGCTCCTCGTAGGATGGCTCCTGGGATGCCTGGCTTTCCTCAACACGTGGGATCTTCCGATCTACCTTGCCCTGATCCTGGCGGCGGCCTTGTGGGGATCTCGCCAGGATGGCTTCGCACTAGGCGTGCGGCGGCTTGTCGTGACCGGCGTGGCCATCGCCGTGCTGGCGGTTGTCGCCGTGCTCCCGTGGCTTCCGACCTTCGCTTCGCAGGCGGGAGGCCTCCTGCCGAATCTGGTCTTCCCGACTCGCTTGCCGCAATTCCTGATCATGTTCGCCGTCCCTATCGTGCCGGCGGGCCTGTGGCTGGCCCTGAGCTCGAGGGATGAGATACGGAGACCGGGGTCGTGGCGGATCGTGATCGGATGGACCGTCGGCCTCCCGCTCGCTCTATTGCTCACCTCGTGGCTACTGGCAGCGGCGATCGCGTTGTTCAACCCTCAGTCCGTCGCCGATGCCCTCAACGGCCTGGGCGCGGGCGGATGGCGGGACCTGGTTCGCGCCGCGCTGTTTCGCCGCATCGACGCGCCGTCGGTGGCGCTGCTCGTCTCCCTGGTCTTGTCTCTTGCGTGGCTCTACCTTCGAGGCGCAAATCGGAAACCTCCGGAGCGCGCCCAGGGTGCGGGCGAGGGCGTCTTCGTTGTGCTGATGATCGGGTTCGGGGCGGCGCTGGTCCTGATCCCCGAGTTCTTCTATCTTCGAGACAGCTTCGGTTCGCGCATGAACACCGTCTTCAAGTTCTACTACGCGGCGTGGCTCTTGTGGGGTGTGGCCGCGGCGTATGCGTTGGCCGGTCCCTGGGAGTCGTTCGGACGCAGGGGCCGGGCCTGGATGGTTGTGGCGGCCATTCCGCTCTGTCTCGGCCTGGTTTATACGACCACCGCCCTGTGGGAGAAAGCGAATCATTTCGCCGCACCCAACGGACCGACGCTTGACGGGACCGCTCATCTCGATCAGGATGACCCGGCCGACGCGGCCGCCATCCGCTGGATGAGCGCCGCCCTCGACCCGGGCGTCGTGGCGGAAGCCGTCGGAGGAAGCTATAGCAGCTACGGCCGCATTTCCGCACATACGGGGTTTTCCACCGTGCTCGGCTGGGATTTTCACGAGTTTCAATGGAGGGGATCCTTTGAGCCGCAGGGGACGCGCCGGGCCGACATCGAACGTCTCTACGTGACCAGGGATTGGGCGGAGGCGCAATCGATTTTGGATCGCTATGAAATCGCCTATGTCTTCATCGGCCCGCTCGAGCGCTCGACCTATGAGCCGGTCGTCACGCGGAAGTTCGATCTCTTCATGGATTTGCTGTACCAAACAGAAGACGTTTCCATCTATGGCCGAAAGGCGGGGGTCGAATCGTGAGTGGCTCCAGTGCGAGCTTGAGCGTCAGGAATCTGCTCTTCGCCGGGGTCTTCCTGCTGGCCCTGGGGTTGCGACTCGGTGAACTAGGCGCCACCCCCCTCAATGACGACGAAGCTCGCGATGCCCTTTGGGCGGCGGCGGGCACTCCGGAGCAGTCCGCCTTCTGGCCGTCGCACCGCGCAACGCCGGCCTCGAGCGCCGTCTATCAATCGGTCACCTGGGCCATCTTCCAGCTTGCCGGCGGAGGCGAAGCGGCAGCGCGTTTCTTCCCGGCAGTCGTCGGTGCGCTCATCGTCCTTCCGCCTTGGCTCTTGCGCCGCCGACTGGGGACGCTGGGCGCGCTCGTCGTCGCCCTTCTCCTGGCCGTCTCGCCGACGCTCATCGCGGTCTCGCGGCTTGCCGGAGGTTCGAGCGCGGCCGTCGTCGCCGTCACCTTGGGAGTCGCCGGATGGATCCTGGCGCTCGACGGGGAGATGGAGCCTCGCCGCGCGACGGCTCTCCTGGCGGGTTGCCTGGCGGTCGGACTGACGGCAGGTCCGGCCTTCTTCTTCGGAATCATCAGTCTCGCCGGGGCGGCCGGGATCACGGTGTTGACCACGCCACGCCCCTGGCCTCCGGAGCGGGCCGCCGGTCTCCGGGTGATTCTCCCCCGAGCCATTGCGCTGGGCGTCGGCGGCGCCGTCGTCATCGCCCTGGTCTCCGGCTGGCTGCCGAGCGGCATCACTTCACTGGCCGAAGGCGCGCGAACTTGGCTGGTCGGTTGGCTGGGCCCGAGCCGGATGCACCCCCTCACTCCGCTGGCGACGGTCCTGGTGTATGAACCGCTGGTCGTCGTCTTTGGTGTGACGGGAGCTGTCGCCGCCTTTCGCGCACGGGACGCCTTGGGCGGCGGCGCTGCCTGGTGGGCCATTCTCGGTTTGGTCCTCGTCACGGTCTATCCCGCCCGAAATAGCATCGGCATCGCGTGGACCGTGCTGGCGCTGACCTGGCTGGCTGGCGGGGCCTTGGCGAGGGAAGGCGAGCGTTTGCGGAGGCTGCCCTCGCCGTGGGAGGCCGTGGGAGTCGGCGCGCTGCTTCTGTTTCTCTTCATCTACGCCGGACTGCAAATCTCGTCGTACGCTCACGGCGTCGGTCCCTCGTTTGCCCCCTTGACCCCCAATGTGCGCCTGACCGTGGCGGTCGGGGCGGTCGTCGTCGCTGGATTGGCGGCCGTATTGATCGGCTTCGGCTGGAGTTGGTCGGTGGCGAGATCGGGGATAGCGCTCGCCGGAGCCGCCGCCTTGATGATGCTCGCCTGGTCGTCCGGCTGGCGTCTCAACTACTTCCGCGAGAAGGTCGGCGCTGGCGAGTTGTGGGCCGCCTCGGCGCCCACCGGCGGGTTGACCCGGCTCGCCTCCACCATGGGATCACTGTCGATGAGCGAGCGCGGGGTGCCGAACGAAATGCCGATCGCCATCGAAGACTCGGCACCGCCGGCCTCCTTGATCTGGGCGCTGCGCGCTTTTCCGCGATTCACCACCAGTGACATCGGCGTCCCCGAGAGTCCTCCGGTCGTGGTCGTGCGAGAGACAGGCATACCCCCGGTGCTCACCGCTGATTACCTGGGACAGACGATCGCCCTGAAGGAGACCTGGGACTTCTCCGGTCCGATCCCGCCCGACCCGTTGGGGTGGTGGTGGCAGCGCCGCTTGCCCGTCGAAGAGACGACGTGGCTGTTGCTCGTCCGCGCCGATGTCGCGACGCACGGCGAGTCGGAGGTCGGCGAGATCCAGCCGTGACGGACCTCTGCCCGTGACGACCGCCCGCGTCATTGCGATCGACGGGCCGGCTGCCTCGGGGAAGTCTACCCTGGCGCAGCTCTTGGCCGAGCGCTTAGGCTATCTCTTCTTTGACACCGGCGTCATGTATCGAGCCGTCACGTTGGCGGCGCTGGCGCAGGGCGTGTCTCCGGAAGACGAAAAGGCGGTCTCGGCCCTCGCCGAGTCGATCGAGGTCGACGTCCGACCAGCCACAGTGGACGACGGTCGCCAATACGATGTCATTTCGAACGGGGAAGACGTCACCTGGGCCATCCGTAGCATGGAGGTCGACCGGCATGTCTCGCGTGTCTCGGCCTACGCCGGGGTGCGCCGGGCGATGACGCGACGGCAACGGGAAATCGGCCTGCGCGGCCGGGTGGTGATGGTCGGGAGGGACATCGGCACTGTCGTCCTGCCCGAAGCCGAGCTGAAGCTCTATCTGGACGCGACCGTCGAGGAACGCGCCCGTCGTCGCCAGCAAGAGTTGACTCGCCGCGACAGACCGGTCATGTACGAGGAGATCCTGAGAGATATGGCGGCGCGCGATTCCTACGATTCGACTCGGCCGCTGGCGCCGCTCAGGCGGGCGGCGGACGCGGTGATTCTCGACACGACCGGTTTGACCGTGGAGCAGGTCCTGGCCCGGGCGATGGCGCTGGTGGAGGCCTGAGGCGACCGTGGAAGGGACGCTGGGACGAGTCGACCGGGCCCTCGCCTACGACCACCACCGGTTGGAGGCGCGGCGCCGGGTCCTCCGTTGGTGGATCCGCCACTTTGGTTTTCGCTTTCTGGTGAAGATGGAGCGGGTCGAAGGGGTGGAGAACTTCCCGCTTACGGGCCCGGCGATCGTCTTATACAACCACATCGGCTTCGTCGATCCGGTCGTCATCCTGGCCAATCTCCCTCGTAACACCGTGCCGCTGGCCAAGGTCGAGGCGTACAACTACCCCGTCATCGGGATCTTCCCGCGCCTGTGGGAGGTCATCCCGGTCCGGCGGGGAGAGGTCGACCGGCAGGCATTGGCGAGGGCTCTGCGTGTTTTGCAGGCGGGGGAGGTGATCCTGGTCGCGCCGGAAGGGACGCGCAGCCCGGCCTTGCTCGAAGGCAAGGAGGGCGCTGCCTTGCTGGCCGATCGCACAGGCGCGCTGGTCGTGCCGGTCACGATTGAAGGCTCGGATCGCTTCCCGACGCCTTCGCTGAAAAGATGGCGAGGCGAAGGAGTGACGATCCGAATCGGTCGCCCATTCCGCTTCCGGTCCGAAAGCGGCCGCCGCGCCGACCGGACCCGCCTGCGCCTGATGACCGATGAGGCGATGTACATCCTCTCGGGAATGCTCCGCGAAGGCCGGCGCGGGTTCTACAAAGATCTATCCAAGGCAACGACCACTACCATCGACTTCGCATAGCCACGAGACCTTCTCGTCAATTGGGCACCCAGAACCCTTATGGCCCTACCGCCCTTGGCGCCCTGCACCGCTTCCGGTGCGCCGAAGGGCGTAGAGGGCGGGGACTTCGAGCCAGGCCTAGCTCGGTGCAAACGGCGTTGGGCGCCTGGGCGCCGCGGTTGAAGGCGGCCGAACACAAGGTGCTTGACCCGAGTGCATGTCTTGGTATTGTGTGCCGGTGGGTAACCGCTGAGCACGCGGGTCTGCAGGAGCGCTTATAATACGGGCCGACCGAATCGAGGTATGAAGGCACTGAGACCAGGACGGAAAAAGCGCAGGGCCCCGATCCGTGCTCGTCAAAGGTCGGGGTGACGAGGATGAGGGTTCCCTGCCGCAAGGCAGGGCCAACCGGAGAACGTGGCGGCTCGCCACCGCCACGCCGGGAAAATCGACAGATCAGCGGATGCCCTCCGGGCGGCTCACCGCCCGACAAGGCGGCGGATTTCAGAGCTGGCCGCTGCCACCAGGAACCCTGAGGTCGAAAGCCGGGCGGCGACGCCGCGGACAACACCCAGGGGAGTGGGCCTCAACATCTTGAACAACCTATACGGGGAGGTCCCATGTGCGGCATCGTGGGCTATGTCGGCTCGCGCGATGCGACGCCGATCATCACGGCAGGCCTCAAGCGCCTGGAATACCGCGGCTACGACTCGGCCGGTTTGGCCGTTATCGAAAACAGCCACATCGAAGTCCGGCGCGACGCCGGCAAACTGAGCCGCCTGGAAGCCCTATTGGCCGAGAGGCCGATCCACGGCCCGATCGGGATCGGTCACACTCGCTGGGCGACCCACGGCGAGCCAAGCGAGCGTAACGCCCATCCTCAACTCAGCACAACGGGGGATGTGGTTGTCGTCCACAACGGGATCGTCGAAAACTTCGCCTCGCTGAAGGAGGAACTGGTGGCCGAAGGCGCCACCTTCCGCTCCGACACCGACACCGAGGTCATCGTCCTTCTGGTCGAACGCTACCTCGACGCTGGGAACGACCTGCCGGCGGCGGCGCGCAAGGCGATCGGTCACCTGCGCGGGGCCCACGGGATCGTGCTGCTTTCGTCGCGTGAGCCCGATAAGATCGTGGCCGCTCGCGTGGGGAATGCCGGAGGGGTCGTCGTCGGGGTCGGGCAAGGCGAGATGTTCGTCGCTTCCGACATCCCGGCGATCCTCGAGCATACCCGACGCATGGCCTTCCTCGAGTCGGGGCAGGTGGCGACGGTGCGCCGCGACGGTTTCGACGTGACCGGCCTCGACGGCAAACCGATCGAGGTCGAGGTCCAGACCGTGGCGTGGGACCCGGTGGCGGCGGAAAAGGGGGAGTACAAGCACTTCATGCTGAAGGAAATCCACGAGCAGGTCCGTTCGATCACCGACACCATCGGTGGTCGGGTCGATTTCGGTTCGGGCGAAGTGCTCTTGCCACAACTGAATCTGACGGCGGACCACGCCCGGCGGCTGCGGCGCTTGATCATCACCGCCTGCGGCACCGCGGCGCATGCCGGCATGGTCGGGAAGATCCTCATCGAGCGCCTGGCGCGGCTGCCCGTCGAGGTCGACATTGCGTCGGAGTTCCGCTATCGGGAGCCGCTGGTGGATTCCGAGACGGCGGTCCTGGCGATCAGCCAGTCGGGGGAGACCGCCGACACCCTGGCCGCCATGGAAGAGGCGCGGCGGCGGGGGGCTACGCTGTGGAGCATCGTCAATGTCCTCGGCTCGCAGGCGATGCGCATGGCCGACGGATGCATCACGATGCAAGTCGGGCCCGAAATCGGCGTCGCTTCCACCAAGGCGTTCACCGCGCCGCTGGTGGATCTGTACCTGCTGGCGATTCTGTTGGGCGACATGCGCCAAACCCTCGCCAAGAAGGAACGGCGAAGCCTGGTGGAGGACCTGAGGCGGTTGCCCGATCTGGTCGGGCAATGCCTCGACCGCGAGGCCGCCGTCGAGGACGTGGCCGTGGCCCTGAAGGACACCTCGCACTGCCTCTATCTGGGTCGAGGGATCCAGATGCCGATCGCTTATGAAGGAGCGTTGAAACTCAAGGAGATCTCCTACATCCATGCCGAGGCCTACCCGGCGGGCGAAATGAAGCACGGGCCGATCGCTCTGGTGGACCGCACGATGCCGATCATCGCCCTGGCGCCGCGCGACCCGTGGTACCCGAAGATGATCAGTCAGGTAGAACAAGCCAAAGCGCGCGGCGGCACGGTGGTGGCCGTCGCCAGCGATGGAGACGAGATTCTGCCTCGGCTGGCGGACCATATCCTGTGGGTGCCGGAGACGCCTTGGATGTTGGCTCCCGTGACGACCGCCGTTCCCCTCCAATTGCTGGCCTACCACATCGCCGTCTTGCGCGGCGCCGACGTCGATCAACCGCGCAACCTGGCCAAGAGTGTGACGGTGGAGTAATACCGAATGAATCAAGGGGAAGGCGCAGGGGGAGCGCCGTCACGTAGCCGCAGGCTCTAGCCTGCGTGAGCCCGCTGCGACCAGTCGCAGGCGCCGTACGGTCCTTACCTCTTCGGAGTACCCGTCCTCACCCCTTCGCGTGCACCCTAGGTGTTCCCGTAGGAGGGTAGCGAAGTGGGAGAGGGGAGAGGGGAGGGCGGAACGCTTAGAGGTCAGCCTGCGCGTGAGCGCAGTCTAAAGGCTGCGGCTACGCGTTGGGGAAGCATGACCGGAAATCGAGAAACCGGGTTTCTTCAAGAAACCCGGTTTCTCCGTCTCTCCTCCCCTTATTTCGAACGCACAATCAAGACCGAGCACGGCGCGTGCGTCAGCAGCTGGTCGGCGACATCGTCCAGGAAAGGCGCCAACCGGGCGCTCGCCTCCGGCGCACGATGGGCGCCGATGACAAGCAGCTGGTCCGTCCCATGGCGGATCTCGGCCAGGACCTCGTCGACCACAAGCCCGTGGCGAAGCCGCGGCGTCACCGTTACACCGGGCGCGGTCGTCCGCAGGGCCTCCATCCCTCGCGCCAGGAGTAGACCCTCGCGCGACTTCCGTTCCATCGCCATCTCGGCCGTCGCCTCAAGGTCATCCGACGGGCTCTCCCACGAGAGGGCGACTTGCGACATGACGTGCACCAGGCGGATTTTGGCGCCGGCACCGGCCGCCACGGAGCCGCCAACGCGCAGGGTATCGGCCGACGGCTCCTCCCCACTGATGCACACGAGGATGCGCTGGACGGCCGGGGGAACCTGACGACACACCAGCAGCGATGTCGTCAGGTGTCGGGCGAGGCGGCCCGCCGTCGACCCAAGGCGAAAGCGTGTGAGCCCCCGCGACCCGTGGGTGCCGACAACCACAAGGTCGTAGGCCGACGACTCGGCCTCGGCCAGAATCTCCTCTGCGGCGTGGCCGGGTCGAAGGCGAATGTCGAGATGGGTCCCCGGCGCCTCGAGCCCGGAGGCCTGATCTTGCAGCGCCCGCTGAAGGCGAGAAGGCTCGTGACCCGGCTCGAGGACTCCCAGGATCGAGATCTGGGAGTTGTGGATCAGGCGAAGTGCGGCCAGCATCGCCGCTCCCATGGCCGCGGCGGGCGAGCCGTCACTGCACAACAGAATACGCCACGTCAACGGAATCCTCCGAACATGAGAATCAACGGCAGCAGGAACATCGCCCCCAGGTACACGGCCAGGGAGAGTGGACGTCTGCCGATGGTGGACGCCAGCCACACCAGGAGGCGCTGGTAGGCTCGATAGGCCAGGAGCAGAATCACCAGGGAGACCGCGGCCACGCTGATCACTTGGACGATCACGACGGTGACGCCGGTGGGTTTGCCGAGCAGGGCGGCGGCGATCAAGGTGTCATCGAACGTGGTTATGTTGGCACCCATGATGTAGGGGATGATGTTCTCCTGGCGAACGTAGCCCCGCGCCGAAAGCGGTACTAGCAGGCTGAGCGAGACGCTCACGGAAAAGGTCAGGGTCGTGACCAGGGCGCCCAGGAGAAGACTCACTTCCGGGCGGTACAGGAGCCGGTTCAACCCCGAGGCCCGGCTGCGTTCCAGGTGCAGGTCGGGAAGCAGGCGGTCAAATATGCGGAACGTCGCCAAGAGCAGAAGGAAGCCGATGACGAACACGGACCAGAGGGGAAGCCAAGCCTTCACTGTATGGACGATCGGATCGAGCAGGAGTTCGAAAGGAGAGTCGACATCGACGGGGAGACTCCACTGGGTCGCCAGCCAACCTCGGCTCAGGATCAGCAGGCCCAGAGGTATCACGAAGAGGTAAGTCGTTTGGGTTACGAGCAGCGACAGCAGGCCGGCGCCTAGCGAAAGCATGCGGTGTCGACCACGCAGCAGATGGACGAACCCCACGACCAACACAATGAAAGCTGCCCCCAAACGAGAACCAGCGATCATGGCGAACGTTTGGCTCGGGTCGAGAATCCCTGCGTCGTGGAAACTGAGGGCGGTGGCCGCCACGGGCGATCCGGACAGCACCAGAGAAGACGAAAGCCAGCCAAAACCCAGTGCCCGGGCAGGCGAGTCAAAGGGAAACCCCCGCCTCAGCCTGTCGCCGATCGGGGTGACGCCCTCGCGGATAAGGTACAAGGCAAGCGCGAAGAGCAACAGGGCGGCGGCGAAGCCGGCCAGGCGCAGGACGGCGCCGCGCCATCGACCTTTCCGGCGAATTCGGATGGTCGGCGCGGCGGTCACTCAGTTCGCCTCGGCCAGCTGCGCGGCGAGCTCGGCCGGTGAGGTCGTCGGTTGGAGGCAGACGAAGGCGTGGCAAAGATAGGCTGTCGGTTTTCCGCCTATCGCGGTCTTGCCCTGGAGGAGCGAGATCGGCCCGCCGTCCGAAAGTTCTCCGCCCGCCATCGCAAGCCGCGGCAAGAAGCGCCGGTGCGCCTCCACCGCCAACGCTCGAAATCCTTCGGATCCCCGGGGGCCGACGATGGCGAGCTGAGGCATGGGAGAGGCCGCCAGCCCCATACATTGCAGCCACGCTGCGAATGCCGTTGGATGACGAGCGGCCGTGTGCTGGATCGCCGCCAGCGTCGGCAACGCTGCCTCACGATAGCGGCCTTCGCCCGTGAGGGCCTCGAGGCGCAGCAGAAGGCTCACCGCCATGGCGTTTCCACTCGGGTAGGGCGTGTCCTGAATCGACTTCGGCCTGGAAGGAAGGCCCGGCGATTCCGAAGAGGTGTCGAAGAAGCCGCCCGAGGGATCCCGGAAGTCGCTCAAGATGATTTCGGCGAGTTCCAGGGCGGCGTTCAGCCAAGCGCGGTCGAAGTCAACCTGGTAGAGATCGAGCAACCCTTCCGCCAGCGCGCTGTGATCGTCGAGGAAGGCCGGCTGGCGCGGCTGACCGAGTCGATACGTGCGGTGCAGCCTGCCGTTAGGACGCAAACCATCGAGCAGGAACCTGGCCAGCTCTTGCGCCGTCGACAGATCCTCCGGCCGCCGCAGAAGGCGCGCCGCCGTCGCCCAGGCACTGAGGGCGAGCCCGTTCCAAGCCGTAATGACCTTGTCGTCTATCATCGGCCTCGGGCGACGGGCACGAATCTCGAACAACTTGGCCCGGGCCGCCTCCTCTTCCGGCGTGGAGGCCGGTGGTTCACCTGTCCGGACGGGCCCGCGGCGAAGCACCAGGCGCCCTTCGAAGTTCCCCTCTGGGCGGATGTCGAAGCCGGAGCGGATGGCCTCGAGCGCGCTCGAGTTCGCCAGCCCCGTTTCGATTTCGTTCGCGGTCCATAGGTAGAAGCGTCCTTCTTCGCCTTCGGAATCGGCATCGAGCGATGCGCTGAATCCACCTTCGGCCGTGCGCAGCTCGCGGCGCATGAACTCGAGCGTGGCGACGGCGGTCCGGCGGAAAGACTCGGTGCCGGTCACTTGCCACGCCTCAAGGTAGACCCGCGCCAGAAGGGCGTTGTCGTACAGCATCTTCTCGAAGTGGGGAACGGTCCACGTCCGATCGACGGCGTAGCGGTGGAAGCCACCTCCGAGATGGTCGAAGATGCCGCCGGCCCCCATTGCCTCCAGACTATGCGTCGCCATGTTGAGGGCCATTCCGTCGCGCTCGCGCTGATGGCGCCGCAGCAAGAGGGCAACCGCGCCGGCGGCGGGGAACTTCGGCGCGCCTCCCCAGCCTCCGAATTCCCAGTCGTACTGTCGGAGAAGCGCCTCCATCGCCTGGGTTTCGGTCGTCCGATCGACCTCGCCTCCCGCGTCGGCCGGCGATTCGGCTCCGGCTATGTGTTCGCTCAAACGCCGGGCGGTTTCGGTGAGCCGGCTGCGGTCGCCGTGCCAGGCGGTGGCGACGGCCTGCAGGACATCGGCGAAGGAGGGCATTCCATGGCGGGGCACAGGGGGGAAGTATGTCCCCCCATAGAACGGCTCGCCGGCGGGCGTGAGGAAAACGCTCAACGGCCAGCCGCCCTGGCCGGTCAACGCGACGACCGCCTCCATGTAGATGGTGTCGACGTCGGGACGCTCCTCGCGATCGACTTTCACCGGGACGAAGTCGCGGTTGAGGGCGGCGGCGGTCGCCTCGTCTTCGAAGGACTCGTGGGCCATAACGTGGCACCAGTGGCAGGCAGCATAGCCGATGCTCAGGAAGATCGGCTTGTCTTCCCGCCGGGCCCGTTCCAAGGCCGCTTCTCCCCACGGCAACCAGTCGACGGGGTTCTCGGCGTGCTGCAGCAAGTACGGGGAAGTCTCCGCCGCAAGTCGATTGGTCATAGGCGCCGCCCGACGGCCGCCCTTGCCGAGTCGAATGTTAGAATCATCGGCATGGCTCGTGACTCGACCCTGTGGCGCTGGATTCCTGCTCTCGGCATGATGGTGGCGATCTTCATGCTTTCGTCGCTGACGTCCGAACAGATCCCGTTCTTCGGCCAATACGATCTTCTGATCAAGAAGGGCGCCCACGCCACCGGCTACGCGATGCTGGGCGTGGCGTACTACTACGCGCTACCCGGGCGCCTGTCGCCGGCCTACCGGGCCGCGCTTTCCTTCCTGATGGCGCTGCTCTTCGCGCTAAGCGATGAGTTTCATCAATCCTTTGTGTACGGCCGGCACTCGGCGCTGCGCGACGTCGGCATCGACTCGCTGGGCGCGGCCCTGGCGCTTCTCGTCGCCACGCTCTACTCGTCGAACTCCAACTCCAGATCGACCTCTTGATCGGGGCGCCAATCGGCCCCGGGGACGATCTCGATCTCCCCGAAAAGCTTCTCTTGAATCGCCAGTACCTGATGCTGCTTGATCAATTCCAGCACGGCCAGGAACGAGACGACGATTTCTAATCGGGAGCGCGACCTTCTGAGCAGGTCGCCGAATCCCATCCGGCCCCGGCGCCGCAGGGCGTCGAAGATCAACCCGATCTTGTGACGGATGTTGATCCGCGGCGCGACGATCGAGTCAGCGAGCCCGGACTCCGGGCGGGTCGATGCCAACACCTCGAGCAAGGTGCGGCGGAGACGGGCTAGGGATAGATCGCCCAAATCTAGATGGGGTTCGGAATGCGGCGGAGGCGCTCGCCGGGTGTAGCTGTGAAGCCCGGCCTCCAGGCGCTCGGTCAAGGTGCCAGCGGCCTGCTTGAATTGCCGGTACAGAATCAGCTGGCGCGCCAACGCGTCTCCCGGATCTTCCTCGCCGGGCTCTCGCTCCGGGGGCCGAGGCAGGAGCGCCTCCGACTTGATCTGTAACAGGCGGGTGGCCACCACCAGGAAAGATGCCAAATCCGCGAGATCTCGCTCGGCGACGCTGCGCAGATGCGCCAGGTACTGGTCGGTAACTTGAGCCAGCGCGATCTTGGTGATATCCAGCTCGGCACGCTCGATCAGTTCCAGGAGCAAGTCGAGCGGCCCTTCGTAGACCGGGAGGCGAACGGTGTAGACCGTCATGATGGTTGCCGCCGAGCAGCTCGGCCCCGGACCGAACCGCCTGAGCCCTGGTGAGGCTGCGTGGGGACCGTCCCCATCACGGATCAGAGAAGAATGGAGACAACTACGCCCGCGGTGACCGCCGCGATCAACAGGAAGACGACGGCCGCCAGAAGCACGGCGCGCCGCTCGCGCGTCTGAGTCTGCGAAGCGATGATCTTCTCGGCCTCCTGTCGCCGTCGGTCGGTCTCGAGGAAGGATTCCATTCGTTGATGGGAGGCCTGGCTTTCCGACTTCCGCAACTCCGCGGCTCGTTGGCGGTTCTGGGCGAGCCAGCGCGGTTGGCGCGGCGCGGCGGGTGAGCTCAGAATGCGGGCGACGGAGGTGAGCGGCTCGCCGCAACGAGAGCAGGTCTGGGCGCCGGAGGCGTACGCCTCGCCACAAGCAGGGCAGGTACCAATCGTCATGATGAATTCATGCAGTTTACCGGCGATTATAGCATCCGGCGGATGCTATACTGCGCCGCTAACAGCGGGGCAGGAGGAGGTCCGGTGACGACGGCGCACACACGGCTGGTTTGGTGCGGGGAAGGTCTTTACGTCGGCATCGACACGAACAAGCATTCCGTCGTTATCTCCACCCAAGACGAAGAGAACCGGGTGGGGATGAAGCCGTCCGACTTGTTGATGGTGGCCCTCGCCTCGTGCACCGCGGTCGATGTGGTCGCGATCCTGCGCAAGAAGCGCCAACTTCTGGCCAGTTTGGAAATCCTCGCCGACGGGGAACAAGACGCCGATCCGCCGTGGCGATTTCGCCGGATTCACCTGACCTACCGGATGCGCGGAAAGAACCTGACCTCGGAGGCGGTCGAACGGGCCATTGAATTGTCCGAATCCCGTTATTGTTCCGTGTCGGCCAGTTTGCGTCCGCAAGTGGAAATCACAACGGCTTTCGAGATCCTTCCTGAGTCCGGCAGCGACGGCCAAGGCGCGGTAGAATCGTTTTCAGACAGATTGGGAGGTATAGCTTCATGATTTCTGAGCCAATTCACGTCAACGACGACGCCTTTGAGAAGGCGATCTTGCAGTCGGCCGTCCCGGTAATCGTCGACTTCTGGGCCCCGTGGTGCGGCCCATGCCGGATGGTCGCACCCACCCTTGAAAAGCTGGCGGGGGAGTATGCCGGTCGCCTGGTCGTAGCCAAAGTCAACACGGACGACAACCCGGTCTGGGCGCAGAAATACGGCGTCCAGGGGATTCCGACGATGCTGTTCGTCAGCCGCGGGGTGGTAGCTCACCAGCAGGTCGGGGCACTGCCGGAAAAGTACCTGCGTCAAATGGTCGAGGAGTTCTTGAACGTGGCCGAGGCCCAGCCTTCGCCGAACTAGCCTCGCCGCCGTTCCTGTCGCTTGCATCCGCCCGGGGTCGCCCGGGCGGATCTCATTTCGGGGAGGCCGGAGCACGGCCCTCGCCCGCGGCCGCCTCTGCCCGCCTCCGCCCGGGGAAACGCGGTCGACCCACCCGTCGCAATTGCACAAGGATCGTGCCCGCTGCGGCCAGGACCAGACCTGCGACCGCCGTCCGGGTGAGAGTCTCTCCCAAGAAGAGCCACGCCAGCAGCGGTATCCAGATGAGCATTGTAGAGTTGATCACGCTCGATTCCACCGCCGTCAGCGCCCGCAGCGTGTGATTCCACAAAGTGAAGGCCAGCGCCGTGTTCACAAGCGCCAACCACAGGAGGATAGCCCACCCCTTAAGGCTGATCGTGGGGACGCCTTCCTTCGCGAGCCCGATCGCCATAAGGAGGGCGGCGCCGAATCCCATGCTGACCGCCGTGACAACCAGCGGTGACCACCGGCCGGAACGATTGCCCTGTCTCCCGAGGATCGAGGCCCCGGCGTTCGCCAGAACTCCCACGGCGGCGACCATCAGGCCGACGCGTTGGCCGGCCGGCAAGGAGGGCGGGTAGAAATAGATGATAGTGCCGGTCGTCGCCAACGCGACGCCCAACCACTGCAGCGACGTAGGAGGCTCGGCCAGCCAGGCGATCCCCATCCACGCGACGACAATCGTGCTGAAGCTCCAGACCAAGTTCACGGTCACGGCAGGCAATATCGACAGCGCCACGAACACGGCGCCCTGAGTCACCGCGTAGAGGAGCACACCGAGAAGAGCGAGCTTCCGCCAGGCGCCTTTGGAGATGGATTGCAGCGCGGTCATCCTGCCGGAGAGAAGAATGGCCCCGATCAAGGCCAGGGCGGCCAAACTGTAGCGAATTCCGGCTAAAGTGAGGGGAGGGATCTCCTGCAGTCCGAACTTGATCTGAACCCAGGAAGTCGCCCACAGGAAGACGATGAAGAGCGCCAGGACGGCGGACGTCGTGTGGGCCGGAGCGGGGGGAACGTCTATGCCAGGCCTGGACCCCTGGCCTTGCTCGATGCCGGGATCTCTGCGAAAGGGGATTCTCCTCATCCGAGCGACATCGGAGGGACCGCCCGGGGGCCGTTTCAGACTACTGCACGCTCCTGCGAGCTGGTGGCAGAAAGCCGCCGGGCGAGGACCGGATCCTAGGCAGCAGCGTCGAGAGGCGCGGTCCTCAGGGCCGCGCTTTGGCGCGGCCGCCCCACAGGATCCCTTCGATGCGCCGGTAGACGCGGCGGAAGAACGATCGGACGTGCGCCAGCCAGACGAGGATCGTGCGCCGCCGCCGCTTGGCCGGTCTGACGCGCTTCTCCGTCGCGACCCACTGCAGAGCCAGCGCCCCCCAGGTCAGGCCGCCGCCAAACCCGACCATGACCAGATTGTCGCCCGGACGGATCCGTCCGGCGCCGACAGCTTCACAAACCGCGATCGGGATGGAGGCGGTCGAGGTGTTGCCGTAGTCGCCGATGTTGACCACGAACTTGTCCATCGGCAGCTTCAACCCGCGCGCCGCCGCCTCGATGATGCGCAGGTTGGCCTGGTGAGGGATGACCAGGGAGATGTCACTCAACCGCAGGCCGGCCCGAGAGGCGGCCTCGCGCGTGGCGGAGGCCATGACATGCGTGGCGAAACGGAAGACCTCCCGACCGTTCATGTGAATCGTGTGCATGTTGCGCTGCAGGGTTTCGGTCGTGGTCGGGTAGCGGCTTCCGCCGGCGGGGATACTCAAGAGCTCTCCGCCCGATCCGTCGGAACGCATCGTGCACGAGAGGACTCCCCCCGGCCTGTCGCTCGCTTCCAGGACGAAGGCGCCCGCACCATCGCCGAACAGGACGCACGTCGTGCGGTCTTCCCAGTTGATCATCCGCGAAAGCGTCTCGGATCCGATCACCAGCGCATTGCGAATCGATCCGCTGCGGATCGATTGCGCCGCCATGTTGAGGGCGAAGATAAAACCGGTGCAGGCCGCCGACAAGTCGAAGGCTCCCGCCTTTCCGGCGCCGAGCGCGTCTTGCACCAGGCAGGCGGTGGCCGGGAAAAGGTGCTCGGGGGTCGAGGTGGCGACGATGATCAGGTCCACATCCGGCGGATCGAGCGTGGTCATGGCCAGCGCGAGGGCACCGGCCTTGGTGGCCAAACTGGCGGTGGTCTCGCCCTTTTCCGCGACGTGTCGCTGATGGATTCCCGTACGGGAGACGATCCACTCGTCGTTGGTGTCTACGATCGCGGCGATGTCCTCGTTGGTCAGGATCTTTTCGGGGACGGCCATCCCCCAGCCCGTGACGTGAGCGAAAGGGGACACTATGCGGAAGCCTGCGAATTGGAGCGGCGGAAGATCAGGCAGGCGTTGTGGCCGCCGAAACCGAACGAGTTGGAAAGCGCGCATTCGATGGCGACGGCGCGGGCTTGGTTGGGCACGTAATCCAGGTCGCACGCCGGGTCCGGCGTCTCATAGTTGATCGTTGGAGGCAGAATACCGCGCTCCATCGCCTGAATGCAGAAGATCGCTTCAAGAGCTCCGGCGGCGCCCAGCAGGTGGCCGGTCATGGACTTGGTCGACGATACGGGGACGCTGTAGGCGGTTTCGCCGAAGACCGTCTTGATCGCCGTCGTCTCGCTGGCGTCGTTGAGGCGGGTGCTCGTGCCGTGAGCATTGATATAACCGATCGCCTCGGG
>DATEVL010000065.1:0-2862 GCA_035281845.1 Anaerolineales bacterium | reverse complement strand
TTCTGCGGCGTCGTCGGCCTTGGCCGGTTGCTGGCCGAAGGCGACGTCGCCGTCCTGCCGACCCTGCGCCGATTCGCCGGCGATCCGCGTTGGCGCCTGCGCGAGGCGGTCGCCATGGCCCTGCAGCGCCAGGGCGAGGTCGACATGGCGCGCCTGCTGTCGGAGATGCGGGAATGGGCCAAGGGGACGCCGTTCGAGCAGCGAGCGGCCGCCGCCGCGCTCTGCGAGCCCCGCCTGCTGGGCCGCGCCCATCAGGCCAGGGCTGTCCTGCGCTTGCTCGACCGCATCACCGCCTCCGTGGAACGATCGACCGAACGCCGCAGCGAAGGTTTTCTCACCCTACGCAAGGGTCTCGGATACTGCTGGAGCGTGGCTGTCGCCGCCCTCCCGGAAGTCGGCAAGCCCCTGATGGAGAAGTGGGCGGCGCGACGGGACGAAGATGTGCGATGGATCATGAGGGAGAACCTCAAGAAGAACAGGCTGGTCCGGATCGAGGCCGCCTGGACGAAGAAGTGGCTTGGGCGGCTGGGAGCGTGATCCTGTGTCCCCGCGCCGCCGTTCCCTCACGGTAGGCGCGGCCCATCGGCATGCATTGCTTTGCCGGCGCCGGCCATCCTCGCCGCTGCGATTCCCATGAGGTCCGGCCCACCAGGCCGTTTCTCCTCCAACCTGCGCGATACTCCTCCCCCTGAGGGGAAGGCTGGGTAAAGCAGCCGCCTCCCTCGTAGTGGAAGAGGAGCAAGGGAAGGCTTAAGGCGTTCAGCGACGTCGCCATCGGGGGTTCCTTCCTCAGCCCCCTCGTCGCCTGGGCCATCTACATCGTCGTCGCTCTGATGTGGCTGGATCCCGGCCGGCGGATCGAGAAATCGCAAGCGCCTTGACGGCGCGCCAATGGAGCAACGGATGCGGCGGCTCTTCGGGGGCATCGAGGCGGGAGGCACGAAGTTCCTGTGCGCCGTCGGTAGCGGGCCGGACGACCTGATCGCCGAGGAACGGATCCCCACCACAAGTCCGCCGGAGACTCTCGGCCAGGCGATCGCTTTCTTCCGCAAACAAGAGGCGGAGCTGGGCCGCATCGCCGCCTTGGGCATCGGCTCATTCGGCCCGGTCGACCTCGATCCTCAATCCCCCCACTTCGGCTGGATCACTTCGACCCCCAAGCCCGGTTGGGCCGACACCGATCTGAGGTCGCCCTTCCTGCGCGCCCTGCAGATCCCGGTTGCCGTTGAAACGGATGTCAATGCCGCTGCCCTGGGGGAGGGACGGTGGGGTGCGGCGCAGGGCCTGGATACCTTTCTGTACATGACGATTGGAACAGGAATTGGCGGCGGCGTTCTAGTCGAAGGGAAACCGCTCCATGGCTTGTTGCACCCCGAGATGGGCCACATTCGAATCCCCCACGACCGAACCGTCGATCCATTCGAAGGGGTGTGCCCCTTCCACGGTGACTGCCTGGAGGGACTGGCCACCGGCCCGGCGATCGAGCGGCGATGGCATGCGCCGGCTCCGTCGCTGCCCGAGGACCATCCGGCCTGGCGTCTCGAGGCCCACTACCTGGCGTTGGCCTTGACGAACTTCATCTGTACGCTGTCACCCCAGCGAGTCATCCTCGGTGGCGGTGTGATGGCCCAGGCGAGCCTGCTCCCCCGCATCCGAAAGGAAGTCGTCGAACTGCTGCACGGCTACGTGCAGGCGCCGCCGATCCTGGAAGCGATCGACGAGTACATCGTTCCCCCGGCCCTCGGCAGCCGCTCCGGGATCCTCGGCTCCTTGGCGCTGGCTTCCCTTCTTCCGGGCTAGTCGTGCGCGACCTCCAGCCCCCCGCGTGGGTCCTCCCAGCGAGTCGTTGTTCTGGTCGTGCCGCCCTGGCGCGCTCGCTGGAGACGTCGCTCGCCGCCGCGCCCACGGCGTCCCTCTGACGCCCGCAGCGGGCCGTTATACTCCCGCTATGCCCTCTCCCGCCCGTGCGTTCCACGAGCATGCGCACGACACGACCACCAGATTGCGCACGGCCTTCGTTCTCAATCTGACGTTCACCCTGGTCGAAGTCGTCGGCGGCCTTTTCACCAACAGCCTGGCGATCCTGTCCGACTCGCTCCACGACTTGGGCGACAGCCTGTCCATCGGATTCTCGTGGTGGATGGAGAACCGCGCCCATCGGCCGAGCCAGGGTCGCTACTCCTACGGCTTCCGTCGCCTGTCGCTGGTGGCGGCCCTGGTCAACGCCATCGTCCTGATTCTCGGATCGCTCATCGTCCTGGGGCAGGCCATCCCTCGCCTGTTCGACCCCCAACCGTCCAATGCTCGCGGCATGCTCATCCTGGCCGTTCTGGGAATCGTCGTCAACGGCGCCGCCGTGTTGCGCATGCGAGGCGGCCGGGGCATGAACGCCCAGATGATTGCCTGGCATCTGCTCGAGGACGTGTTGGGGTGGGTGGCGGTGCTGATCGTGAGTCTGTCCCTGCTCGTGACCGACATCCAGATTCTCGATCCGCTGCTGTCGATGCTGATCACGGGCTACGTCCTCTACAACGTGATTCGCAACCTGCGCAAGACCGTCGCCATCTTCCTCCAAGCGGCGCCGGCCGATATCGATGTCCACGCCATCGAACACGAGCTCGAGACCATTACCCACGTCCTCTCCACTCACCATACGCACGCCTGGTCGCTCGACGGCGAACACCATGTCCTGACGACCCACCTCGTGGTTCCGGCCGGGGCGTCGAAGACCGAGATCGTCCAGGTCAAAGCGGACGCCCTGCGTCTCTTCCGGCAGATCGATCTGGAACACACGACGATCGAGGTCGAGTACGAGGATGAGGACTGCCGGATGCGGGACGAGTAGCCGATCGGTCGGCCCGA
>DATEVL010000064.1:0-28166 GCA_035281845.1 Anaerolineales bacterium | reverse complement strand
CCCAACGCGCGCAACAGATCGTCGTACGAATTCATCCGCGCCATCGTCCGCAAGAACTCCGCCGGCGACCGGCTCGCGTCCCACATTTCGCGCACCGCCTCGCCGACAGGGTCGGCGCCGGCCGCGCTCTGCGGACTATCGGCATAGGCACCGTGAAATGCAAAGTAGGCCTGGTTGAGGCGCCGGATGACGTAGCCGTGCTCCACCAGCCTCTGCCGGCGCGCCTCCATATAGGCCTCGGCTTCTTCCACCTTGCCGTTGGCCAGCAAATGATCGACTTCGACCCGGGTTTCGTGCATTTCGGCGTTGAAATCGAAGGCCGGCGGCTCCGTCTCGGTTTCCGGGGTCGTCGCTTCGGGTGGCGGCGGCGGGACGAGGTCGGGGTAGTAGCGCTCCAGCAGCCCCCGACCGAGCGCCTTCCCTAGGAGCGAGGCCGTCGTTTCATTCATCGTGCGCGTCTCGGCCGAGGCGTCGTAGGCCCACCCGAGAGGACGAAAGGTCAGATAATTGTGGATCCACTCGTGCAGCACGACTTCCGTCAACCAGTCGAGCGCCGTCGATTCTTGCACCATCGTCGGATAGGTTCCGATCCCCCCGATCGGGACGACCAGGGACGAAAACCCCAGGTTCTCTTCGACCTGATCCTCCAGGGAGACTTGCTGCTCGATTGTCATATCGGGCAGCAGCTGGATCAATGCCTCCTGGCGGATCGTCGTGCGCGGCGAGACCACTAGGGCCATCGGCAGCTTCGACAACCGAAAGGAGACCGGCGGGATCGGCGCGCCGAGCGTCGTCAGCCCGGTGTCCGCCAGGATCACACTCGCTTGCTCCTGCAGGGTGGCTTCCACCGCCGGCTGCAGGCCGGTCAATTCGCGTCGGATGCGCGCCAAGCTTGCACGGTGGGCAGCCGAGTCCCGCCCGGGGTCGGCGACGGCGGAGTCGGCGTAGATACGTTCGATTTCCTCTTGGAGACGAGCCGCTTCGCCAAGATCGGAAAGGTAATGGCGGACCAGTTCGGTCCGCGCCGCTTCCGCAAGATAGGCCGCCTGGTCAGCGCTTGCCTGTCCGAGTTTGGAACCGACCGCACCGAGAGTCCACCCGGCGAAATCGAATTCGATCGGTCCGGTGTAACGGTGGAGCAGATCGGCCGGTCCGCTCACGGGACGGTCGCTGCCCCCGAGCATCACCAGCGCCAGGGCCGACCAGAAACCGATTCCCAGCCATCGTCGAAGGGCGACCACGCCGGGATCATACCGGCGGCTGTCGTTCCCCGCCATTAAGGGAAGGTCAGAAAACCCACCTGTGGCGGCTGGAACCTATGCGGCTCCGCCCTTCGTTGCTTCGTCTCCTCCTGAGCGGCGCCCATACCTGAGCCGAAGGTTCGGGTGTGGGCGAGTCGAGGACTCGGTCGCAAAGCGCTCCAGGCGCGCTTCGACAGCATCCAGGAGAGCAGAGAAGTCCCGCAAATGCTCCGCTCGGGCGTTGCGGGCGCTTCGACTTCGCTGTGGCCTTCGCTGCGCCCAGGCCACAGCTCCGCTCAGCGATGGAACCTTTCTTCTCTCCTCCCTGAGCGGGGCCCACAGGCGAGCCTTCGGCTCGCCTGTGGGCAAAGTCGAAAGGCGTCCCAGACCGTTGATCTGCGGTTGCAGCTGTGTTTCCGCTCGCGTTTCCACATCGCTCAGGGGGGAAATCCCCGCATGCTATAATCGCTTCTCACCGGCGGCCGCAGGGCCGCCGTTCTCAACGGTCCAACCATGAATTTTCTCGTCACCGGCGCCGCCGGGTTCCTCGGCTCGGCGCTCGCCAATCGGCTGGCGCATGAGGGCCATCAAGTGCGCGGCCTGGACGACCTCTCCGCCGGCGACCCTCAGCGTCTGGATGCGGACGTGCTGTTCACCCGCGGCGACGTCACCGACCGACCTAAGCTGTGGACCCTGCTCCAGGACGTGGACTGCATCTACCACCTGGCGGCGCGCGTCTCGGTCCCCGAGTCCGTCCTGTATCCCCGCGAGTACAACGCTGTCAATGTCGGCGGAACGGTCAGCATCATGGAAGCCATGCGCGACGTCGGGGTCAAACGAGTCGTGCTCATTTCGTCCGGCGCCGTCTATGGCGACCAGGGCGAGCAGCCGCTTCGAGAAGACGCCGTCCCCAACCCGCTTTCGCCCTACGCCGTGTCCAAGCTGGCGGCCGAATATTACGTGCGAACGATCGGGAGCTTGTGGGGAATCGAGACGGTGTCGCTGCGAGTCTTCAACGCTTACGGCCCCGGACAGCCGATTCCGGCGGCTCACCCTCCGGTCGTCCCGCATTTCCTGCGCCAGGCCGTCCGCGGAGGCACCATCGTCATCCACGGACGCGGCGACCAGACACGCGACTTCGTTTACCTCGATGATGTGGTGGAAGCGATGGTCGCCGCCTCCACCGTCCCGACCATCAGCCGCCGCGTGATCAACATCGGCTGCGGCGTTCCCACCACCATTCGAGCTTTGGCCCAGCAGGTGTTGGAGGTCGTCGGTTCAGGCGCCGATTGGCTCTATAAGGAAAGCCAGGACCCCGGAACGTCGTCGATGTGCGCCGACCTGACCCTGGCCTCGGCGAAGCTGGGGTTCACGCCGCGCGTCCGCCTCGACGATGGTTTGCGCCGGATGATCGCCCGCGACTCTCGCTTCCAATCCGGGCGGTCGGAGTAGGGCGCGGGGGCCGATGTCGCACGGACGCCGATTGCCTCGATCGTTCTATCACCGCCCGACGCTGCTCGTGGCGCGCGAGTTGCTGGGGAAGCGTCTGGTTCATATCCACCGCGGACGAAGGCTGAGCGGATGGATCGTCGAAGCGGAGGCCTACATCGGACAGGAAGACCTCGGCTGCCACGCCCGCGTCGGCCGTACCGAGCGCAATCGCTCGATGTGGGGCGAACCGGGTCACGCCTACGTCTACTTCACCTACGGCATGCACTGGTGCCTGAACGTCGTGACGGAGGTCGCCGGGCGACCGGCGGCTGTCCTGGTGCGTGCGCTGGCCCCGGATGAAGGGATCGCCAGCATGCGTCGTCGACGCCGGTCCGGCGCACAGGTGCGAACGAGCGAAGCCATGAGCAGAGGGAGGGCCGAGCTCAGGGAGGGCCGAACGAAGCATGCCCCGAGGGATAGCGAGGGGTCGAAGGGATTAGCCGACGGGCCGGCCAAGCTGTGCCAGGCGCTGGGCATCGACGGCCGGCTGGACGGACACGATCTGTGCCGGTCTGGGGCGCGCCTGTTCATCGAAGAGGCGCCGGCCGTTGCACGCCGCGCCATCGTGCGCGGGCCTCGCGTCGGCCTGGACGGCGTCCCGGAACCGTGGAAGAGCAAGCCGTGGCGTTTTCGGGCGGACGTGACAGACCTGGATTCTTGACGCGACAAACCGGGTTTCTATGAGAAACCCGGTTTGTGAAGGACGAGGAGGGAATGGATGGGCCGACTCTTGGAAGGTAAGACCGCGCTGATCTTCGGCGTGGCCAACGATCACTCGATCGCCTGGGGCATCGCGCAGGCCATGCACGAACACGGCGCGCGCCTGGGCTTCTCCTACGCCGTCGAGAGCCTGGAACGCCGCGTTCGCCCCCTGGCCGATTCCGTCGGGTCGACCTTCATCGAGCCGTGCGATGTCGCGCAGGACGACCAGATCGAGGCCCTTTTCCAACAGGCAGCCGACCAACTGGGAGTCGTCGACATCCTGGTGCACGCCGTTGCCTTCGCGGGTCGCGACGAACTCAGCCGGCCCTATCACCTCACCAGCCGGGCAGGCTTCCTCAATGCCCTCGACATCAGCGCCTACTCCCTGACGGCGCTGACTCGAGGTGCCGTCCCCCTGATGAAGAACGGCGGTTCGGTGTTGGCCCTCACGTACTATGGCTCCGAGAAGGTGATGCCCAACTACAATGTAATGGGCGTCGCCAAAGCCGCCCTGGAAGCATCGGTGCGATACCTGGCAGCCGACCTCGGACCGCAGGGGATCCGGGTCAACGCCATTTCGGCCGGGCCCATCCGGACGCTGAGCGCCGCCGGCGTGGCCGGGTTTAAGCGTATGCATCGCGAGTTCGCTATGCTGACCCCGTTGCGCCGCAACATCACGCTGGAGGACCTGGGGCGCACGGCCGTCTGGCTGTCGTCCGACATGGCCGGGGCGATCACCGGCGAAGTCGTCTTCGTCGACTCCGGCTACAATATTCTGGGAGCGTTGATCCCGCCCGACGACTCATCCGGCGACTCCGGCAGCAGCTGATCCATGGCCCTCACGCTCCGCCGCGCATTCTTCCCCCACTACGAGGGTGAGGAACGCGCCCTTCACCTGAGACTCGTCCACCTCATCCTCCGGGTCTGGGCCATCACCCTGGCGGTGTGGTTCGGCGGACGAGTCATCCTTTACCTGGCTGTCGGGTTCGTGCGCGGTCCTAGCGCAGCCGCCGAACTTTTTTCCCTCTCGTTCTCGTTCGTTGTACTCGGAGTGGGGTTCCTGCTGGCCCGGCGCGGGCGGATCCTGGCCGCCGGATATCTGCTGGCGGGGGCCGCTCTGTTCTATCCGACGCTCGACGGGGTGGTGTATCCCTCCGAGCTGTTCTTGTTGAGCCCGGTGGCCATCGTCTCGGTCTTCATCGCCGCGGCCATCATCAGTCCGGCGGCCGGCTACCTTTTCGCCTCCGCCTCGGTGGCGGCGGACATCTTCGCCTGGTCGATGGCCGCCCGCAACCCCAGTTCGGCGGCCATCGCGCTCGATCCGACCTCGGCCGCCGTTTTCCTCGTCGTGCAAACGGCGATCCTGTTCTTCACCGCCGCCATGCTGCACGCGTACGCCAGCCAGTCGCGCAAGGCGTTGACCCAGCTCAACCGGCAGGCCGAGCAGATGACCGAGCTGGCACACACCGATTCGCTCACCGGTCTGGCCAACCGCCGTTGGCTGCTCGAACTGCTGGAGCGCGAGTTCCAGCGCGCCCGGCGCTATCATCGCCCCCTGACCCTGATCTACATCGATCTGGACGGCTTCGGAGAAGTCAACGACGCCTTCGGCCACCTCTTCGGCGACGGCCTGCTGCGCAGTGCTGCCCGGTCCATGCAAGCCGTTCTGCGGGCTGCCGACTCCCTGGCTCGCATCGGCGGCGACGAATTCGCCGTGCTCCTGCCGGAGACCGAGATCGCCGGAGCCGACAACGTCGTCAGCAAGCTTCGCCGGGCGCTGCTTTCGACCACGCGACCCTACGGCGCCAGCCTCCCCCCGCTCACCTTCTCGGCCGGCGTTTCCCAGCTTCACAAGGAAGACCGTACGATCGACGACTTGCTCGCAAGGGCCGACGACGCCCAGTACTTGGCCAAGGGCGCCGGCCGTGGAGAGACCCGCACCGAGTCGGATCTCTCCCAGCCCGCTCCTGCCCGCGCCCCCGCCGCCGCGGCGGAATTGCCACGCGAAACGGTCGATGATCCAGACTCGGGAGATTGAGCTCTCCACACGCGGCCACGCCGACATCCGCGACCTGACCGCCGGGATCGAAAGGCTCGTCGCCGACAGCGGCATCCGCGACGGGCTGGTTTCCATCTTCACCCCCTCCGCCACCAGTGGTCTGACAACGATCGAGTTCGAAGACGGCGCCCTCGACGACTTGCGGGCAACCCTCGACCGACTCGTCCCTCCCGACGCCGAGTATCGGCACAACTTACGCTGGGGAGACGGCAACGGCCATGCGCACATCCGGGCCGCGCTGCTGGGTCCGTCCCTGTGCGTACCGGTCCAGGAAGGGCGGATTCGCCTGGGCACCTGGCAGCAGATCGTCTTCGTCGACTTCGACGTTCGGCCGCGCCGTCGCAAAGTCGTCGTTCAGATTCTTGGAGATCCAGCAGAGGCGAAACCGCCAGGCGCGGCAGGGATCGCCGGCGATGGCTGATTCCGACCCGCGCCTTCTCCTGGCGGTGCTCGCCCATCCCGATGATGAGTCCTTCGGAACCGGCGGGACCTTGGCCCTGTACGCCTCACGCGGGGTACAAGTCCACCTTCTGTGCGCCACCCGGGGCGAGGTCGGGACGGTCGCGCCCGAAATCCTGGCGGGGCACGCCAGTGTCGGCGATCTGCGGCAAAGCGAGCTCGAGTGCGCCGCCGGGCACCTCGGGTTGGCCGGGGTTCACTACCTCGGCTACCGCGATTCGGGGATGCAAGGCTCGCCCGACAACTTTCATCCACAGGCCTTGGCAGCCGCGCCCGTGGACATGGTGGCGGCAAGCATCGTCCCCTGGATGCGCCGGCTCCGGCCGCAGGTCGTGATCACTTTCGATCCCATCGGCGGCTACCACCATCCGGATCACATCGCCTGCTACAACGCCACCCGACTCGCCTTCGAGGCCGCCGGCGACCCGCGCCGGTATCCCAACGGCGCAACGCCCTACCAGCCGGAGAAGCTCTACTACATCACGTTCCATCGCCCGTGGCTGCGGCAGGGGATCCGTTTGTTGCGACTCTTCGGCCGGGACCCGCGACATTGGGGACGCAATCAGGACATCGATCTGGTCCAGATCGCGGAGAGCGAGTTCCCGGTTCACGCCCGCATCGACATCCGGCCGGTGGCCGAACGCAAGCAGAGGGCCTCCGCTTGCCATGCCAGCCAACTGATGCCTCGCCAGGGGAGGATCGGCCGGTGGCTGATGCGGCTTTCGGATGCCGAGGAAGTCTATATGCGGGCCTACCCCGTCGCTCCACCGGGATTGCGCGAGCGCGATCTGTTCGAAGGCGTGGGAAGCGAGTGATCACTAGTCAGTGGCCAGTAGTCAGTGATGGTTGAACGATGGTTGGCGATCACCTCGGACCTCATCAGCTCCCACCGGCCGCGGGGGGCATTCGTACCCGCGGGCACGTAGGGGCGACGCGTCTCAGGGATTCCTCGATCGGCCCCTCGCTGAGCTCGGGGCCTCCTCGGAATGACATTACGAGAAGCGTCGTGGATTCAAGGTAACTGACCGCTGATGGCTGATCGCTGTCCGCTATTCCCTTCTCACCACAAACACAACAACTCGCTTCGGCCCATGGACCCCGATCGTCAGCGTCATCTCGATGTCGGCCGTCCGCGAGGGGCCGGAGACCAGGACGAGCCCCGAGGCGTCCTGCAGCCAGCGCGGTCCATTGCTGAGGAGCCAGGCCTCCAAAGAAGAGTAGATGTCGGCCGCGTCCAGCACGGCCAGATGGAGCGGCGGAAGGAGGCTGGCCAGCTGCGACCGTCCGGGCCCGCTTGGAAGGACGAGCGTTCCGGCGTCCTCCAACCCGGCGACCGCGCCCGTGATTCCCGCGGCCATGCGAGCGTAGCGCGATAGTCTCGCCGCGCGCTCCTCTGCCGGTCCATCCGGGACCTCCGGCTCGATGAGCCGCAGGCCGTCCGCCTCGAGCCGGGTGAGGATGCCGTCCATGGTGGGGCTGCTACGGCCCCAGGCGAGCAGTTCACCCACCCCCTCACGCCGGAGGAACTGCGAGATCTCGAAGGCGATCGATTCGCTGCGACATTCGAAAACCTCACCCCCGATGCGTTCGACCGCTTCCATGAACGTCCGCGTAGCCCTCGCCCCCCTGGCCCCCTCTCCCGACCGAAACGGTCGGGAGAGGGGGTTCGGGGGTGAGGGTAATGCCGGGGCACCCTTTGATCCGTCGGCCACGGATGGCTCTTTAGCTGTGGCAGGGGCTTCCACTCTCTGAGCGCTGAGCTCCCACCGCTGGCGGAAGGGCCGGCGATCGAACCGCGGGAAGTCGCGCCTTTCCGTCCAGCCGCTCATCGGTGGAGGCAGCCGGCGAATCCACCCGCCGGTCCCGGGCGCCGCCCTTGAGGCCATCGCCGCCAGGCGCTGCGCCCACCGGTAGCGGTTAGGGGAGGCGATCGTCCAGGCGAAAAGATACATTCCGGCGCGCAACCACGGCGACGGCCGTCCCGTTCGTGTCTGTTCGCCCCGCACACGCAGCAGTAGAGCCGGAAGGTCGATGCCAACCGGGCACGCGTCGCGGCACGCTCCACAAAGAGTCGAAGCGCGTGCCAGATGGCCGAAGCGACCGACTCCCCACAAGGCCGGTGAAAGGACGGAGCCGATCGGGCCCGGGTAGGCGCTGCCGTACGCGTGACCACCGATCTCCTGATACACCGGGCACGCATTCAGGCACGCCCCGCAGCGAATGCACGACAGGGCCTCCGCCAGGGTGGATCCCCGAACCGCGCTTCTTCCGTTGTCGACAAGCACCACATGCCGTTCGAACGCGCCATCCGGATCGCCCGCGCCGCGCGGTCCCTGCAGAAGAGAAACGTAGCTCGTGCGCGACTGGCCCGTGGCCGCCCGCGGCAGCACGTCCAGCATGACGCCCAGATCGGCCAGCGAGGGAACCAGGCGCTCGATCCCCATGACGGCGATGTGGAGCGGCGGCAGACTGGTCACCATCCGCCCGTTGCCCTCGTTCGTCACGAGGCACAATGTCCCGGTCTGGGCCACGGCGAAGTTGACGCCGGTGATTCCGGCCTCGGCCTCAAAGAAACGGTCGCGCAGGGCCCGCCGCGCGGCGGCTGTCATCTCCGCCACCTCGGTCGTGAAAGGCACGCCGAGGTGCTGCTCGAAGGTCCGTCCCACATCCGCTCGGCGCAGGTGGATGGCAGGAGCCGTGATGTGCGCCGGAGCCTCCCCCCGCAGCTGGACGATGAACTCGCCCAGGTCGGTCTCGACAACTTCGATCCCGGCGGCGAGCAGTGCCCGATTGAGTCCGATTTCCTCGGTCACCATCGACTTGGCCTTGACGACCCGATGCACGCCGTGCGACTGCAAGATGGCCAATACCGCATGGCAGGCGGCGGCCCCGTCCTTCGCCCGATGGAACACGACTCCCTGGCCCTGCAGTTGGGCGGTAAAGGCGTCCAGATGCGCATCGAGTTCGGCGATCGTCCGACGCCGGACCTCCGCCGCCTGCCGTTTCCGCGCCTCGGACTCAGGCAGCGAGGCAAAGGCCGCTTCCCAACCGGCGCGCCGACGCTCGGCGTTCTTGTCGAGCGCTTCCTGGAGCGCCGGATTGGCCAGTGCGGCACGTACGCCAGTGCGGAAGGCCGTCGTCATTGCAGACCGTTCCATTCGCCCTCGAGGGCCTGAGCCAGGTGGGCGCAGCGTACGGCCGCCCCGCTGCGCCGCAGCCCCCCCTCCAGGTGCATCAGGCACCCGACGTCGTTGGCCACGACCAACCCTGCTCCGCTCATCTCGATCTGGTGCAGCCTTCGCTCGAGCATCGCCGCTGAGATCTCCGCGTGGTCCGCGGCGAAGGCCCCTCCAAAGCCGCAACATTCCGGCTCGAGGGCGGCCACCGGCGCGCCGAGCGCGGTCTCCAACAGTCGTCGCGGCGCGGCGTCGATCCCCAACCCGCGTTGAAGGTGGCAGCTGGCGTGATAGACGACCGCAGGGCCCGGCTGCGGCGAAGGTGTCCAGTGGACGACCTCCACCAGGAATTCCGAGAGCTCGAAGACCCTTTCCGAGAGTCGCCGGGCGCGCGCCGACAGCTTCGCTTCCCCGGCGAACAGCTCCGGATAACCATGACGGATCATCGCCGCGCACGATCCGGAGGGCACGATTACCGGAACTTCGCGGCTTTCCAACAGAGCCATTGTTCGCAGGGCTTGCTGCCTCGCCAAATCGCGAAAGCCGGTGTTGAACAGGGGTTGGCCGCAGCACGTCTGCCCCCGCGGGAATCCTACCCGGACGCCGCCGCGGCGCAGCAGGCGAACGCTGCATTCGGCCACGTCGGGGAACAACGAATCGACCAAGCAGGTGACGAAAAGATCGGCGTCCACCGTCCCCATTATCCTGCCGGCAACGGTTGCGCGCCAGGCATGGTATGATGGGTTGCGCCTCGCCCTCCACCGCGAGGCGTTTGCATGCTCCGATGGAAATCCCGGCCGCGCCCAATCCCAACGGTTTCCGTCTTCCGACACGCCTTCGCCGGCTGCATGACCTCGCCTACAACCTTTGGTGGACTTGGTATGGCGGCGGGGATCGCGTCTTCCGCTGGATCGACGCCGAGCGCTGGGAGAGTACCGGGCACAACCCGGTCACGTTCTTGCGCCAGGTCCCTCGCCAGGCGCTCCAGGCCGCAACTCGCAATCCGATCTACCTCGACCAGTACGACTCCGTCGTCGGAGCGTTCGATGGGTACATGGCCGCTGCCGGCCGCGCATGGTATCCCCTCACCCACCCCGAACGCGTCGAAAGTCCGATCGCCTATTTCTCAACGGAGTTCGGGCTTCACGAGTCGCTTCCGATTTACGCCGGCGGCCTGGGAGTCCTTTCCGGGGATCACCTGAAGGAAGCCAGCGACTTGGGCATGCCGCTGGTGGCGCTAGGCTTCCTCTATACCCAGGGCTACTTTCGGCAGCACATCACCGAAGACGGCTGGCAAGAAGCCGATTACACCCCGCTCAACTTCGACGACTTGCCGGTGTTGCCGGCGCTCGATCAGCAAGACGAACCTCTGACGGTCTCGGTCGATCTTCCCGGCCGCGTGGTCCATGCCCGGCTATGGCGCGTCCAGATCGGACGAGTCCCGCTGTATCTGCTCGACAGCAACGTCGCCGACAACCTACCGGCCGATCGAGAGCTGACGGCCCACCTGTATACCAGTGACCTGGAGGCGCGGCTGGCCCAGGAGGTGCTCCTCGGTCTGGGCGGGGTGCGAGCGCTGCGAGCGCTCGGCTACAACCCGGCCGTCTGGCACATGAACGAGGGGCACTCGGCGTTCCTGGCGCTCGAGCGGCTGCGCGAGCTGATCGCCGCCGGCCGAACTTTCGCTGAAGCCGAAGCGCGAGTTGCCCGGTCGACCGCCTTCACCACACACACACCGGTGCCGGCCGGACATGATGAGTTTCCCTTGTGGCTGATCGACAAACATTTCGCCTCCTACTGGCCGCAGCTCGGCCTCGACCGGGAAGCGTTTCTCGACTTGGCCCGCCACCGTCACCCGTGGGGCGAGACCTTCAGCATGGCGATTCTGGCGCTGCGCCTGTCGGCCGCCCGCAACGGAGTCTCCGAGTTGCACGGACGGGTAGCGCGCAAGATGTGGTCCTTCGTCTGGCCGGACCGGGCCGAAGCCGACGTGCCGATCGAGTACATCACCAACGGCGTCCACACCGGCACCTGGCTCGCCCGCCGGATGAAGGAACTCTACGACCACTATTTGGACGCCGGCTGGTCGGAACGCATCGATGACCCGGTGGTCTGGCAGGGAGTCGACCGAATCCCCGACAAGGAGTTGTGGGAGACGCGGCGCCATCTCAAGCGCAAGCTGGCGGCGCGGATGCGCGACCGGTCGCGCCGTTTGTGGTTGACCGATCGCCACCACCCGGTGCAGGTCATCGCCAGCGGCGCCCTGCTCGATCCGAACGCGCTGACGATCGGCTTCGCCCGGCGCTTCGCCACTTACAAACGCGCCCACCTGCTTTTCCAGGACTTCGATCGGCTCTTGCGCCTGTTGCACCGGCCGGGCATGCCCGTGCAGATCATCTACGCCGGTAAGGCCCACCCCGCCGATGAGCCGGGCAAGCGCCTGATCCAGGACGTCTACCGGCGAGTGAAGCAGGCCGAGACGGGCGGCCGTTTGGTGTTCGTCGAAGACTACGACATGAATCTGGCGCGCGACCTGGTGCAGGGGGTCGACGTCTGGCTCAACACCCCGCGGCGTCCGAACGAAGCCTGCGGCACTTCGGGCCAGAAGGCGGCCCTCAACGGGGTGCTCAATCTATCGGTGCTCGACGGCTGGTGGCGCGAGGGCTACAACGGCGAGAACGGGTGGGCGATCGGGCCCGATCAAGACTCGGGCGACGACGAGGCCGACGCCGAAGCGCTCTACGCCTTGCTCGAAGACGAAGTCATCCCGCTGTACTACCTGGAACGCTCCGCCGACGAGCTGCCACGGGAATGGCTCGGCCGGATCCGCGAGTCGATTCGGACGCTCGCCCCGCGCTTCAGCATGCGTCGTATGGTGCGGGAGTACGTCGAGCGGATGTACCACCCGGCGCAGCAAGAGCTCGAGCCGCATGCTTGAGACGTTCGAGCTTTCCCCGCTGGCGATGGCGGTGGCGATCTTCCTGTTGCGCGTCTGCGACATGGCGCTCGACACCTTGCGCGTCCTGTTCCTGGTGGCCGGCAATCGTCCCGTCGTCTGGTTCCTGGGCTTCTTCCAGTCGGCGATCTGGGTCGTGGCCATCACCAGCGTCCTCGGCCATCTCAACAACCCCCTTGCCTGGATCGGTTACGCCGCCGGCTTCGCCACCGGCAACGTCGTCGGCATGATGATCGAGGACAAGCTGGCGATCGGGTATCGCCACTTGCGCGTGATCAGCTCCCGACACGGCGCCGAAGTGGCCGAAGCCGTGCGCCAGGCAGGCTACGGCGCCACCGAGCTCGCCGGCCACGGGCGGGACGGAGCGGTCGCCGTGGTCAATGCCAGCGTGCGCCGCCGCGATGTAGACCGTGTGGAAACTCTGATTCGTGAGGCCGATCCCGAGGCATTCATCGCCGTCGAAGAGATCCGGCCCGTCCATCGCGGTTACTTCCGGCCCTGACCCACAGCAAACCTCGAACCCGGATCGCTCCAGGTGGGATTACAAGACGGTTCTCCGATCAGGCGGGCGCCGTCGACGGGTTCACACATGTGTCTGCGTTTCAGCCGTGGGCCGAAGGATTCCCCATCTCCCTGCTTACAAACGCCTACCGATCTGGGTCCGAAGCCAGGGGATGGCGGAGCTGCTTTTAGGCTCCGGCGGCCTGCGGCCGCAAATCTGCCGTCCACGCCAGGACATGGAGGCGGTGCGGCGGTGCCGGGGCCGGTGCGCCGATCGTCTTTTCGCGGGGCCATAGGGGCGAGGCGGTCGGGCGCCACAGGCCATTGAGATCTCACGACGTGGATTTGTGCCCACCGCGGGGCACACTCTTCCTATGGTGACCTAACGTTGACGATGCGATGATTGCGGGGGGTACACCCCCCGGGTATAATCCCGCCACCCGCGGCCTTCCAACCCAGTCTTGATGGTCGGCCGCGGCCACCCCGTGCACAACAGGGCGCGATGGCCGTCAAGGGCAACCTGCGTGACTTCAGTGTCACGCAACTTTTCAACCTCATCAACCTGGCGCGCAAGACGGGCACTCTGACCATCGAAGGCCCGTCGGAGGCGGCCTGGATCTCCTTCAACCAGGGGAAACTGATCTATGCGCAGCTCGGTAGCGAGGACGGATCGCTCATCGGCATCCTTTCGCGCAGCGGAAAACTCAACCCCAAACAGACTCAACTCATCCGCGCCAATGCCAGCGACAAGAACGACAAGGAGCTCGGCCTGTTGCTGATCAACGCCGGCTATCTCTCGCAGCAGGACGTGCTGGCGGGCATTCGCGAGTACTTGCTGGCCAGCGTCTACCGTCTTTTCACCTGGTCGGAAGGGCACTTCCGCTTCGACAACGACGTCCTGCCGCCCGAAGACCGGATCACCTTGCGCCTCGACCTCGAGAACATCATTATGGAGGGCACCCGTCAGTTGCAGGAGCACGAGCAGCTGATCGAGGAGATCCCCAACCTGGACATGGCCCTCAACTTCGTCGAGCGTCCCGGCGCCAACATCCGCGATGTCAACCTCAATGTCCAGGAGTGGAAGGTCGTCTCCTACATCAACCCCAAGAACACCATCCGCCAGATCGGCAAGGCCAACAAGATGAGCGACATGGAGGTCCGCCGGATCGTGTTCGGGTTGTTGCAGGCCGGGCTGATTGAGATCGTTCGCCCGGAAGGGATGCCGCTGCCGCCGCAGGCCCGCCAGCTGCCCCCGGTCGACAAAGCCAAGCAGGCCACGCTCGTCGAGCGGTTGATCGGCCGCATCCGGACGATCTAGTCGAGGCGCAATCATGCAAACCGTCAAGATGGTGGTCACCGGACCGTTCAACGCAGGCAAGACCGCCTTCATCCAGTCGGTCAGCGAGATCGACGTCGTCTCGACAGAGCGCAAGATTTCGACCGAGGCCGAGCGCGTCAAGGAAACGACGACGGTCGCCATGGATTTCGGGCGCATCACCGTCGACGACGATCTCGTGCTGTACCTGTTCGGGACGCCGGGCCAGAAGCGATTCGACTTCATGTGGGAGATCCTCTCGGAGGGCATGCTCGGCTTCATCGTCATGGTCGACAGCTCACGCCCCGAGACGTTTCGCGAGGCCAAGGGCATCTTGCAGACCTTCCGGGCCTACGCCCCCACCCCGTACGTCGTCGCCGCCAACAAGCAGGACAAGGAGGACGCCTGGGCCGTCGAAGATCTGCGCATCGCTCTCAAGCTCGACAGCAAAGTGAAAATGCTTCCCTGTCAGGCCGGCGACAAAGAGGCGGTCAAGAAGGTCCTGCTCGAGTTGCTCTACAGCATCCTGGAAGAGATGAAAGGCAAGTAATCTCCCTCCCGGCACGGCGCCACACCACCGTCCTCCGCCGGTCCCGGCTCGTTGTCCGTTTCGCCTCGACAGCTCCGGTTCTCCAGAGCCTTCCTGATGGTTTCCGGCGTCCGCGGCCCCCAACAGGCCCTCCCTGAAAATGAGTTGCCCTCGCCGCGTCGCTGGCGGAGAGCCAGCTGCGGCCTGGCTGGATTGATGGTGGTGGCCGGGGCAGCCTTGTCGCTGATACTCTCGTTCGGCCCTCCGATGGGTGAGAGCGTGCCCACGTCTCCACCGGGGCAGCTGATCGCAGCCGGGACGGATCCCGGTCCATACTCGACCGATCCACCGACCTCGGGAGTCCATTTCCCGGTGGGACTGCGCTCTGGGTTTTACGAACCAGAATCGGCTGCGACCCTCCCCCGATTCGCCGCCGGTTATCTGGTCGCCAACCTCGAGCGTGGCGATGTCATCGTCTGGTACAACTGCGCCGCCCTCGAGAGCGGCGCCTGTACGGACATGAAGGGCCAGATTCGATCGGCGATGGACCTGCTGGGGGGCGAGCATATCATCGCCTTCCCGTGGCCTTCGCTTGAGCAGCCGGTCGTTCTGACCGCATGGGGGCGTATCCTCCGCCTGCCGTCGTTCGACCTCAAGCGCGCCATTGGTTTCATTTTTGCCCATCGAGGGCGAAGCGCGAATGCGGCCTCGACCCCCACCCCATCCCTCGCCCTCTCAGGGGGAGGGGAGGGTGGGGGTGCCGCCTCTCCTTGACCACCATCTCCCTCCGCGATACACTTCTCACCATACAACCGAAACGGGGAGCCCGATGCCTCGGGCTGAGAGGAGGGCAGGCGGCCCTCGACCCGCAGAACCTGATCCGGGTAATGCCGGCGTAGGGATGGCGGCCCTCCATCACTGAAGTCCCAGCCACTCCCTGCGCAGGGAGTGGTTTCGTTTTGTCCGGACATCTGGCGCTGATCCTGGCGAACGGCGAGCTCGACGACCTCGGCGTGATTCGGGCGAGGCTGGCCGAGCTTACGCCGGCGGTGGTTGTCGCTGCGGACGGCGGGGCGCGCTACGCCCGTGCACTGGGCTTGCGCCTGGACGCCCTTGTCGGGGACCTCGATTCGACTTCGCCCGAGCAGGCTGCCCGTCTTGGCGCGGATGGAGCGCAGATCGTCCGCCGGCCGGCGGAAAAGGACGAGACCGACCTGGAGCTCGCTCTGCTGCACGCCTTCGAAGGAGGCGTCGACGAAGCCATCGTGATCGGCGCCGCCGGCGGTCGGTTCGACATGACCGTCGCCAACGTCCACCTACTTCTACATCCCTCGCTCGTGGGGCGACGGATCAGCCTGTGGGTCGGCAGCCAGACGGCCTACCTGTGCCGGCCTCCCGGCGGGGAGATCGACGGCGAATCCGGCGACACAGTCAGCCTGATCCCACTAGGAGGGGATGCCCAAGGCGTGACAACCCATGGGCTCGCATTTCCCCTGAGCGGCGAGGCGCTCGCCGGCGGCCCAGCTCGCGGGGTCAGCAATCGAATCACAGTGCCCCCCGCCCATGTCGATCTGGTCTCGGGCGTGCTGCTCGTCGTCCACACGCCTCATACCGAGCTCCCCGCGAGCTCTGAGCTCGCGGGGAGCTGATGCATGGAGGTCCGCCATGACCATCGATCCAAACCGAACGGTCAACGTAGCCGTGCAGGTATTGCCTCTGGCAGCTGATCCCTACCCAATCCTTGAGCGCGCCATCGCCGTTATTCAAGCTAGTGGCCTGCGCCACAAGGTCGATGCGATAGAAACCGTCACCCCGCCGCCCTCCGTTAATTCCTCTTAGGAAGGCGGCGGGGTCATGGAAGGGCCGCTCGATCGATTGCTCGAGATCGCCCGCCTGGCGCACCTGGCATGCATGAAAGGCGGCGCCCGGCAGGCGGTGACCGTGATCAAGATCGGCGACCGTCGATCCGGCTCGACCATCGCCGAGAAGGTCGACAAGTCCCGGATGGATCGATGAAGCAGAAGGCGGGGAACGCCCGAAGACAGCCCCAGCCGGAGGCTGCGCCCGGCCGAAGGTCCAGCCTGGCGGGTCAGGTCCTTCCGCCGTTGGCCATCCTCGCCCTGACCGTGCTCGGCTGGGCCGTCCTGGCCGACCGCAGCGGATTGTCGAGTTTCATCCTGCCTTCGCCGGCAGACGTGGTTCGTGCCGGCTGGGAGACGCGCAGCCAACTGATGCCCGCGCTGAGAACGACCATGGCCGAGACCGCTGTCGGGCTGCTGGTTTCGATCCTCCTGGGGGCTTCGATCGCCGCCGCCATCGATCTCTCGCCGTTCCTGCACCGCGCTCTCTATCCCTTGCTGGTCGCGTCACAGACCGTCCAGGTCTTGGCCATCGCTCCTCTGTTGATCATCTGGTTCGGCTTCGGGATGACCTCCAAAGTGTTCATCGTCGTTCTGATCTGCTTCTTTCCGCTGACACTGAGCATGGCCGATGGCCTGGCCTCCGCCGATCCCGATCTGGTGGCGCTCTTCCGCGCCATGGGCGCCCGCCGCGGCCAGATCTGGCGCATGATTCGTCTTCCGGCCGCCCTGCCGGCCTTCTTCTCCGGCCTGAAGATCGCCGTCACCTACAGCGTCGTCGGCGCCACGATCGCCGAATGGGTTGGCGGCACGCAGGGCCTCGGGCTGTACATGCTGCGGTCCAAGAACGCCCTGGCGACCGACCAGGTCTTCGTCGCCATCCTGGTCACTTCAGCGGTCAGCATTGGCTTGTTTCTTCTGGTTTACGGCATCGAACGCCTGGCGCTGCCCTGGTACTACACCAGCCAGCGCAGCGAACAGTGGGACGAGACGGGGATCTTCTAAGGCAATCAATCGGTAATCGCCAATCACCGACCTCGCCTCGACGAAGATTGGAAAATAGAGATTGGCGATTGGAGACCGGTCACTGGTCGCTGGTGACTGGTGACTGGTGCCGGTGTCCGGTCAGGGATGGAAAGAGGGAGTGCAATGGGCATGAAATGGTTGCTGCTTTTGACCGTCACCCTCGCAGGCTGCACACCGTCGGCGGAAACGGAACCGACGCTGCGGCCGGTGACGCTCATGCTCGATTGGGTGCCGAACACCAATCACACCGGCTTCTTCGTCGCCGAGCAGGAGGGTTACTTCGCCGACGAAGGCCTGCAGGTGGAAATCATCCAACCGGGCGAGGTCTACGCGGAACAGGCGGTTGCCAGCGGGGCGGCAGATTTCGGTGTCAGCTTCCAGGAACAGGTCACCCTGGCCCGAGGAGTCGACGTGCCGATCGTCTCGATCGCCGCGATCTTGCAGCACAACACGTCCGGCTTCGCGGCCCGGAGCGACCTCGGCGTGGAGGGCCCGGCCGACTGGGAGGGCTTGCGTTACGGGTCTTTCGGCAGCCCGTTCGAGAAACCGACCGTGGACGGTCTGATGGAATGCGCCGGAGGCGACCCCGGGGGCTTACAGTGGATCGAGACCGGGTTCACCGATCCGCTGGCCCTCCTGCAGCAGGAGCAGATCGATCTGGCGTGGATCTTCTTCGGCTGGCAGGGGATCCAGGCGCAGCAGCTTGGCCTGGACCTCGACATCGTGATGATGGAAGACCAGTTCGACTGCGTCCCGGATTACTACACACCCGTTCTGATCGCAAATGATTCAACGCTGACGGCGGATCCGGAGCTGGTTCGGTCGTTCCTCGCCGCCGTGTCCCGCGGGTACGCCTTCGCCGCCGGGCATCCGGAAGAGGCGGCCGACATCCTGCTGGCGGCCGCCCCGGAACTGAACCCCGCCTTAGTGAAAGCCAGCCAGGCCTGGGTTTCACCGCAATACCAATCCGACGCCCCACGATGGGGCGATCAGACTCTCTCTCGATGGGAGCAGTACGCTCAGTGGATGGAGTCCACGGGAATCCTGGCCAAGCCGATCGATCCAGCCGAGGCTTTCACGAACGAGTTCCTGCCTTGAGGGAGGCCACCTTCTCCGGGGATCGCGTTCCCTTTCCCTCCCTGCAGGGCGTCGGACCGGGGCAGGATCGCCGACTGGAGCTGCACCACGTCAGCATGGCTTTCCATGCGGATGGACGCCCCTTCCAGGCGCTTGAGGACGTTTCCTTCTCGGTGGCGCCGCGCGAGTTCGTCGCCCTGGTCGGACCTTCCGGCAGCGGAAAGAGTACGCTCTTCAACCTGATCGTCGGCCTGCTGCAACCGACTCGGGGCGAGATCGTCCTCGACGGGGAGGTCTGCCCGGACCGCCTCGGCCGATTCGGGTACATGCCTCAGCGGGACCTGCTCTTGCCCTGGCGCGACATCCTGGGTAACGTAACTACCCCTCTCGAGTTGCGCGGTGTACCGCTGGATGGGGCCCGGCGCCGCGCCTTGGAACTCTTCCCGCTATTCGGGTTGGAAGGCTTCGAGCGTTCATACCCTGCCGCCCTTTCCGGCGGGATGCGCCAGCGGGCGGCCCTGCTCCGCACGGTCTTGATCGACAGCAGCACATTGCTCTTGGACGAACCTTTCGGGGCGCTCGATGCTCTGACTCGCCGGGAGATGCAGGACTGGCTGCTCGGCTTGTGGTCACGGCTGCAGCCGACTGTGCTGTTCATCACTCATGATGTCGACGAGGCCGTCTACCTCGCCGATCGGGTGCTCGTGTTCAGTGCCCGTCCCGGTCGGCTGATCGACGAGGTGGTGATCACGTTGCCGCGGCCGCGGCGACAGAGCATGGTGACGCTACCGGCGTTTGGCGCGCATGTCGCATCCCTGCTGGACGCTCTGGGAGTCAACGCGCCGTCGTCCGACCCATCCTCTGACGAAGGCGGCTTGCGGACCGGTGCCGGGCCGGCCGAGTAGACTCGGTGCAGTGACTACTCCCGGCGGCGTGGTGATCGTTCACAAGTACGATGCCCTTGGGCGCGAGGTCCGGTCGTGGCGCGCCACCGTGCGCGACGCTACGCCGACCTCGATCCGCCTGGAGGCGCGCTTCAACGGGAACGATGGAGTTCTCCAAGGCCTGGACCTCCGGCGCGGCGATCGCTTCCTCGAAACCTACTATGCCGACCGCCGCTACAACGTCTTTGCCATTTTCGACGCCGTCACGGATCAGTTCAAAGGTTGGTATTGCAACATCACCCGGCCGGCCCGGATCGAAGACGGCCACGTCCACTTCGACGACTTGGCGCTCGATCTACTTGTCTTGCCGGACGGGACGATGCATGTGCTCGACGAGGATGAGTTTGAGCAGATCGATCTGGGCGAAGCAGAGCGGGCCGCGGCCCGAGCTTCACTCGAGGAGCTGCGGCGCCTGGCGCAGGTGCGGGCAGGACCGTTCGACCCCGCCTCCACTGTTATTCCGCCTCTCCCAGGTGGTGCGCCAGACGAGGAATCCCTGTAATCATCCCCGACAAGCCTCCACGCTCGCACGTCGGTCACCCGAGGCGGGGCTCGCAAAGGCACCCATGGAGAGGATCCCGCGCTCCTACCCCGCAATGAGATAAGGCGCGAATCCAGCGGCCGGCGCCCTTCGACTACCCTCAGGATGCCGGCCGCGGGCTCCCACCGACGGCGAAGGAAGCGTTCGCTACATCAACCCCGGGACCAAGAAACCGAGCTTGAAGATCGAGTCTCCGAAAGTGTAGAGATAATAGAAGAGCATCAGACACAGCGAGCATAAGCAGCAGAAGACAACCACAGCCACGATGATGATCAGCCAATTTCGTGATTTGGGTTGGGCCTCGCCACCCGACGGAACGGTCATGCTTATCTCCTCTTCCCTTACGGCCGGCTTTCCCTCCAGGCGTCCGCCGGCAGCCTGATCAGGCCCACAGCCCAAACGGAATCAGCAGGCCGTAGCTTTGGTTCACTCCTTGGAGGATTCCGAGGGGCAATAGGACGAAGAACAGGCACGCCAGGCAGATCCCAATGACGCCCAGGCCGACGCCGATCCATCCCATGATGAGCCCGGCCAGAGCCAATCCGTCTCCGCTCTGGGCCCCGGCGCTGGCGGCGATTTCCTTTCGGCCCGATGTTGCCCGTGATGACGGCTACGATGCTTCCCACGAAGGGAAAGATGGTCAGGCCGACGATCCCGGCGATCAGGCTGACCAGAGCCATCGTATTCGTCGACGGGCCGGCCGTCGCTTGCGGTGTGGGTGCGGATTCCATCATCGTTGTCCTCCTCAGGACCAGATCAGGTGGAGCCGGTCGACATGGCGGCTCGCCGCCACAGCCACCAGACGAAGAGCGAGACGATCACGATCAGCAATCCTGCGATCACCACCGGGACGACAATGGCCGCGATGGAAACAAACGCTGCCAGCATGTCCTCGGCCAGGCTCACCGGGACGTTCCCGATGCCGGCGGTTGTCGCCGTCACCGCCGGCCGGACAGCCGCCGCCTTGACCGTGTGCACGCCGCCCGCTACGAGCAGACCTGCGATCATCGCCACGACCGGGTGAACGCCGCCGGCCGCTCCGGTGCTGGCGGCGAACAGGACGGCACCGGCCGCCGGCCGCACGAAGGTCTGGATCGCGTCATTGACATGGTTGACCGCCGGCGCTTTGTCGGCGAAGAACTCGATCAGGGTCAGGACGACCAAGGCCCCGATGACCCACCAACTGGTCAGCACGTCCCACGGCGAGTTCAAGGTGAACCAATTCGTGAACCGGCCAAGCAGCGCAACGATGAGCAAAGGGATGTAGGCATTCAGCCCGGCGCTCGCCGCCAGGCCAAAGGCCGTGAGCAATCCACCAGCGGTATCCATTTCTCTTCTCCTCCTACAGGGCGAATCCCGCCCAGGTCCCGGTGAGGGTGTAGCGGGCCAGGTCGAGCAGCCCAATCTGCAGGATGGCCAGGGCAACTCCCGCCATCAGAGGCAGCGCCACGCCGCCCCACGACTCGGCCCGGTTCTCCCGGCGCAGAACCAACAGGACGACGACGGCGTACACCATCCCGAGAAGTACGAGCACGCCCGCCGCGCTGAGCAGCGCCAGCGGGTAGAGCACCAGCGGATTCTCGCTCAGCACCAGTCCCACCACCACGGCTCCCAGCAACAACAATACGCCCACCTCTCGAAAGGAGCGCAGCACCGGCTCGTCTTTCCAGCCGCGCCAGACATTCTGATTGAATCCGGTGAAGACGAGCACGCCCAGGGCCAGGCCCATCAACGTTCCCGTGATCAGGCGGAGTGTGTTGTTTGGCTCGTAGGCGTGCGGCGCCCCCGGGATCAGAGTCAGGTAGGAGTTGAGCCCATCGATCGCCCACGTCGCGGCGAAGATCCCAAAGAGCCCCAGCAACGCCGGGCGAGGGAACTTCCCGTAACGCAGCCGGCCGAGGCCGGCCAGACCGGCCAAGCCAACCAGAGCGCCGAGATACATGCCGGTGCAGCGAGCGCACAGCGGAAGGACACGCGTCCCTAGATGGAACGACCGGAGATCGATCCGATGGCAGACCGCGTACCCGATGGCGTCGGCCTTGCCCAGCAGACCTTCGGGGGTGAGCACGAGCCAGGCAACCAGCACCATCAGCGCCGGCATCAACAGGCCGACGGGTCCAATGCGCGCGGCCATCCGGTCGCGCTTTTCTCCCACGACGTGTGCGTCCATCGGCGTCATTATAGTCGAGCGACCCCGCCGAGTCTGACCATTGCATGACGGCCAGCCCGCGGCCCTCCTTGCGGCTGACATAAGACGATCGCGTCGGCTCCCTGGCGGTATAATCCGACCGCCTTCCTCGGTAGCTCAATCGGCAGAGCGGGCGGCTGTTAACCGCTAGGTTCCAGGTTCGAGTCCTGGCCGAGGAGCCTCCCCCTTTCTCAGAACACATCGCATCATTCAGACGGCAGGTTCCACTCCGTCTCGCCCTCGCGCAGCACCCTGTAAGGGAGCAGGCTGGGCTCGCGGAGCGAACGGGGTTCGAGTCCTGGCCGAGGAGCCTCGCCCCTTTCACTCGAGAACACATCGGCGCTCGGATGACTAGAGTTCCATCCCGTCCGTTTGCACCGCCCCAGGAAGAGCACCTTCTGCGGCTCGCTGGATCGCGAAGCATCCCTGAAGGGCGCAGTGGTGAGGGAATCCAGGATGGGGTCCGCATCAGCAGATCGGATTGACTAGACCCCTGCCCCCCAACTTCGTTGCGGCAGGAGGTAGGCACAGGCGTCGGGCGCGTGTTATGCCCGCCCCTACCGCAGCTCCCCACCCGAAGAGTTTGAACCGATGGCCGGGGCCGGAGCTGTGTCATTTTCCCTGCCGATGGGGGGATGTGCCCGGCAATTAGCCAGGGGCCGGACAGGCTGGGCGTGTCTGCTTAGGGGGCAATCCTGGGCTGAATCTCGGTCCAGCTCCGGCCGCCATCCGAGGTTGTGACGAGGGCGATCGCCTCTTCAGAACGCGCCACGGCCCATCCGAGCGCCTGGCTGACGAAACTGAACTGTCCATCCCAGGTCACGCTCTTGACTTTGGTCCAGGAGAAACCGCCGTCGAGCGTCAGGTAGAGGTCACGTCCCACCGACCAGCCCACTTCGGGGCCGATCCATTGGACCGGACCACCGGGGAAGGGAACGATCTGCCACGTCTGGCCCCCGTCGGAGGTCGAATAGAGGAAGGAAGCCACATCCCTCGGGTCGTAGCTTATGACGCAGTCGACGGCCAACCTGGCCGTGCCTGCCGATAGAAAATCCGGCGAGATGGACCGGCATGTACCGCCGTTGAACTTGGCGTTGATCTCCGCCGGGTCGTACAACGCCTCCGGAGCCGGCAGCGAATGTGACTCCCAGGTCAATCCGCCGTCGCTGGTCCAATCCACGATCACCGGCACATTAGGGCCTTGGTCGTAGGTCACTAACCCGAGGTGGGCATCGGCGAAGTCGACCCCCGACTTGCAGCAAACATCGATGACGCCTTCCGAGGAGCTGGGATCGATGATCCGCTCCCAGGTCAATCCTCCGTCGATCGTCCGGTACACACTGGTGTATTCGTGCGACATTCCATAGCCCGACGCCGCAAAGATCCAACCTGTCTGATCGTCGACAAAGGGCATGGCAAGCGGCAAGAAGTCATAGTCCGGCTCAATGGGGATGCTGGGCTGCCAGGACTGTCCCCCGTCGGCTGTGCGCCAGACAATCTTGCCCTCGTCCGGCTCATACCCACCACCAGGGTAGGAGTAGACCACCCAGGCATGGTTCCCATCAAGGAAGGCCGCGCCCGCCTCCTTGGGGTCGCGATCCGCAGGGGCCGCCGGCTCGGGCGGCGTGACGTCCTCCCAGGTCCGCCCGCCGTCCTGCGTCCGCAGGACATGGTCAAAGCTCGAGCTGCTGCCACCTAGTCCCCAGCCCTCGATTGAATCGAACATCTCAATGAAAGAAATCGTCACTGGCTGGCCGGGCGAAAGGCGATCGATCGGCGGTCCAGTGGGCGGGAGTGGGGGCTCGTAAGTCGGGGTCGGAGGCTCGATGGCCGCGGTTGCGGCCTCGCGCGTAGGCGATGATTCCTGCGTCGGAGGCGGGTTGGTTTCCGCCGGCGGCAAGGATGGGGTGGTCAGATCAACGTTATTCGCCGTCAGGCCGCACGCAGTCAGGGTCAGGCCGGTCAGGAGGACGCACAACCGCGGGAAGAGGGATCGGGTCATTGTGGGACTCCGTCCATCGACCAATCATTCACATGAGAATGCGCCAGACCGGGTAGCTCCCGGGAATCTATCATCCTACGCTTGGCCCGGTTCCGGTGAAGGGCTTGATTCAACCGCCGGGCGCGGGCTCACGGCCGGCAGGTTCGGCCAGCCGTACCCCGTTGCTGGCAGAGGTGCTCCGATCGGTTTTCGCTGGCACCGGGTGGGCCGGCCTCTAATGGCGAGTTAGCTCAGCCGCGGGACGAAACGTCCCGTGCGGGCTTTATAGGAGCTGTATTCCTCGCCGTACGCCTCTTCCAGGATCGCCTCTTCCTTGGCCACCCGCGTGCCCACGGTCACCACCAAGCCGGCCAAGAGCAGGCCGCCGATGAGGAGGTTGCCCGTCAGGAGCAGAAGGCCCACCATGAACAGGAACAGAACACCGTACATCGGATGGCGCACCCAATGGTAAGGACCGTGCGTGACCAGAGTATGCCGGTCGCGCACGCCGAGGACGGTGTTGAAGTTGGCCCCGAGCGCGCGATGGACCCAGATCAACAGCGCAAAGCTGGTGAGGACCATCAGCGCGCCCAGCCAGGATGCCCACGCCGGCAACGCGATCTCGGCCCATCCTAGGATCGCTGGCCGGATCATGTAGGCCACAAGGAGCCCAGCCAGGGGGATGGCGAGCAGCAATCGGAGAAGGATGCTGAAGCGTGTATCGCGAACATTCATCCGGCCCCCTTCCAGGCTGGCCCGTCGATGGTAATAGGCGCGGATACCCACAAACGACAGAAAGCTGATCACGAACAGGGTGTGGAAAACGTCGCCTTTCATTCGTTCACCTTTTTTTGTGACAAGTCACCGGTTACCTGTTACCAGTTATCAGTTGCCAGTTGCCAGTTGCCAGTTGCCAGTTGGCAGTTGCGACCCTGTTTCCTGCTTACTGGTCACTGATTACTGATTACTGTTTACTGGTCACTAGTTATTGACCGCTGTCCACTAGAATTTCACCAGTAGCGCCGTCAGGTACATCACCGCCACGCCGGCGGCAAACCCCGCCAGGTTGGCCCAGGTGATCCAGGGTTCGGCGTGGCGCGCGGCGTCGTCGCGCAGAAGGCGACCGACCTCGACGATCACCTGCCAGATGGCCCCCAGACCGACGCCGAGGAAGATCGCCGCGACAAAGGGACTGTAGGCGAATCCGCCGATCCACGCCCCGGCGATCGCCGGCGCCCCGGCGAGAAGGGCCAGGGCCACGAAGGTGCGCAAACCCGGGCTGTACCCGGCCGGCGTGCCCTCGCGCCCGGGAGTGAGCGGGGCGGAGATGCCGATTCCCTCCGTGATGTTGTGCAGAGTGAATCCGACGACGAGAAACGAGCCGAGCGCCGCCTCTCCCAGCGAGAAGGCGGCGCCGATGGCCATCCCCTCGCCGAGGTTGTGCAGTCCGATGCCCAGCGCGATCAGCCCGGCGACGTACAGCGCCCGCGGCATCGTCCCCGAGTCGTCTCGCGGCCGACGGATCGCTCCGACGACCAGCAGGACCAGCCAGGTCAGCAGCGCGGCGAACAACACCAGAGCCTGGCCTTGGAGCACGTCCGGCAGCCCCGCCGCAACCTCGAAGGCCTCCAGGGCGGTGTCGATCAGCAGGAAGACAAGCATCCCGATCGTCAGCGCCAGTACGGCGTTGAGCGTCTTGCGGCCGAGGCGACGGAGGGCGGGAAACCAGAGCATCCCCAACGCCACCGGTACGATTCCGACGAAGACGCCGAGCAGGCCGTAGGCCAGGAACTGCTGCAGGCCGGGCGTAGGCGTCTCGACTGCGACCGGAACTTCGCCATCGAACGTCAGCCCCGTCGAGGTGAGGACGCGCACCGCGTGCGGTTCGGTGTAGACCCAGGGATAGGGGATGTCGATTGTGGCCCGCCCTAACCGCGGCACGGTGGACGAGGGTTCGATTGTGAAATCCCAATAGGCATCGTCGACGATGACCTGGGCGATGGTGACCGGCTCCGGTCCACCGTTGACGACGGTCGCACGGAATCCAGCGGGGGTGACATCGATCCGTTCGAAGCTGAGGATCTCGACCGGCGGCAGATCCGCTCGGAAGAACGACAAGGGGCTGGCGAACGCCAGCACGCCGAGCAGCAGAGCCAAAGCCACGAGCGGAACGGCCCAGGCCACCCAGCGCGGCCAGGATCGAGTCGGCTTGGGGGCGACCCCGGCGGCGCTCACGCCGTCACCTCGAAGAACCCCATCCATCCGAGCTCGACGAATTCACTCTGGTGCGCGTGGAACATGTACTTCCCCGGCTCGAAGCCCTTGAAATCGAACTCGAGGATCCCACGTTGCGCCTGACACTGCATGATGGTGTCGATGGTGCGGTGCGTGGGGCGCAGGGTCGTGCCGTGATCGTAGTAGTCGAAGAAGTTGGCGTGCAAATGCATCGAGTTGATCGGGTCGAACTCGGTCAGGTTGATCAGATACAACCGTTGGCGCTGGTCGCGTCGAATTCGGATCGGTTCGTTCATGTAGGCGAAGGCCACGGTGTTGACGGCATAGACTTCGTTGTCACCGTCGAAGTTGGTGTCGAATGCGTTCATGACCATCACCATCTCGTTGACGGCCTGGCTCTCCGTGTAGAGATGGTTGCGTGCTCGCGCCGAGGCCTCGTCCTCGCCTACGTGTCGCGCCGGGTCGGGATCGATGAGGAAGGCGCCGTACAGGCCCTTGTGGATATGACGCTTGAGCGGGGTGGCATGGCAGTGGTAGAGATGGCAGCCGAAGGGGAAAGCGTCGAACTCATAGACGGTCTTCCCCCCAGGTGCGATCGCTCCCGGCCCGACCCCCGGCACCCCGTCCATCGAGGCGGCGTGAATCCCATGGAAGTGGATCGTGTGCGGATGGTCACTCCCGTTGATGAACTCGATCCGAATCCGGTCGCCTTCGACGCAGCGCAGCGTCGGACCGGGCACGCGACCGTTGTAGACCCAGCCGGGGAAGAACACCCCAGGGGCGACCTCGATCTCCTTGTTGACCGCCACGATGCTGTACTCGCGCAGAGTCTGTCCGTTCGGCAGCGTGCTGACCGTCCCGAAATCCCAGTCGCGCAGCAGCGTTTGCGGGTCGAATCCGTTGCGCGCGTTGTCTACCTGTCCGACGGTGCCCATGCCGCCGTGCGACTCGTCGTCCCCATGATCCATTCCGGGCTGAGGGGTGGGCGTGGACTGCGCCGCCAACGGCAAGCCATGCTCGTGGCCAGCGTGGGTCCTCCCCGGGGCGAGCGTCGCCGCCACCGCGGTCGCCCCTCCGCTCAGCAATCCCGCCTTGAGGAAGTCCCTACGGGTGATCCGGCGGTCGCCGGGCTCCTTCGGCTCCATCGTTGTCGACTCCTTAGTTGACCGACAGGACGACCACATAGACGTCATCGGTCACGCGACGGCTCAGCGCGATCACCGATGGCGAGGTGGACGATTGGATGTGCAGCGGTCCGTCGAAGGGCCCGCGCTCCAACACGCGCAGGCGCTGCGGCGGCCGCAGCCCGAGGCGGTCGAGATAGCGCAGCAGCTCGGGGTCGCGGTCGGAAACGCGCGAGATGGCGCCTTCCTGGCCGACGGCGAGATCGGTCAGGCGAATCTCGCGGCGGGCGGGCAGGCTTCCGTCGCGCTGGGGGATCGGGGCGCCGTGCGGATCGGACTGCGGGTGGCCCAAGAACGCAGCGATACGTTCCTCGAAGTCCTCCGAGATGACGTGCTCTAGATGATCGGCCTCGGTGTGGACCTGATCCCACGAGTAGCCCAGGGCGGCCGTCAGGTAGGTCTCCAGGAGCCGGTGGTGGCGGATGACTTCCAGCGCCGTCTTCTCGCCTTTCGGGGTCAGTCGAACGCCCCGGTAGCGGGTATAGACGATCAGGTGCTCGGTCGAAGCCGCCAGTTTCTTGAGCATGCCCGTGACGGAGGCCCGGGTGACGCCGAGCTTCTCGGCCAGAGCGGCCGTCCCTACAAGCTTGGCCCCGGCCTCCTGCCGAATCTCGTAGATCGCCTTCAAGTAGTCCTCAACCGCCGGGCTGTGTCTTGGCATAGTGAATTCCAGAGTTAAGTATACCTAACTCAGTCTGAAAT
>DATEVL010000063.1:0-23405 GCA_035281845.1 Anaerolineales bacterium | reverse complement strand
CCCGCGTGGGGCGCGTCATCTCCAAGCGGTCGGGTGCTTCGCGCAAGACGGAGAGCCACAGCTCCTGGTCGGTCGAGAGCAGGTCTTCCCGGCCGATGTCTTTCAGGTAAAGCCGCACCGTGTCGTCGCTGGCGTCGCCCGTCGGTTGGCCCTCTTCGGCGGCCGATTCCTCCTCGACTTCGGCTTCGACCTCCAGCATTTCGTCGAGGTCCGGCTCCACTTCGGCGCCAGCATCGCCGGCCTCGACGGCCTCGACGGCCTCGGCCCCCTCGAGAGTCTCGTCGACCTCCTCCGTGACGTCTTCTTCGAGCTCCGGCTCGGGTTGGCCTTCAGGTGAAAGGAGGTCGTCGCGTTCGATCATCCCGCGGCCGTCCTAGAAAGGGTCAAAGCACGCTGAGGGATCCCAGGTGTGCCCCCTTCGGGGTCCCCTGCGGGATGCGAAGCGCGATCCCTTAAGACATCGGGACAGGTGTGCCCCCTCCGGGGTGCGAAGCGCGACGAAGCGCGACGAAGCGCGATCCCCTCCAGGACGCCAAGCGCGGTCACCCCGCAGCCTTCCCTAACTGCCTTTGCGGTTGGCGGCGGGGTCCCCTCCGGGACGCTAAGCGCGATCACCCCGCAGCCTTCCCAAACTGCCTTTGCGGTAGGCTGCGGGGTCCCCTTCGGGATGCGAAGCGCGATCATGCCAGGGTCAGGGCGTCCGCCACATCATCCGCCCCGCGCGCCTCGCCGCCCGCCAGAGCGCGGTCGACGAGGTTCTTCTGCACGCCGCGCCGCTGCACCTCGTGCATCAGGCGGCGGAGGTCCTCCGCCGGCGAGCTGTCTTCCTGGGCCGCCTGAAGTTGATATCGTAGCTCCACAAGCGCCGATTCTAAATGCCGTCGCCGCAGGCGCAAGGCGTGTCCCACGGCTTCCGCCTGGACCCGAGGCTGCGTCGGGTCGAGATCGCTGGTCGCCGTCAAGACCGCCTCCGCCTGCTCGCGCAGGGGAAAGGACAGGTCGTTGCGCCAATAGCTGCCCGGTTCAACCTCGTCCTGGGCCAGTGCGGAGCGCACTGCGTTGAAGATCGCCTGGCTGTCCGTTCCGCTGAAGTCATCCGCCGACAGGCGGTCCAGGCCGAGTCCCGAGAACCGACGGTCGACCCGATACAACAGCTCGGGCTCCAAGAGCAGCAATCCGAGGCAGAAGCGCTCGTACTGGGGTGCCGTCGCCGCTCGAGAGGCTTCGCGTGGGGCTTCCTGCGGCACCGGTCGGCGCCGACGTCCCGTCGACCGCGCCGGACGCGCCCCCTCCAGGGAACGCTCGTCGACTCTCAGCCGCCGCGCCATCGATTGCCGGTAGGCCTCTCGCTCAACCGGGTCGGCGACGTCCTCAATCAAAGGCAGGACTCGCCCGGCGATCTCGGCTTTGACCTTGGGGTCGTCCAGGGCGGCCCCCTCGGTCAGCAAGTCGAGGACGTACTCCACCACCGGCTTGGCGTTTTGCACGATGGCCGGCCAGGCCTGTGGATCCTCGGCCACGATCTCGTCGGGGTCTTTTCCTCCAGGAAGGCCGACGACACGAATCTCGGCGTTGAGTCGACTCTCGTAGCGGACGAAGCCTCCAGGGTCGAACACGGCTTCGGACTCGCGGTCCAGGGTCCGGCGCGCCAGGTCAACGCCGCGCAAGGCAGCCCGGATCCCGGCGGTGTCGGGGTCGAGCGCCAGGACGATTCGCCGGGTCGCACGCTTGAGCAGACGCAGATGGTCCTCGGTCAGCGCCGTGCCCATCGGCGAAACGGCGTTGGCGAAGCCGGCCTGGTGCAGGGCGATGACATCCAGATAGCCTTCGACGATGACCGCCTGGTCGGCCTGGCGGATGGGCTTGCGCGCCAAATCGAAGCCGTACAGCAACCGGCCTTTGTCGAACAGCGGCGTCTGCGGCGAATTGAGGAACTTCGGGACGTCGTTCGGCTCCACCACGCGGGCTCCGAAGCCGCACAGGCGACCGCGTCCGTCGCGCACCGGGAACATGATCCGGTTGCGAAACCGATCGACCCGCCCGCCGCCTTCGCGTTCGGAGGTCAATCCCACTTCCAGGATGTCGGACTCCTTGAACCCGCGCGACGCCAGGAAGGTATGGCCCGCTTCCCACGAGTCGGGGGCGAATCCAATCTGAAACGCTTCCAGGCTGGCGTCGGTCAGGCCACGCCGTCCGAGATAGGCCCGGACGGCCTGGCCGGGCGGGGTTTCCAGCAGATGATGTCGGTAGAAGCCGGCCGCCGCCTCGAGCAAATCTCGCAGACGCTGGCGGGCTTCGTCGGCCTCGGCCGCCTCGGCCGGAGGCGGTTGGATTTCGACTCCGGCTCGCTGCGCCAGAAATCGAAGCGTCTCCGGGAAATCCCAGCCTTCGCGCTTCATCACGAAGCGGAAGACGTCGCCGCCTTCGTTGCATGCGCCGAAACAGCGCCAGGTCCCCGAGTCGGGGAAAACGACGAAGGCTGGGGTGCGCGTGTTGGGATGGAAGGGGCAGAAGCCGGTGTAGTTCTTCCCCGATTTGCGCAGCTTGACCGTCTCGCCGACGATGTCGGCGATGTCGATTCGTTCCTTGACCTCGTCCACGGTGCTCACTGGCGAATCTAAAACCCGTCCAGGCGGCTCAAGTCGGCAACACCGTCCGCCAGGGAGACGACCCGCTGCACCAGCGCCAACCGATTGCGCCGCTGAGCTGGGTCTTCGCTCATCACCAGGACCTCGTCGAAGAACGTCGTGATCGCCGGAACCAACGCACGCAGCGACTCGAACAACTCCGGTACGGAGGCCGCCGCGTGCGGCGACTTCTTCAACGCTTCGAACAGGCCGCGCTCGGCTTTCAACTCGAACACGCGCGGGTCGACGGCCCCATCCACGGCCTGCCCTCGGACGATGCGGGCGCAACGGGCGTAGGCCTGCAAGACCAGCGGCCAATCCGCCGAGTTCGCGGCCGCCCCCAGCTCGGCCGCCGCTTTCGCTGCTCCGGCCGGATCTCGCCCCTGCGCCTTGAGCACCGCCTCGACGATGTCGTGCCGATGACCGACGCCCAGAAGCAGCGACTGTTCGCGAGACAGAATGAACTCCAGGCAGGTCGCTATCGTTTCTCCGGAGGCCTCCACCGGCAGCCCCGAGGCGGCTTCCCGGAGCCAGCGCTCCAGATCCGCAGGCTGTCCGCGAGCGACCAGGATCTGAATCAATCCCAGGGCGGTGCGCCTGAGACCGAAGGGATCTCCCGCGCCGGTGGGCTGCATTCCGGCGGCAAAGAGGCCCGCCAGGGTATCGAGCCGGTCGGCCACTCCGACGGCCGCCCCGGCCGCCGAAGCGGGCAGCGCGTCGCCGGAGAATCGAGGCAGGAGGTGTTGGTAGATTGCCAGGGCGACCTCTTCCGATTCACCCGAATCGCGTGCATAAATGCTGCCCATGATGCCCTGAAGCGATGTCATCTCGACGACCATAGCCGTCGCCAAATCCGCTTTGCATAAGAACGCGGCGCGCACGGCGATGCTCCGGTCGTTCGCGGTCAGGTCCAGATCTTCGACCAGCTTAGCCGTAAACCGTTCGACCCGCTCCGACTTATCGAGCATCGATCCGAGCTCGGGATGATAGGTCTGGGAAGCTAAGCGCCCGCGGAAAGCCTCCAGGGGCTGGCTGCGATCCTTGCGGAGGAAGTACGCGGCATCGGCGAAGCGTGCCTGCAGGACGTGCTCATTGCCGGCGCGGATCGGCGCTGCCTCCTCCGCTTCTCCGTTGACGACGGCGACAAACAGGGGCATCAGCCGGCCGTCCCGGCCGCGGACCGGGAAGTATCGTTGGTGCTTCCGCATCACCGCCACCAGCACTTCCTCCGGGAGGTCGAGGAACGATGAGTCGAACCCTCCCAGGAGGCACTGCGGCGCTTCCACCAGATTGGCGACTTCCTCGAGCAGGTCCTTATCGTGGGCGAGGTTCCCGCCGGCCCCGGCCGCCAGCTTCTGAGCCTGGGCCATGATCCGCTGCCGCCGGCCGGCCGGGTCGAGGACGACGGCGAGCCTTTGAAGACGGGGAGGATAGTCGGCCGCCCGCGCGATCTCGATGGCATCGGCCCCGCGGAATCGCAGGCCGCGCGTCGTCCGACCGGCCCGGAGGCCAGCGACCTCGAAAGGCACGACGTGGTCTCCATGCAACGCGAGGAGCCACCGGATCGGGCGCGAGAAAGCCACGCCGGATGAGTTCCAGCGCATGGATTGCCCGAATTGCAGGCCGTTGACTACGGCGGGAAGGACGTCTCGCGCCAGAACATCACTGGCAGGCATCGCCAGGGCCTTCGACCACAGATACCGTCTTCCATCGACTTCCCGGACATGGTTGCGGAGCTCGGCACCATCCTCGGGGAGTCCGTTCTTCCGTGCCCAGCCCGTTCCCGCCGGAGTGAGCTGGCCTTTCGCATCGAACGCCTTGTCCTCCGGCGGACCCTTCTCCTTCCAGCCCACATCGCTTTCGGCGGCGAGACTTGAAACCAGGACGACGAGGCGCCGCGGTGTCCCCTCGATCTTGACAGCTCCATGACGAAGGGAGGATTCCCCTAGACGGGTCTCCACTTCACCTTCGAGGTGGTCGAGGGCTCGACCCAGATCTCCCGCCGGCAGTTCCTCCGTCCCGATCTCGAGCACGAAATCCTGCGCCGTCGCCGGCACGGCTCCCTCATCGACAGCGGGCGACGGCTCGATGGGCTCCGCCCGGTCCATCCATGGGAAGCCCATCGCTTCGCGCTGCCCCAGGTATGCATCACCGATGGCGCGCGCCAAATCCCGCATTCGGCCAAACAATCCGGCCCGCTCGGTCACGCCCACCGCGCCGCGCGCATCCATCACGTTGAACGTGTGCGAGCACCGCAGGAGATGGTCATAGGCCGGAAGGACCAGGCCGTGATCGAGCGATGACCGCGCCTCGGCTTCATTGAGCGAGAAGATCTCCCTCAGCCGCGCGACGTCGGCGAACTCCAGATAGTAGCGGGCGTACTCTTCCTCGGCCTTGAGTTGCACGTCGCCGTAGCTCAGCCTTTCGTTCCAGGGAATGTCCTTGAAGTGATCCAGCGAAAGCAAACCGATCAGGATGCGCTCCAAGCCATACGTCACCTCGACCGAGACCGGGTCGAGGGTCCGACCGGCGGCTTGTTGGAAGTAGGTGAATTGCGTGATTTCCTGGCCGTCGAGCCAGACCTCCCAGCCGAGTCCCCATGCGCCGAGCGCCGGAGCCTCCCATTTGTCCTCCACAAAACGAATGTCGTGTTGCATCGGATCGATGCCGATCGACACCAGCGACTGCAAGTACAGGTCCTGGGCGTTTCCCGGATCGGGCTTGAGGATGACCTGGAACTGGTAGTGCTGCTGCATCCGGTTCGGGTTCTCGCCATAGCGGGCGTCATCCGGTCGGACAGAAGGTTCGACATAGGCCACCCGCCACGGCTCGGGCCCGAGAACGCGCAGGAAGGTGGCCGGGTTCATCGTCCCGGCACCGACCTGGGTGTAATAGGGCTGCCAGATCAGGCAGCCCCGCTCGGCCCAGAACTGCTGCAGGGCCAGGATGACGGATTGCATGCTGTGCGTCATGGGGTCAACCGATGCTGCGCTCCTTGGCTGGCCGGTGCCGGCTCCCCTTTGGGATTCCCTGCGGGATCCCCTCCAGGATCCCCTGCGGGATGCGAAGCGCGATCCCCTGCGGGATGCGCAGCGCGATGCGAAGCGCGATCCCCCCGCAGCTCCAGGGCCTGGACCTGCCGCAGGAAGCGCGGGCTATTGAGCCTGCGCTCCAGAAGATGGGTCAGGTAGGCCTCCAGATGCTCTTCGACTTCCTGGCGGACCGCCTGCCGGAGATCGGGGGCGGCGGCCGCCTCAAAGCCGCTGCGCTGGAAATGGCGAAGCACCTTGAGCGCCTCGAGACTCAGCGGGCGGGCCCCGGGATGGCCGCGCCCGCATTGTGGGCAGAGGACGCCTCCCAATGCCGAGCTGAAGAACTGCGCTTCCGGACGAACTTCCGCCGAGCACTGGACACACCGAAAGAACTCCGGCCGGTACCCCATCAGCTCAAGCAGCCGAAGCTCGTAGTAGCGCAACACGGCCGACGCGGAGCGCCCCTGCGCCAGTCGTTCGAGTGCTTCGAGCATCATCGTGTAGGCTGGGCGGCTGCCCCCCTCGTCGAGGGTGAAGCGGTCGATCAACTCCACCACATACGATGCTTGCCCAACACGCTGTAGGTCGGTCCGCAGGGCCGGAAAAGTCTCGAGCGCTTCAGCCTGAGTGATGATGTCGAGCTCACGGCCACGCGCCACGAGCAGAGTGGCCTTCGTGAAGGGTTCGAGATGGCCGGCCTTGCGCGAGGTGAGGCGCCGCGCGCCCTTGGCGACCAGGCGCAGCTTGCCTCGATCGGGGGAATAGGCGACGACCAATCGGTCGGCCTCGCCCAGGTCCTGTCGCCGGAGGATGACCGCTTCCGTCCGAAAAACGCGTTCGCGGCCGCTCATGGAGGGATTATACCAGCGGGCCTGCTCCAAGCGCTCGATCGGGCGGGCCTTCACCTCTTCTCGATTAGAATGACACACTCGTGTCTCCGCTTCCGGGAAGCTCGCATGATCCCGGTCCCAGGCCGCTGAATGATTCGCCATCGGGTTTTCCATCCCCTGCTGCTGGCCGCCTATCCCGTCCTGGCATTGCTGGCGCACAATCTCGATTGGCTGCGCCCCATCAGCGGGCTGCGGGCCCTGCTGATTTCGGTCGTCGGAGCGTGGCTGCTCTTGATCCTCCTGGCGCGCGTTCTGCACAACTGGGATCGTGCCGGGATCCTGGTGGGCCTGCTCGTGATCCTGTTCTATTCCTATGGCCAGCTCTACGACAGCCTGAGGCACGCGCTGGGCCTCGATCTCATCCGCCACCGCTATCTAGCGCCGCTCTACTTGGCGGCGGCCATCGCCCTCATTTGGTGGATCGTCAAAAGGCTGCGGCGACCCGAATCGGCCACAAGCGTTTTGAATGCGATGGCGCTGGTGGTCCTCGCCTTCCCTCTTTTCGGCATGGCCGAATGGACGTACTCCGATCTCACCACCGACCGGCCGCCAGCCCAAGCCAGTACGCTCAAGCTCCCGCCGGGCCAGCCGCCGGATGTGTATTTCTTGGTCGTCGACGGCTACGCCCGGCAGGACACGTTGCTCAAAGTGTACGATCTCGACAACACGCCCTTCCTCACCTTCCTCAGGGATCACGGGTTCTACGTCGCCGATGCCGCGCGGTCCAACTACGGCCAGACCGGTTTATCGTTCTCTTCCTCGCTCAACATGGACTATGTCGAAGAGCTGGTCTCGGATCTGCCGCACACGGCCGGCCGCGGCGTTCTGTGGAATCTGATCAAGCACAGCGAGGTCCGTCGACAACTCGAATCGCTTGGCTACGAGACCGTCGCCTTCTCTTCCGGTCTGGCCGGGACCGAACTCACCGACGCGGACACCTACTACACCGCCGGCGGGGTAGACGAAGATCTCGGCCTGGTTGGCATCAACCCGTTCGAAGGGATGTTGATCCAGACCTCCTTGCTTCGCCTGCCGCAGGATGGGGTCGTCGCGCTGCCGCGATTCGTACCCGCCGCCCGCTTTCCCTATGAGGTCCACCGCAATCGCATCCGCAGCATTTTCGCCCGATTGAAGGATCTACCGGAGACGGACAAGCCGAAGTTCGTTTTTGCCCACATCATCGCTCCGCACCCCCCGTTCGTCTTCGCCGCCGACGGTTCCCCCGTCACACCGACCGTTCCGTTCACTCTGCGGTTTACGTTCGATGCCGGCGACCCGACGCAATCCGACTATGTGGAGGGCTACCGCGACCAGGTTCTGTTTGTCAACGACCAGCTCGAAGAAGTGATCACCACCATCCTGGCGCACTCCCAGGCGCCGCCGGTGATCGTCCTGATGGGCGACCACGGCCCCGACTCGAATTCCGGACGGGTGAACTACGTACAGGAGCGGATGACCAACCTGCTCGCCTATCATCTCCCGACCAGGTCGGAAGGGCTGTATCCAAGCGTGACCCCGGTCAACTCATTTCGCATCATCTTCAACCAGGTCTTCGGAGGTCAGTATCCGATCCTGGAGGATCGGGCGATGTACTCTGAGTACGACACGCCGTACGACTTCCAGGACGTCACGGACTCGATCGATCCCCCGTAAACGGGGCGTCGTGACCGCCGATGCCTGAGCTCGAGGGTATCCTTTCGAGTGACGGGCTACTTGCGCGCAACCGCTAAGGCGGTGGCGCCGGAAGCTCCATCCCCGCCCATTCCCCATGCGCAGGCGAAGGCCATCCTGCGGACACTTGATGTTGGCAGGGGGTGAGAGATGGATTGGAGAAGAGAGTAGATTGGGGAGGAATGAGCGCGCTGACGTAGCGCCACGTCACCGTCGCGTGCCTGTCACCCGGACCTCGCCGGAAGGTCGCCGGCGCCAAAGGCGTGTGGCAGCAGATCGGCGAGGTCGGTTTCGCGCACGATCTTTCCCTCACCATCGGCCACGATGACCCGCGCTCGAGGGCCGAATTCCGAAAGCACCTGGCGGCAGCTCCCACACGGTGAACCTCCATGGGCGTTCACCACGGCCACGGCAAGGATCTCGCGTTCCCCCTGGCTGACCGCGGTGAACACCGCCGACCGCTCGGCGCAGATCCCGCTGGGATAGGCTGCGTTCTCGACGTTGGCCCCGGCGTAGATCTGCCCCGAGCCGGTCAGGACAGCCGCTCCCACCGGATAGCCCGAGTAAGGCGCGTAGGCCCGCAGCCGAACTTCGCTGGCGTGGTGTATCAGCTCAGCCCGCTGTTCCGATGTGATGGCCATCGTCCTCCGCCTCCCTGCCGTCGGCCAGCCGGGTAGCCCGCACCTTCATCAGCCCGCGGCCGGAACTTTGCTCGACGACCATATGCAAGCCGCCCGCCTCGACCATGTCTCCCGACTTTGGAATCCGACCCAATCGGCCGGAGATGAACCCCCCTAACGTCTCGCTGGTGTCCTTCGACAAGCGGGCGCCGGTCAGCTCGTTGACTTCGTCCAGGTCCATGCGGCCGCTGAAGATGAACTCTCCCTCGTGGAGCCGTTCGAAGGCGGATTCTTCGGCGCTGTCGTATTCATCACGGATCTCGCCGACGATTTCTTCGACGACGTCTTCCAACGTGACAACTCCAGCGGTCCCGCCGTACTCGTCGACGACCACCGCCATATGAATCCGCCGCGCCTGAAGGTCGGCCAGGAGGTCGTCGGCTTTCTTGACTTCCGGAACGAACAACGCCGGGCGCAGGATCGACCCCACCCGTTCCTGCTGGCGGCCCTGGTGGAGCGCCCGCAGCAGATCCTTGACATGGACGATGCCCAGGATCTTGTCGATATCGGATCGGAAGACCGGTGCGCGCGAATGCCCCGACTCGAGCAGTCCCTCCGTCACTTCCTGCAGCGTCTGCTGTTCCTCGAAGGCGCGGATGTCGATCCGAGGCACCATGACCTCGCGCACCAGCGTGTCCCCGAGCTGGAAGATCGAGAAGATCATTTCCTTCTCCTCGATCTCGATGGCTCCTCCCTCCTCTCCGGCGTCGACCATCGTCTTGATTTCTTCCTCCGTCACCAGCGGAGGGACCACACCACTCGACGGGCCTGTCAGCCGTCGATGAACCGCCCTCACCGGCGAGGCGACAGCCACGACCACGACCGCCAGCGGACTGAGCGTGCAGGCGGTCCGGTCCGGTGCGCGTAGCGCCAGCGCTTCTCCAACCAGCTCCGCCAGCGCCACGCCCAGCCCAAGCCCGACGACGATGATCGCCAGGCTTCCTACGGAATCGCGACCGCCGGCGGCGGCGAACCAGATCCCCACTCCCAAGCCGAAAATCGCCAGGCGCAGGACGTAACGCACGACGCCAAACGACAACAACAGGCTGGTCGCTTCTGAAGCGAGGGCGATCGCCCGTGCGGAGCCGCGTACGCCTTGCTCTTGCAGGGCCCGCAGAGTTGGCGCGTGGCTATTCATGAGCGCCGCCCGCGCCGCTGCGAGCAGGCTATCCGTCACCAGCAGGAGGAACAGCCCCGCCAGACCCGCCGCCAGGTCAACCGTCATGGTTCATCTTGCGGACGACGCGCGCCGGCATTCCCACGGCCAAGCTCCCCGGCGGCACTTCTCGCGTGACCACCGATCCGGCGCCGGTGGCGGCACCGTCCCCCACCCGGACCGGCGCCACGAGCAGGGTGTCGCTACCGATGAAGACCTTCTCCCCCACGGTCGTGCGGTTCTTCTTGCCGTCCCGTCCGTAGTTGCAGGTAATGGTTCCGGCACCGATGTTTGTCCCGCGGCCGATCTCGGCATCGCCGACGTACGAGAAGTGGCCCATCTTCACTCCCGGCCCGAGCACGCTGTTCTTCACTTCGCCGAAGTTCCCCATGTGCACGCCGCGCTCCAATCGCGCTCCCGGACGCAGGTGAGCGAACGGACCGACATGAACGTCCTCTTCCAGCACCGTCCCCTCGACAACCGATTGTTCGACCCTACAGGCCGGGCCGATCGTCGAGTCGCGCACAACCGTGTTGGGGCCAATGATCGAGGCGCGGCCGACCGAAGTCGCTCCCTGCAACCGCGTGTTCGGAAGAATCTCGATGTCGGGCTCCAAACGCACGGAGGCTTCGATATAGGTCGTCTCCGGATCGACCAGGGTCACGCCGGCCAGCATCCATTCTCGATTGATCCTGCGCCGCAGCGCGGCCTCGGCCTGGGCCAAGTGTTGCCGGTTATTGATCCCGATGACCTCATCCGGGTCTTCCACGCCCATCGAGGCGACCCCGCCGGCCTCCTTCGCCGCCTGCGCCACCAAATCGGTCAGGTAGATCTCCCCGGTCACCGACGGCGTCAATCGCGCCAGGTGGGACCAGAGCCAGGCGGCGTCGATGCAATACAGACTGGCGTTGAGTTCTCGCGTTTCGAGCTGTTGATCCGAGGCGACGGCTTCTTCGACGACCGCCACCACCCGGCCCTGCGGGTCGCGCAGGACTCGGCCGAAACCCCTTGGATCCGGCGCGATCAACGTCGCCAGGGTCAGCGGCCCGGAACTCCCTCGTTGGAGGCCGACGAGCTGTCGCAGCGTCTCCGAACGCAGCAGGGGCATGTCGGCGGTGACAATCAGGACCAGATCGCCGCCTCCACTCAGCAGGCCCTCCGCTTGCAGCAGAGCATGACCTGTTCCCAAGCGAGTCTGCTGTTCGGCGAAGCGGACGTCGTCCGGCAATGCCGCGCGTGCCTGGCTCCCTTCCGGGCCGATGACGACGACCGGAGGCCGATCCGTAGCCTCACGACAGGCCCGTTCCGCCCAGACAACGAGGGGAAGTCCGCCAAGCCGGTGGAGCGCCTTCGGCGTGGTGGAAACCATTCGCTTGCCCAGGCCGGCGGCCAGGATTACCGCGTCACAGACCATGCTGTCCTCCTCGGCCCGCCTGGGTCCGGCTCTTCCGAGCGGCGACTTCGCTTGACAACGAAGCCTCGGTGGGCGTTGGCTGTATGGGGTCGGCGTCCAACACGATCTTGCTAGCGGGGAGGCGTGGCTGGGGCGCCAGGATTCGAACCTAGATCCACGGATTCAAAGTCCGGTGTGCTGCCATTGCACCACGCCCCAGGGGAGTCCGCCGAGATGGCCGCGGACGTGCGGCGCATTGTAACATCAGCCGTGAGCTGTCAGCCGTCAGCCGCCAGCCCCCGGCATCTCCGCCGAGATTGGCCATCTACGGCCAGCCGAGGGCACTTCAGCCCTGTCGCTCTTCACTGAGGAAGAATCGCGGGCAAGTGAAAGCTGATGGCTGACGGCTGAAGGCTGACCGCTGACCTCAGGCCTTGGCGGCTCAACTCTTGGAGTCGTCGGGGATCAGGCCCAGCTTGCGCGCCTGCTCGTAGCTGAGCGCGTCGCCTTTCCCCGGAGCCTGCCCTGCCGAGCTGGCCGCCGCTTGGTCCCAAAAAGCCTGGACTGCGCGAGGCGTGGTAGGAGGCTCATCGTACGCTTTGCCGGCTGGGGCGGGTCGATCCTGACCGGCGGCGGCTGCTGGTTCGTCAGCCACCTCCCTCTTGGCGCCCAACCTCGGCAGGATTTCCTTCAGCTCATCGACAACGCGGCGAGCGTAGTGGAAGATGGCGCCCATCTGCCACGCTTCCTGCCCCCCGGCGAATCCAATGGCCAGGCCCTGATGCTCACCGATGTTCGTCAGGTAAAGCCGGAAGGGGTCTCCTTCGAGGTACAGGAAGTTCACCGGATCCTTCGCTCCCTGGCGAAGGCTGGCCCGCACACTGGAGGCCAACGACTCGACCGCCCCCCGCATCGAATGGTCGATGGCATCGTCGTCCTCGTCGCCGGCCCGCAGCAGGGTTGCACCGTCCAGGCTCACGATCACGGCCGCGCGCGCGCCGAGCTCACGGCGCATCGTCATGAGGCGCTCGGCGGCCCGGGCCTTGTCGCCGGCGATCTCCGGAGTCGGCAGGCTGTCGTCGGCGTCTCGGAGTCCGCGGTCCACGGCCTGGAGGAAGAGCGCCGTGCTGATCGGCTTGGGGATGAAAGCGACCACGCCCAGGGCACGTGCCTGGGCCTCCACTTGACGGGTCGGCTGGCCCGTCACGAGAATGGCGCGCATCCGCGGGTGGGTCTGCCGGATGCGGGCAATCAGCTCGAGGCCGCTCATCTCGGGCAAGCGCAAGTCGGTGACGACCAGGTCGACCGGCCCGCGCTCCATCTCACGCAGCGCCTCTTCGGCCGAGGCGACATCCAGGATGTCGTAACTCCGGCCGGAAAGCTCGAGGCTGGAACGCAGCATGCGCGTAACTTGCCGCTGGTCGTCGACCAAGAGCACGCGCGGGTCGGCCATGGCGGGATTTTAGCATGGGACCTCAAACAAGATGGACCGATCGGCCGCCCCTGATTCGGGCTACTCCCTGCGATTGCCGGCGCCGAATTCACATCTCGGCCCGGCGGCGGGTACCGACCTCACAAAGAGAGACTCCTTCATCCGCCGCTTTCGTGGGTGGGGGGTTGCCCCTCCGCTGCGCTCCGGGGTGCTCCGCGAGGGGTTCCAGGGGGAAAGGGGGGCGGGCATGTAATGGCCCGCCCCCCTTCCCCCTGGCAGACTCAGCCCACGCGCCAGCACGCCACCCAATGATCCGGGCTGACCTCGATGAGCGGCGGTTCCTGAGCGGCGCAATGGTCGAGCGCCACCGGGCAGCGCGGATGGAAGCGACAGCCGCGCGGCGGATTGAGCGGGCTGGGTACGTCGCCGCTCAACAGAATCCGCTTTCGCCGCAAACGCGGGTCGGGGATGGGGATGGCCGACATCAGGGCCTGGGTATACGGATGCAAGGGATTGCGGAAGAGATCCTCCCGCCCGGCCGACTCGACGATCCGCCCGAGATACATCACGGCCACGCGGTTCGAGATGTGCTCGACCACACTCATGTTGTGGGCGATGAAGAGGTAGGTCAGGTGGAACTCATCCTGCAAGTCCTTCAGAATGTTGAGGATCTGCGACTGGATCGAGACGTCCAGCGCCGAGACCGGTTCGTCGGCCACGATGAATTTCGGCTGCAAGGCGAGGGCTCGGGCGATCCCGATCCGCTGTCGTTGGCCGCCGGAGAACTCGTGCGGATAGCGCCGGGCGTGGTATTCCTCCAAGCCGACCTTGCGCAGGGTCTGGAGCACGACGGCCTGGCGCTCTTCGGCCGTGCCGATGTGATGAATGCGCAGCCCTTCCCCCACCGACTCTCCGATCGGCATGCGCGGGTCGAGGGCGGAGTACGGATCCTGAAAGATGATCTGCATGTTCCGCCGCATCGCCTTCAGCTCGCCGCCTCGCAGCTGGAACACATCGACCCCGTTGAACTGAACCTTTCCCGCCGTCGGCTCGATCAGGCGGAGCATCGTGCGCCCAACGGTGGTCTTACCGCAGCCTGACTCGCCGACCAGCCCGAGCGTTTCCCCTTCCCGGATGGCGAACGACACCCCGTCGACGGCTTGGACCCATCCCATCGTTCGCTGCAGCATTCCTCCACGAACCGGAAAGTACTTCACCAGGTCCTCGACCACGACCAGGTCTCGGTGATTAGGGCCGCTCGATTCGGGGCCGTTCGGTGGATCGCTCGGCAGCATGGCTACGCCTCGGCCGACGCGTCCGGAGCCAGCAGTGCACGCAACGGCGCGTGATGATCACCCTGGCTCTGGTAGAGCCAGCAGCGCACGGCATGATTCTCTTCGTGGTCGATGAGACGGGGATCGACGTGCTCACAGATGGACAAGCGATACTCGAGGCGCGCCCGGCATCGGGGGGCGAAGCGACAACCGACCGGGAGATCAATCAGGTTGGGCACCGACCCCGGGATGACTTCGAGTCGGTCCTGCACCCGACCCAGGACCGGGATCGAGGCGATCAGTCCTTGGGTATAAGGATGCAGCGGACGTGCGAACAGGGTCTCGACATCCGCCTGCTCGACAATCTGGCCCGCATACATGACCGCCACATGGTCGGCCATCTCGGCCACGACGCCCAGGTCGTGCGTGATCAGGATGATGGCCGTTCCCAACTTGGTCCGCAGCTCGCGCATCAGATCGAGAATCTGCGCTTGGATCGTAACGTCGAGGGCGGTGGTCGGTTCGTCGGCGATGAGCAGCTGCGGAGCGCAGGCCAGCGCCATGGCGATCATGACTCGTTGCGCCTGGCCTCCCGAGAGCTCATGGGGATAGGAGCGGAGTCGGGCCTCCGTATCGGGGATGCCCACCGAGTGCAACAACTCGCCGGCCCGGTGCCAGGCTTGATCCCGCTTCATCCCCAGGTGAATCCGCAGCACCTCACTGATCTGATCACCGACGCTGAAGACCGGGTTTAAGCTGGACTGCGGCTGCTGGAAGATCATCGAGATCTGGCTGCCGCGCAGCTCGGTCATCTGGCGCTCCGTCAGTTGGTCGAGCTGCTGGCCCCGGAAGACAACCGTTCCACCAACAATTCGCCCGGGCGGATCGATCAGTCGCAGCAGGCTGAGCGCCGACACACTCTTGCCACACCCCGATTCCCCGACCAGGCCGAAGACCTCCCCCATGCGGACCTGATAGGTCACCCCATCGACGGCCTTGACGACCCCATCATCGGTGAAGAAGTACGTCCTCAAATCTTCGACGGAAAGCAACGTGGGGTCGAGGGGCGACTTGTCCGGTTCAGCTGGAGGGCGTGCCGGTTGGCTCATTCGAAGGCCAGTGGGAGGCTGGGGCGCAATCCGTGGAGGTTGAACGGTGCGGAAGTATACCCTGCGGAATCCGCCAACAGAATGCAGACTCTATCTCCCGATCGCGGCACATCCGCAAGGCGACGCACAACACCTATCGTCATTGCGAGGGGCCCTTCGACCCCTCGTTCCCCTCGGGGCATGCTGCGGCCGCATAATCACTGTTCCGCAACTGCAGTGGAAAGGCGGCCTCTGCTCAGGGAGGAGGTTTCGGCGGGCCTCCGCTCAGCGAGGAGGTTTCCGCGGCCGCCGGCGACGGAGGAAAAGGACGAGACCGATCGCGGCCCCGATCCCGACCGCCGTCAGCGCCACCCCGGAATCCAGACTCGCGGAGGGCCCCCGTTCCGGCCCGGAGTCGGTGGCGGAGGGAGTTGGCGTCGACCTGTACGAAGTGGACGTCACTGAAGCGGCGGGCGCCTGGCTCGGGCCCCCCGCGGCAAGCGGCAGCCCGTTTCCTCGGACGAGGAAGGCCATCACCTGGTCGTATCCCACCGCCGTCAGGCTTCCTGGAGCCTGGAGCGGCATGGCAGCTCGAACGAAACCGTCCAGGGCGGCGACCGAGGGGAATCGTTGCAGCGCTCCCTCACCGATCAAGGGCGGTATCCGATCGGGCAAAGTGAACCCCCCTTCATACGGCCGTTCACCATGACAACCCGAAGCCCAGCAGTTCTGCTCCGTCGGCGGATACAGCTGCCGAAACTCGGCCGTCAATCCCTGGCCTCGGTCCCCATGGCACGGCATGCAGTAGAGCCAATACACCTGGGCTCCCTGGTCAGCCGCACTCGGTTGCGGGGGAAGGGTCGGCTCGAGGAGTCGGTCTGCCGTCGGCGCGGCCGTCGGCGAGACGGTCGGCGTTGTTTCTGGGCCGGCGATTTCCCTCTTCGCCGAGAACATCAAGGCCAGGCCCCCTAAGGCAAGGATGCCCAAGGAGGCTGCGGGTCCTTGCGGGGTTGTTCGCCTCACCGTACTCTCACGGCCTCATAAGAAAACCCGGGAAGAGACACGCTCTCCCCGGGCGTGAACCGAGATGCATGATTCCGCGGACCGGGTCGCGGAAGCCGTGCCTACGCGCCTCCCCGGCCCCGCATTCGCGGATCGAACACGTCGCGCAGGGCGTCGCCGACCAAGTTCCAGCCCATCACGAACAGGACCAACGTCATGCCCGGCCAAACGACGATGTACCAATAGGTCGACAGGTCGGTGATCCAGTTCCGGGCAAACGACAGGGTCTGTCCCCAATCGGCGTAGCCGACCGGGGTACCGATCCCCAAGAAACTCAGCGCGGCAAAGGATAGAACGACGTCTCCGATGGCCAGCGAGGCCAGCACCAGGGTCGGGAAGATGGCATTGGGGATGATGTGTCGCATCAGGATGCGGCTGTCTTTGACGCCAATCACACGCGCCGCCATAACGTAATCGCGCTGCTTCACCGAAAGGATATCGCCGCGGATGATGCGCGAATAGCCCATCCAGCCGAAGGCGATCAGGGCGATCGTTGCTGGAAGGAGGCTTCGGCCGAGCTTCGGCGTGAGCACGGCCGCCAGGATCAGCGCCGCCAGGATGAAGGGCAGGGTCAGCATGATATCGACGCCACGCATGATGATGTTGTCGGTGGCGCCGCCGTAGTAGGCCGAGACCGAACCGACCACGATGCCGATGATCAGTGTCACAAAGGTCACGATCAGGCCGGTCTTGAACGCGGTGCGCGTGCCCCAAACGATTCCATAGAAGAGGTCGTACTGCCCCTCCGACGTGCCCAGGAGATGCACCCACTGGTCCGTCCCCATGATCGGCTTCCACCAGGCCGGCAGCGGCGGCTGTTCCCGATTCCACTCGGACATCATCGGCTGGGGCTGGGCCCTGAAACCATCGCGCGGGATGTCATACGGGTTGTTCGGATGCAGCGGAGGCGCAATCCACGGCGCCGCCAGGGCGACCACGATGAAGAAAGCAATCAGGGCGAAGCCGAGGATCGAAACCGGCGTCTTGAGCAGCGCCACAACGATGCGGTACGTCTCGGGCCCGAGGAGACGCTCCACCGGTCCGATCTTGCGCAAGGGGATCGCCTCGGTGACACCAAAGCCCCCCTTGGGGATGGCTATCTCAGCCATGGGCAACCCTCGCTAGTCCAAGCGAATTCGCGGGTCGATAAACCCGTAGGCGACATCGACAACCAGATTGGCAACGATCAGAATAAGTCCGATGAAAAGGGCCAGCCCCAGGACGGTCAGCACGTCGAGGTTGGCGGCGGCATCCGCCGTCGCTGAGCCGATCCCCGGATAGTTGAAGACGGTCTCGGTGATGACGACCCCGCCCAGCAGGGCGACGACCGTGAAGCCGGCTAGAGTCACGACCGGGATCAACGCATTCGGCCGAGCGTGCTTGTTCACAACATCCTTTTCCGGCAACCCCTTGGCGCGCGCCGTAGTCACGTAATCCTGGCGCAGCGTCTCCAGCATCGAAGAGCGCGTCACACGCAGGAACACGGCCCAGTTGAGATAGGCCAGGGTCAGGATCGGCAGTACCATGTGCCTCATCGTATCGACGAAGATGTCGAGACGGAGATTCAAGAGGCTGTCGATGGTCAACAGATAGGTGTAGCTGCGCCACTGGTCCGACAGGATCACTTGGCTCGCCCAATCGGAGGATCGGCCCGGCGGGAACCATCTGAGGTTGGCATAGAAGATCATGAGCATGAGCAAGCCGAAAACGAAGGTCGGGAAGGAGGTCCCGATCACGCTGAATACCCGCCCCCCCTGGTCGGCAGCACCATTGTGGTGCACGGCCGCCTGGATCCCCATCCAGATCCCGACCGCCACGACCGGCACGATCGCCCAGAGCGTCAGGTCTAACGTATTGGGGAATCGCTGCCTGATCAGGTCGGCCACCGGCTGCGAACCGGTCCGCGACCAGCCAAAATCTCCGAAGAGAATCCCACCGCGCCGCTCCCCGGTTGCCGGATTGACCTTCCCGACGAGCCAGTGCCAGTACTGCAGGTAAATGGGATCTTCCAGCCCGTATTGCTTGATCACCGCCTGCAACTGAAGGTCGTTTCGAGGGATTTCGCGAACATACAGGGCTGAGCGTTCGACGGGGCTGAGGAAGGAAACCATGCCAAAGATGAGGATCGTCACACCGAAAAGAAGCACGGGGACAAGCAACAGGCGCCGGAGAATATAAGTCGTCATCGCCTGCTAACCTTGTTCCTATGCTACTCCAGAGCCGAATCCACGCTCATAGGCTCTCCGGGGGGATGCGGGGGCCTGCTGCCAGGCCCCCGCAACGTTCCCGGGTTCGAGGGATTGCTACTGTTCGGACATCCCGTAGTAGTACCCAAGCGGGGTGCCGGCGAAGACAGGGTTGTGAACCATGCCCTTCACCCATGGCTGCACGAACCAGTGGCTCGTCCCGATAGACAGGATGATGAACGCCGGGTTGTCGTAGTTGAGCTGGTTGACCTGGCCGTAGATCTCGGCCCGAGCGGCCGGATCGGTCTCGGAGGCCGCGGCTTCGATCAGCTCCTTGTATTGCGCCGTGAGTTCTTCCGGCATGCGCAGATAGCTGCCGAAGTCGCCCACCAGGTACGGCTGGTACCAGTTGTGGGGGTCGTGGTAGTCCTCGAGCCACCCCAGGACGAAGATCGGCAAGGTGCGTGCCCGGCGGGCGCCCAGGAACGACGGCCACGGGAGACCGATCGTCTCCACCAGGAACTTCTCATTGACCGCGGTCAGGCCCGAGGCCAGGATTTCGGCGACAGCCTGGCGGGTGGTATTGCCCTGGTTGTAGCCGATCTGCATCCGGAAGCCCGTCTCCCAGACGTCGTCGGGGTCCTCGCCGGCGGGGATCCCGTCATGGTCGGCGTCCGCCAGCTTGAACTCCTCCTCGCACTTCGCGAGATCCAGCGAGTAGTGCGGGGCCGCCAGGTCGTAGCCCGGCATCCCGGCCAGCGCCAGCGTGGTGGACTGAGCTGCCTCGCCCTGGTAGATATCGTTGATGAAGATATCGTGGTCGAAGCAGTAGTTCATCCCCTTGCGGATGTGCGAGTCGGCAAAGAAGTCCGAGGGGATTCCATTGCCGTCTAGCTTACCCGACCCCAGATAGGGGTTGTTACCGTCGGGGTTGGGGACGTCGAAGTTGAAGAAGACGTCGGTCCGGGTGGTGCCCGGCTGGCCGATGTAGCGCACGTACGGCTGCGACGGATCGATCGTCTCGCATGCGCCGTAGCTGTTGGCCTCAAGATCGAACTGGCAGTTCGTGCCGACCATCGGGTCGACCTGCGTCCGGTGCTCGGGGTTCACCGTGACATAGTCGGCGTCACCCGCCTGGAACATGGCGAAGCGGGTACCCCACTCCTCCACGTTTTGTAGCACGACCCGCTCGAGCGCCGCGGGGCCGGACGGGCCGCCTTCATAGGCTGGCTCGGTGCGCCAGTAGTCGTCATTGCGGACCAGGACGACCTCTTCACCGGGGGTCCAGTGATCGAGCTTGAACGGCCCGGTGCCGTTCATGATGGACGTGAACGGATCGTTCTCGGCCAGGACGCCATAGTAGTTCTGCCAGGTGTCACACGAGCCGTCCCATCCGCCGTTCTCCATGACCCATTCTTTGTCCATCACCGAGCCCCAGGTCTGGGCGATGATCGACTGGAACGGGGCGAAGGGCTGGGCCAGCGTGACCGTCAGCGTTCCGGCGGCGTCATCAGCAACGATGCCGGAGGTCACGGACTCGCAGGCTGCCTTGAGGGCCGCCGGGTCGGCCGCCTGCAAAGCGGCGGGGTCGTCGGTCAGGGCGCCCGAGGCATCGACGACTTCGCTGATGTCGTGGTAGCCCAGACCAAGCAAGGCGGAGACCATCATCCACTGCGGCGAAGCGCCGCCGCCCTGGAGGATGCCACGCTGCCAAGAGTAGGCCGCATCCGAGGCGGTCATGTCGCCGCCTTCGTGGAACTTGACGCCGTCCCGCATGGTGAAGGTGTAGGTCTGGCCATCCTCCGACACGGTCCAGTCGGTGGCGAGCTGCGGAACAAACTCATCGACCGCCTCGCCCTTGTAGTAGATCAGCGTTTCATAGACGTTCCCGATGACCTCTCCGCCGGCCGTCTCATAGGCCAGGGCGGGGTCCAGCGTCTCTGGATCGCCATAACTGACGTTGGTGAACGTGGTCGGATCCGGCGACGTGAGGTTGAGAACCTCCGGTGTCGCGGTCACAACCATCGGAGTGCCACCGACGATCACGGTCTGAACCGCCCCTGAGGGCGTGCAGGCGGAAAAGACTAGCGTGACAAGGATGGCAACCGCGGCCACACTAAACAACCTAGTGCGCATTGTTCTTCCCCTCCTTAGGTGGAAAGAATGGTTCGTGCTGGTAGGGACACATGGGGGATACGGGTCGACGACCGCTGGCTCACCACCTCCCTTCGATTGTCGTGCGGGGGCAAGTTGCTTACATTATACCCCCACCCTCGGCGTAGTGGCAGGCGACCCAGTGGCCGGGACGCAGCTCGCGCCACGCGGGCACTTCCTGGGCGCAGTATTCCTGGGCAATCGGACAACGTGTGCGGAAGCGGCAACCGGAGGGAGGATTGATCGGGCTTGGGACGTCGCCCTCCAGGATGACCCGCCGCCGCTTCTCTTCCACCAGCGGGTCGGCGACCGGAACGGCGGAGAGCAGGGCCTGGGTATACGGATGGAGCGGATGCAGGTAGAGGTCGTCTCGGTCGGCCAACTCGACGAGGATGCCCAGGTACATCACGGCCACCCGATCGCTGATGTGCCGGACCATCGAGAGGTCGTGGGCGATGAAGACATAAGTCAGGTTGAATCGATCCTGCAGATCCTCGAGCAGGTTGACCACCTGCGCCTGGATCGACACGTCCAGGGCCGAGATCGGCTCATCGCAGATGATCAGCCGCGGCTGCAGCGCCACGGCCCGCGCCACCCCGATGCGTTGTCGCTGACCACCGGAGAACTCGTGCGGATAGCGGTTCGCCAGGCTCGGGTTGAGCCCCACGAGGCGAAGCAGCTCGCGCACCCGGTCCGGGATCTCCGAGCGCGGGATGATGCCGTGCACCAGCAAGGGCTCCCCGACGATGTCGTTGATGGTCATCCGCGGGTTGAGGCTGGCATACGGATCCTGGAAGATCATCTGCATATGTCGACGCATCAGCCGCAGCTCGTTCCCCTTGAGTCGGGTCAGGTCGAGCCCGTCGAACCACACGTGTCCCGCCGTCGGCCGGTAGAGCTGCAGAATCGTGCGCCCGGTCGTCGATTTGCCGCAGCCCGACTCCCCCACCAGGCCGAAGGTCTCGCCCGTGACCACCTCGAAGCTAACCCCGTCCACGGCCCGCACTGCGCCGACCGTGCGCTGGATCACGCCGCGCATGATGGGAAAGTGCTTGACCAGCCCCTCGACCTTGAGCAGAACCTTTCCGTTGGCGGCGGTCGCGGTCGGGGAGTCAATCGCGCGAGCGGTGTCCGTCACGCCCGCAGCCTCCCGGTGCGCACGTCCACCCAGCAGGCGATCTCATGCTGCGGAGCGACACTCATCAGCAGCGGATTCTCTCGCCGGCAACGGTCCTGGACGAACGAGCAGCGCACGGCGAACGGGCAATACTTTGGTTCTTCCATCAAGATCGGCGGCATGCCCTCAATCGATGTCAGCCGTTCGCGTTGCTGGTCGAGGCGCGGCAGACTGCCCAACAGGCCGATGGTGTAGGGGTGCAAGGGATTGGCGTAGAGTTCCTTCACCGGGGCGTGCTCGATGATGTACCCGCCGTACATCACCATCACCCGGTCGGCCAGGCCGGCGATGATCCCCAGGTCGTGGGTGATCCAGATGATCGCCATGCCGATCTCATCGCGCAACCGCTTAACCAGTTCGATGATCTGCGCCTGGATCGTCACATCGAGCGCGGTCGTCGGTTCGTCGGCGATCAGGATCTGCGGCGTGCACGAGAGGCCCATGGCGATCATCACGCGTTGGCGCATGCCACCGGAGAACTGATGGGGATAGTCTTTGAGCCGATCGGCGGCGTTGGGAATGCCCACCATCTCGAGCAGTTCGGCGGCTCGCTCGTTGGCCTGGCTCTTGGTCATCCCCAGGTGGATCTCGAGCGGCTCCGTCAACTGCTTCCCCATCGTCAACACGGGATTGAAGGAGGTCATCGGGTCTTGGAACACCATCCCGATCTGCGCTCCACGAACCCGGCGGATTTCGTCTTGCGACATCTGGAGCAGGTCCACGCCCAGGAAATCCGCCTGGCCTCGAACGATCTCGCCGGGCGGCGACGGGATGAGACGCAACAGCGACAGGACGGTGACGCTCTTGCCGCAACCGCTCTCGCCAACGATCCCTAGAGTCTCCCCCTGGTCAAGGTGTAAGGAGACCCCGTTCACGGCGTGGACGATTCCTTCTGGGGTCCTGAACTGGGTTACGAGATCGGTGACGTCGAGAACGCGCGGTGAGGTTCCGAGATCGCGCAGCATATGCGGGCCGCTCGCTTGACGGAGGGTTGCCATCTGGTCGGTCAAGCCGCCTGAGGGCCCGAACCGGTGGAAGAGCCGGCCCCGAGAGCCACGATGCCGGGGGGCCGAGCCACTCCGCCCCGGCTTGGCCGCGCGGGCTCCATGCGGCATTATAACGTAAGGCCGGGCACGGCAAGCATGCAGAGGAAATTCGTCCAGAAATATTGCGGAAGAGTAACCAGCGGGAGGGCGTGCGGCGATGATGCACACCATTGCGAGCCAAGGCACGCCTTGTATTCGATACCTCGCTGGAGGCCCGGCTCCGGCGTCAGGCGCTGCATGTCAAACCCCCACCCCACCTCCCTCGTCGAGCAAAGCCCGCTCGACAAGGGGTTGAAGGACCCCTCCCCTGTTCGCAGTGCTTACGAACGGGAGGGTTGCGCGGGGGTTCAAGTCCCATCTACTCGACAGCCTCGCACCTGACCCCAACCTGTAGTTCTCCTAGTCGCCACCCCGAGGTTGATCCCCCGGCTTTCTGGATTAGCAGGACGGCCACGAGCTGAACTTGCCCTTCCATTGTGACGCGCGCTTGCACGCACCACCGATCGGCCCCCGTGCCGCTGTCCGGCTGGAGATGGA
>DATEVL010000062.1:0-8620 GCA_035281845.1 Anaerolineales bacterium | reverse complement strand
CGTCATGTACTGCACCGCCGCCGTCGTCGCATTCACCACCGTCGTCGCAAACCCCACCGACGTCGAAACCTGGATCGTGTAGCCCGACAACGGCCCCGGCACGGCTGTCCACTTGAACGTCGGCCGCGTCGTCAGCCCCGCGTCGTCACTCGTCAGCCCCGTCGGCGCCGCCAGCTTCGTCCGGAACGTCCGTACTAACGACCAGTTGCTCAGCTGACCAAGTGCGTTAACCGTCCGCACCCGCCACCAATACGTGGCGTTGTTGGCGAGATCCGAGCCAAAGGTGAATGTAGAAGGGGTGACATCCTGATTCACGACGAGGCTCGTGAAACCACTATCGCTCGCGACTCGCAGTTCGTAGTGATCCGCGTTCGCCGCGTCCGCCCAGTCGAGAGTTGGCTGCGTTCCTTGCAGGGCATTCGCGGCGGGCGTGAGCAGACTCGGCACCGCAGGCACGCCGAGGCAGGTGTGGATTTGGACATCGTCGAGCCACCAGCCCCAGTCAAAGCCCCAGAAATCGGTCCCGATCCGCCATCGGAAGCGGACGCTCTGGCCGGCCAGAGAGGCAAGGTTGTAACGGCTCGAAACGTAGCCATGGCTGTCCCCGATGAAGCCTTTGCGCCCTCCAAGCGGATTTCCCCCGAAGAACATGCTCGAGTCGAACATCGTTCCGCCATAGCCTCGCCCGTCGCTGAAGAGCTGGCCGGCGTCGACCCATGTCGCTCCGCCGTTCGTGCTGTATTCGAGCACCCCTCCATCCCAATTCGGGTCCTCAAAACCGAAGGCGTGGGCGAACCACAAGTGCGCTCCGCCCGGAAGGGGGACATCGCTCGTCATCGCGGCAAACGAGTCGGAGGCGAAGTCGAAGTCCTCAGGGGGCGGGAAGAACTCCACCGACTGGGGAAAGTCGTCGCCGTAGAGAAAGCGGACCCCACTGTGCGCGAACGGACCGTAAGGTGAGTCAATATCCCATCGGCTCGGCGGATCGATAACGCCGAAGACGAAGTTCCCTGCGCCGCTCTCGAGATCATCCGCGAACAGCGTCTGGTGAAGGGTCGTATTCGCTGGGCAGGCGGCGGCCTCAGGGTTGTATCCGCTGATGGGTTGCAGGTTCATTTGCACCGCGTTCGTCGCGTCGCGCACTTCCAGGCAGTCGCTGGCGGTGATCCCCTCGGCGCCGATGACATTCAAGCAGGCCTGGTAGAGTGCGAAATATAGGTCATAGTAGTCCGCGGCGCTGGTGAGCAAGTTGATTTGGGCCTCATAGTAGATGGCGGCGGTCTTGTCGATGTCCAGCCCGCGAACCGTATAGCCATTGAACGTTCCGCCGTCCGTCAGGAGGAACGCCGCCTTGTTGTTGACGCCGCTGTTAGTATGTACGCCGCCATTGTCGCCCATCCCGGTGTAAGAGTCGAAGTCGCTGATCCGGAAATACAGGGGGCTTAGGATCCGGTCGGGGTCGCCAAATGCTGGAGGGTTGCTCATATTGCGGAGGGCACCAAATCCACTGATTTCCTCCCCCATTAGCCATCGAACGGAGCTGGCGTCGTTTCCTGTCCCATTCGTCAGGTCGATGAACTCACCCCACACATCTGAAAACGATTCGTTGATCGCCCCGGACTGGTAATAGTAGAAGAGGTTCGACTCGAATTGGGTTACCCCGTGCGTGAACTCATGCCCGACAACATCGTCGGCCAGGGGGAAGCCCGCTGCGTCGCCGTAGACCATCTGGTCGCCATTCCAGAACGCGTTGAAGAAGTCAGTTCCGAAGTGGACGGTCGATACGATGGTCATGCCGGCGCCATCCAGACTGTCACGTCCGTGATGGTCGTCGTAGAAGTCGTACGCGTCGGCGGCGTGGGTATGCGCCCCGTCCGCATGTGGATTGGTGCCGCCGGTGCAGTCAGCGTCAGTTTCATCGCAAAGCAACGTGATCCCTGGAAGGGTAGTCGTGTTATTCGCAGTCCACGTGTCCCGCAAGCCACCACCCAGCCCCTGAACCTGAGTGGGTCGGCTGTAGGTAGGGGTCTCGGATGCGGTCTCGGTAGCCGTCGCAACCGGCGTGTCCGTCGCGCTGGGTTCATCCGAAGGCGTGCCGCTCGGCTCCTCGCTCGGCACCGGTGTCTCGCTCGACGCCGGGGTGTCCGTCGGCACCATGGTGTCGCTCGGCCCCATGGGCGTTTCCGCTGGTTCCATCGGCGTATCCGTCGCGCCGGGCGTGTCAGAAGGAACGGCCTCGGGGGTTTCCGTTTCCTGTTGGACGAGGGATCCTGGGCCGCGTGCGGCTCCGGAACCGTCGACCCAACTGGTGTCCACCTGATTGAAATGAAGGCTGATCCCGCCATGGATCGAGTTGATCAGGACGAGCTCGCGAATCGGGGCGCCACCCGTCGATCTCACTTCGGTCCGCCAGACGAGCTCCTCCGGCCGTGTGCTGGGCATCAACAGGCGCTCATCGTAGATCCACAGCTGCGGCTCATCCGCCACTAAGTCTGAGGGGTCGACCTCTTGGTATTTGGCCACGGCTCCCAGCGCCATCCGTTCCGCGTCCGAGGCGCTTATCCGAGGCTCCACCTCGATGGAGAGCGCGGGCGAAATCTCTCCGCTGATCGAGGTCAGGTTCCCCTCGTTGTCCATGTTGACCAGGATTTCGCCGCCGAACACGGGAATGCCTTGGTGTTCCTGCTGAAAACGAGCGCTCGGATGGCCGCGGCCGTCGGCGCCCGCCCGCAGTAAGCGCACATCTCGCACCGGATCGTCCAGGCCGAATTTGGGCCCGTAGACCTCGAGGAAGGCCTGCCCGGCGGAGGCGAAGTCCCCCCCGGCGGCGCGTGCCGCTGGGACGTTCGGGGAGTGGCCCGGGTCGAAGCCAAGGAATGTCAACATGCCCGTCTGAGCGCTCCGGCCTAGCCGGTCTCCGCCCCCTTGCGGAGTCGGCGCCGCGGCACCGGCCATCGCCGATGCACCCCACGGCCCTCCAGCCAACAGCCACAAGCCAGCGACGACCAAGAACGGGACGAGCAGGAGTCGATAATGCGTGGTCATGAGATCATCCCTGTCTGCGTGGCAGCCGCTGGGCTCGGCTGCCGGCCGAGTGAAGTCAACGCCGCCACAGCAAAGTCTCAGTGCTGGCGGCGACCTGCTTGGAGGAACGCAAAGCCGCCTTCATGCTTGCCCTAATCCTGCAACACAGCGTTCAGGTAGCTGCTCAACCACCCGACCAACGGCCCGACCGGGGCCTCGGGCAGGTTGAGATCATTCAGGACGAGCTCATAGGGGGAGCCCTGAAGGGTCGCCTGGAGCGAGTAGTTGAAACAATCGGCGCAAGAGGGAAGTCGGGCTGCATCATTCGGTTCGCACACGGAGGGAAGCAGCTCAAGTAGTTGCTCCGTCTCGTCCGCGGATAGGACGCCCTCTTCCCTGGAGGCTGTCTGAGCGTCTTCGGCCTCATACGCCCCCAGGTCGCCCACTTCCAGACGGCGGTCTACCCCGGCGAACCCGCCGGTCACGGTAAGTTCGACGTCCCAGGTATCACTGACGTCGCAGGATGAGGTCTGAGGTGTCAGCCTTGATGAAGGCGGGCTGGCCGACGCAAGCGCGGTTGTCGCAAGCGCTGTCGGTTGGCCCATCGGCGCTGCGCTGCAGGCCGCCAGCCACGGGAGGGCCAGGCCAGAGCTAAGAGATGCCCCGCCCATCACTACTTCCCCTTCCAGCATGGACCCGCGCGGTCTCACGGGTCGCCTCGATGGCTCTATCAGCCGAGGCCGGCCTAGTTAGGAAGTGGGGCCGTTTTGCATGGATTGGCGGTCTTTCACCATCGCCAACCCCGGATCTTGACCATTGTAGGCACAGACAATACCGTGGTTTGAGTAAGCCCGGGATCGACCGCCAAGTCCAGACTCACAGACGCCAATTGCCGCCAATTGCCTTGCCGGCCCCGGAAGAGAACGCCAAGTGCTTCGCGGACGCAGGCAAAGGCGATCCGTGTTGTTTGTCACAAGAAGATCCGCGCTAGGGAGCTGTTGAAGACGTCTAGGCCCAACATCATGAACACCCTCGGAAGGCCAGGGGTGCGAGTTGGTGCCGCAGCAGATTAGGCCGTGGCAGGTGTCTACTAGTTCGGTAGTCGTTGGCCGGTTTTGGCCAGAGCAGCCAACGGCGCCGCAACTCGCAGGAAAATAGGCCCCGAGCGCACGGACCGATGGAATGCCCGTCCGCTGTGCCCTCCGGCCGACAAGTCACGGTCCTTCGAGCCCTCGGCGGCACTCCGTCGAGGATGACTCAGCGCGCCTCGAGCGGCACCCACGCCCGCGGGCTCGGCCCGACGTACTCCTCTTGCGGGCGGATCAGCCGCCCCTCGAATCGCTGCTCCAGGATATGCGCCGTCCACCCCGCCACCCGCGCCACGGCAAACGTCGGGGTAAACAGCTCGCTGGGAAGGCCGAGGCACTCGAGCAGCATCGCCGTGTAGAACTCGACATTGGTGCGCAGGTTGCGGCCCGGTTTGAGCTCCTCCAACACCCGCAGCGTCACTTGCTCGATGGCCTTGGCCCGCCGGAGAAAGTCGGCCCGTTGCGGGTCGACCGCCAACTGTTCGGCGGCGCGTGACAGGACATCGGCGCGCGGGTCACGCACTTTGTAGATACGGTGACCGAAGCCCATCAGGCGGCCGCCGGCGGCGACCGTCTGCCGGACATAGTCCTCCGTCTCCGCCTCCAGGCTTCTGCCGGAGGCGCTCCGTCGTCGCTCGATTTCTTTCATCATGTCGAGCGCCGGCCCGGGCGCGCCTCCATGCAGCGGACCTTTCAACGCTGCCAAGGCGGCGGCGACTGCCGCGATCATGTCGGAATGCGTGCTGGCGACCACCCGCGCCGCCAGCGTCGAGGCGTTCAGGCCGTGATCGATGACGCTGTTGAAGTAAGTCTCCAGAGCACGTATCGCCTCCGGATCCGCGGGGGAACCTTGCAGCGCGTACAAGTAGGCGGCGGCGTGCCCAAGGTCTGCCGGCGGGTCGGCAGGCTCTTGTCCCCGCCGCAATCGCGCGTAGGCCGCGACCAGCAGAGGCATCCGGGCCACCATCCGCAAGGCTTGCTGCCACCAACTCTCACGCGTCTCGCTGGCTTCTGAAGGGCCGTCGAGCACCTGGGTCTCCACCGCCAAGCGAAGCGCATCCATCGGCCCTACCCCGCGCTCGACGGCGACCTCGATGCCTTGGCGCGCCCGAGGCGATAGGGCTCGCTCCTCGGCCAGCGAGCCGCGCAGTTGAACGAGTTCAGCCGAATTCGGGAGCCGATCGTTCCAAAGGAGAAAAACGACCTCTTCGAAGGTCGCTTGAGGCGCCAGGTCCTCCAGACGATATCCGCCGATGACTAACTCGCCGGCCTGGCCGTCGACGCGGCTCAGGCGGGTCCGGATCGTTTCAGGGGCGGGCGCATTGCTCAACGCGTATCCTGCAATTCGATCGGATCCCCCGGCACCCAGAAGCTCTCAGCTGCAAGCCGCCGGCCCCAGCCGTCAGCCATCGGGCATTCCTGCACCGCCAAGCCGTCTGGCTCGGACCATGTCGTTCTCAGAGCCCCGCCACCAGTCTCCATCTCAGAGGATGAGGGAGGGAGACTCATCCACCCCACCCGCATGTCGCGCGAGCGTCTTCGGCACATCAGCGACCTCCTCGACAGGACGCCGCCCTTGGCGCCCTTTAGAGGGCGAAGCGGCGTGGGAGTCGCGATGATGCACGGCAGCAGAGAAGGCGGAGTTCAGGATGATGCCGCTGGGAACTGTGCGCCACTCAGATGTGAATCGGGTGCCCCGCCGCGTCGTGCGCCGCCTCCATCACAGCTTCGGTCAGCGTCGGATGGGCGTGGACATTGCGGGCGATTTCGGTCGGAGTTAGCTCCATCATCTGGGCCAGGGTCAGCTCGGGCAACAACTCGGTCGCTTCCGGCCCGACCATGTGCGCCCCCAGAATCTCGCCGTACTTGGCATCGGTCACGATCTTGACCCAGCCCCCGTAATCTCCCAACCCGAGCGCCTTGCCGTTGGCCTGAAACGGGAAGCGCCCGACTTTGATCTCATGCCCGCGCTCTTTCGCCTGGGCCTCGCTCAGGCCGAAGGCCCCCACCTGCGGCTGGCAGTAGAAGGCGCGCGGCATCATCTCGTATGAGACCGTCACCGTTTCGACACCGGCGATGTTTTCGGCACAGACGATCCCCATGGCCGAGGCCACGTGCGCCAACATCAGCTTCCCGGTCACGTCGCCGATCGCCCAAACCCCGGGCACATTCGTCGCCATCCGCTCGTCGATCTCGACGAAGCCGCGGTCCGAAAGGCGGACCCCCGACGCCTCCAGCCCCAGGTCCTTCGTATTCGGCCGGAAACCGGCCGCCACCAACGCCTGCTCGGCTTCCAGCTCTTGCCCCCCGCTGACCTTCACTTTGACTTTGGTCTTCGAGACTTCGATCGACTCGACGCGGGTGCCGGCCAGCACCTTGATCCCGTTCTTGGTGAAGGCCTTGGCCAGCTCCTGACTGACTTCTTCGTCCTCGGTCGGTGCGATGCGCGGCAGCATCTCGACCAGCGTCACTTCCACCCCGTAGCTGTTCCAGACCGTGGCGAACTCGAGGCCGATAGCCCCGGCGCCCATGATGATGATCGACTTGGGCAGCCGCTCTTGAAGGATCGCCTCGCGGTAGGTGATCACGCGGTCCCCATCCGGAGTCACGCCCGGGATCGTCGACGGGCTGGCGCCGGTGGCGATGACGATGTTGCGTGCCGATAACTTCAACGTGCCGTCTTTCCCGCTGACTTCGACGGCCTGCGGGCCGCTGACGCGGGCCGCGCCCATGTGCACGTCGATCTTGTTCTTCTTCATCAGGAAGCCGACCCCCTTGACCAATCGATCCGCAACCTGCCGGCTGCGCCGGACGGCGGCGGCATAGTCGAGGGTCAATCCTTCCACTTTGAATCCGAAGTCGTCGCCGCGGTGACGCAGCAAATGCGCCACCTCGGCGTTGCGCAGCAGGGCCTTAGATGGCACGCAGCCGATGTTGAGACAGACCCCGCCGAGCCACTCGCGGTCGACGATGGCCGTTTTCAAGCCAAGTTGTGCGGCGCGTATGGCGCACACGTACCCCCCCGGCCCGGCGCCGATCACCACCACGTCATAGTCTGGCATTCAGTACTCTCCTTGCACTTGCAGGGATCATCCCGTTGCAACATTGGCCAGTTGTCAGTGGCCAGTGGCCAGTTGCGATCAAGAATTCGTTCCTGCTGGCCACTGGCCACTCGCCACTGGCCACTTCTGTGTCAGGCCCACTTTTCCAGCCGCTCGACCACCGCCGCCAGGAACCGGTCGGCGACCGCGCCGTCGAGCAGGCGATGATCGAAGGTCAGGGTGAGGTAGACCATCGGGCGGATGGCGAAGGCGTCGGCGCCCGTCGTCTCAACCACGACGACGCGCTTCTGAATCGCCCCCACCCCGAGGATGGCGGCCTGCGGCTGGTTGATGATCGGTGTCGCAAACAAGGAACCGCTGACACCGTGATTGGTGATGGTGAACGTCCCGCCCTGGACCTCGTCCGGTTTCAGCTGCCGGCCGCGCGCCCGGGCGGCGAGGTCCTTGATCGCAGCGGCGATCGCCAGGAGCGACTTCTGGTCGGCATCCTTGATCACCGGGACGATCAACCCTTGCTCCCCAAGCGACACCGCCACACCGATGTTGATTTGCCGGTGCAAGACGATCGCCTCGTCGCTCCACGAGGCGTTGACCGACGGCACCGCCTTCAGCGCCGCAACACTGGCGGCGACGAAGTAACTGCTGAAGGTCAGGTCAACCCCGTCTCGTGCGAAGATCTCTTTGTGCGCCTGCCGGTGAGCGACCACGCGGCTGAGGTCCGCCTCCATCACCGTCGTCACGTGTGGGCTGGTCCGCCGGGAGCGGACCATGTGCTCGGCAATCTGCCTACGGACAGCGTCGTGCAGCACAACCTGCCCAGGCATCGGGCCACCAGCGGGGGGCTTCGTCCCAAAGACTTCCTCCGTGGGTCGGAACAGCTCGCCGGATGCCGGCTGTTCCCATGCGGGCGCTTCGGGCATGGGAAGCCCACGAGCGTGGGCCAGCACGTCCTTCTTGGTGATGCGTCCCCCGGCTCCGGTTCCCTGGACCTGGGTCAGATCGACGTTGTGCTCGGCGGCGATCTTCGCCACGACCGGAGAGATGAAACCGAGATCGGCGCGCGCTGCGGCAGCCGGGGGGGCCACCGGAGCGGAAGGCGCCATCGTTGGCGCCGCCTTCGCCGCATGGGCCGGAGCCACCACCGGGGCGGACGCCGGCACCGCTTCACCGGCCTCGCCGATCATCGCCAACACCGTGCCGGCCTGAACCGTCTGGCCCTCGGCGACCAGCACCTTGAGCAGCACCCCGCCGGCCGGGGAGGGAATCTCCGTGTCGACTTTGTCGGTGTTGATCTCGAGCAGCGGCTCGAACTCGGCGACGTTCTGGCCTTCGGCCTTCAGCCACTTCGAGACCGTTCCCTCGACGACGGATTCACCAAGCTGCGGCATGATGACTTGAGTGGACATGAGTCGCTCCGCTTAGTGGTCAGTGGCCAGTGGCCAGTGG
>DATEVL010000061.1:0-17306 GCA_035281845.1 Anaerolineales bacterium | reverse complement strand
ATCGGACCTTGCCTTCCTCTCATCCTCCATGTTTAATCAGGAGAACCCGGTTCCGGCCCCTCCGGTAAGCCCTAGGTGACAGGATGCTCAAGAGACGATTGGACGCCATCGTTCTGCTGTCGGCGATGGTGCTCGCCGCGGAGCTGCCGGCCGCGGCCCAGGAAGCGCCGCCCCTGTTTTACGTTGGGAAAGTGGACAGCGCGAACTTCCCCGAGGTCGTGCTTCGCTTCTGGGCTTTCGAGGATGGCTTCCGCCCGGTGCCAGGCCTCTCGAGCAGCGCTGTCACCGTCTACGAAGGTGACACGCCGATGGATGTTTCCAGCATGGAGGAGCGGTCGGATGGAACGGTGCGGCTGGCCTACCTTTTCGACCTGGGCCAGTACGCCAACTTCAGGAGCTTCGGCTACGGAGTTGTCCGGCGCGCCCTGAGCTATCCGGTGGACGAAGGACTCTTCAAGGAAGGCAATGACTCCTACCAGGTGCTTGCCCGGGCCAGCGACGGCAGCTTCGACCGGACGATCGAGCTTCTGGAGCCAACTTCGAACGCCGTCGAAATTCTGAGCTTCGTCAACTCCTTCGCTCCCACACCGGGAGACGGACCCACCGAAATCCTGCGCGCCGTCGAGGAATTCCTTCAAGAACGCGCCGAGGCAGCTAGCTCCGAGTGGCTTCCCACCGCACTTCTCGTTTTCACCCACATCGTAGAGAAACCCGGAGGCCAGGAGGCGGCAGACGAAGCCAAGCGCATCGGCCAGGCGGCCCTCGAGGCGAACGTCCCGATCTACGTCTTCCAAACGAGCCAGAGCAATGAAAACGCGTTTCCCCTTCAGATCGTGGCCCACGAGAGCGGCGGGGCCTACCTTCGGCTCGACCGCCTGGCTGACCAGAGGGCGGATCTCGGCAGGATCTACGAAGCCATCACGGCGGCTCGCACCTACTACGAGGCGACGTACCGCAGCCAGAGCGGCGCTGCCGGTCCGCGGCTCGTCTCCGTCGCCCCTTCCGGCACGCCCCCTGGGCTGACGGGGTCCTCGGGAAGCTATGAAGTCGAACTCCAACCACCCACGATCCGGCTCGACTCTCCCGTCACTGGAGACACTTTCTCGTTCGAGGTGGATACCGACTCCGAAGGGGTCCAGGCCTTCACGCCTGAGTCGGTGCCCTTTGCGGTGACGGTCGACGCCTGGCCGGACGGGTACCCGCGTCTAGTCGCGAGCGCCGAAGTCCTGGCCGGCGACGAGGTCGTCGGCTCCGCTTCAGGCCCCTTCCCGGACAGCCCGATAACCTTCCTCTGGGATCTTGGGCCTTTTGAGAGCCTCGAAACCGTTACGCTTCCCCTTCGAGTCCGGCTGACGGACGAGGTTGGACTTCAGGCTGAGACCGCCCCGGCCGAGGTCGAGCTGTCGTTCCGTGAAGGCGGCGGTTTCCCGCTGAGCTGCTTTTCATCACCCTTCAGCTTCGGATGCATCGTGCTCTTCACTCTCCCGCCGCTGCTGTGCGTGGGCCTGGTGGTCATCCTCGGCGGCGGCGGTGTGTTGCTGGCGAGAGGCAAACCGCGCCCCTCAGCTGCCGGCCGAACCTTGGATGAAGCGCCCCACACGATCGTCGCCGGCGCCGGGGCAGCCGAGGCCGAGTCGCTGGCCCAGTTGAACGTCGTCATCGGTCCGCCGGACTTGGTGGGAAGGGATCTTCCGATCGAGGAATACGACACGCGCTTCGGCCGTGATCCATCGAAAACCGACGTGACGTTCTACCCCGGGCAGGCGACCTCGATCAGCAGCCTGCACTGCATCCTGCGCTTGTCGATCGGCCGCTTCTATCTGATCGACAATCATTCGACCAATGGCACTCGCGTCAACGGACAGAGGCTCATCGCCGATCAGCCCCACGAACTGCACGACGGCGACGAGATCGACCTGGGGGACTTATCGCTTCAGGGTGTGCGTTTGCGCTTCACGCAAGGCGCCGGGGCGAGCGGCAAAGCCGGGTTGGGCGAAACGCTTATCGAGAGCCGCGAAGGCGGGGAGACCGCAGTGGAGCCGCCCGGGGACCCCGGCGCAACCCCGCCCGGACCTCCGGATAACGGCGAAAGGCGAGACGACGACTGGTTGAAACAGCTCGGGTGAGGAACAGCTTGCGGAGCGCAGACGTCCCGTCCCCGCGTCTTTCCCTTCGCGCACATGCTCCGGACGCCCTTCGGCGAACGCCTGTCCCGAGTGAGTGTCGCGAAGAGAAGGCAACCGGCGCGCGAACGGCGACCCGTTCGGTGAAGGCGCGTGGCGGAGAGACCTCGTCGCGTTTGGGGATGGAGGTTCTCCGACGGTAGCTTGCTTCCGCAACCTACCTAGGAATGCCGGCGACCGATCGCGGCGGCCTGTCCAAGACCCGCGATGAGGCGCCCACAAAGACCTCGTGGCCGACTCTCGACCGGCCGGAGAGATCTCCGCCATCGGGAGCGTGGGGTGCAGGGATGACGGATCTCGTTCTGGCCAAGCACTTCGCCATCGGGGGGCGCGTACTCTACGAGGACCGCGTCGAAGCGACGCGGCTTCGAACCGCCGGCGGGCTGGAGCTGACTCTAGCGATTGTTGCCGATGGAGTCGGCGGGGAGGCGATGGGCGAGCGGGCATCGCAGATCACCCTCGACTCCATCTTGAACTACCTCCCCCGCGGAGCGGAATCCGATGTAGTCGAGCTGCTGGCCAACGCGCTGCATTACGCCAACCAACAGGTGTATCGAATCGCCCAGGCGGAGGCACGGCGAGGGATGGCTTCCACCGCCGCCCTCGCCGCCGTCGTCGACGGCAAGACACTCTACGTCGCAAGTGTCGGCGACAGCCCGATCTTCCTCTGTCGGGGTCGGCGGCTCACGCGCCTGACGGTGGATCACACGCACGCCACGCAACTGGTGCGGTCCGGCCGGATGAGCCGAGAGGAGGCGGAGAAGCAACCGGGCGGGTTGTCCCTGGTGCAGGCCATCGGGGCGCAGGAGTCCGTCGAACCCGACGTCGGATTCTATGTCGGCATCGAAAATCCACGCGTGGCGGCCCAGCGCGGCCGGCAGGGTCTCCCTCTCCGGCGAGGGGATTCGGTGCTGGTCTGTTCTGACGGGCTGGTCAAACCTTCCGTCGCCACAGGACCTGCGGTCCGCAAGGAAGAGATCATCTCGGTGCTCGGGGCCTCCAGTGGCGACGAGGCGGCTCGTACCCTGATCGCCTTCGCCTTGGGTCGGCAACCCGACGACAACGTTTCCGTCGCAGTCATCCAATGGCCCGATCCAGGACGCGCCGCCAGGATCCGGGCGACGCGCAGCCTCTCGCTGTTGACCGCAGCCGCAACGGTCGGAGTCCTCCTCGTCGGGTTCGTCTATCTGTTGCGCGAGAGAGACCGGTTGAACCAGGCCAACGGTGCTCTGGCGGCCGCCGCGACTCAGGCGCAAGCCGAAGCCGCAGCGACGCAGCTATCCGTTGTCCTGTCCACTCCAACCCTCCCAGCGACGCCCGTGCCCATGCCTTCGCCAACATTCTCCGAAGGCGCCTACGTGCGGGACCTTGAAGTCGGGACGGTTCCCGTGGGGGAAGACGGCCTGGTCGGAACCGGCGGGCGCGGCGCTTTGGTTGTCGTCCCTGCCTCCGGCGAAGGTGCCAACGCGGTCTTCGTCGTGGGCCCGTCGACAAGGCTCGCCCTACAGGCCATCACCTCGCGCAAGGCCCTGGTTTCACTGGGGACGGGGGGTGCTGTCCTAGTCTGGAACGGTGGTTTGCCCGACGGAGTCGTCGTGAGCTTCGGTCCGTCGGGGTCGTGGCTGACCCTGCCTGTCGGATGCGCGATGCTCTCGCCTTCCGCCGACACGGCCTCGATCGGATGGGATGTAACCTGTTGGGGAGGAGAGTGCAGCTATTCGGCCGCCGTCGGCGAGGGGACGATTCCGATCCAACCGTGGGAACGGCTCGCGCTGACTTGGGATCCTCTAGAGACGGCGGTCTTCCCCGTAGGAGAAGTAGACTTGGAGAGACTACAGGCCATCCTGTCTTCAGCCCCGGCTGAACTCGACCCCGAGGCCCTCGCCTGTCTGACTCCTTGATCGAAGGAACCGGGTTTCCTGGAGAAACCCGGTTTCTACTTTCGCTCAGCCTCGCAAATTGAAGATGAGACGGACGGTCTTCCCCAGGCGCAGACGGTCGCCAGGCTGAAGGACGTGGCTCTTGCCGGTCCCGATATCTTCTTCGTTCAGGTACGTCGGATTGCGGGGATTGAGGGCTTCCACCGCGTACTGACCTCCGCTCTCGGTGATACACGCGTGCTGCCGAGAGACGTACTCGGACCCCTGCAGCCCGCTCAAGTCCACCGCCAGGAGCCGGTTCATCGACGGATCCAGCTCGACCGCCCGGCCGATGATCCCCGGCTGCCATTCCAGGGCGAAGATTTCCCCGGTTCGTTCCTCTTCCAGATAGGCGACGTGCCCTCCCCCGATCGGGACCTTTTGGCCGCGCTCGATCAGCTCGCGGCCTGGGCTCGAGCGCGGGCCCGTCTCCCGCACCAGCGTCAAATCGGCGCCGTCCCTCAGCCCATGCTGCGCCAGAGTGCGCTCCGGATCCAGCGGTTGTTTCGCGCCGCGCAGGCGCAGACTGACGAGCGCCGGGCCGAGCTCGAGCTTGCTCCGGACCTCGTCGAGCAAGGCGTGGACGGGAAGGTTGCGGCGGACATTGAGCCGGCGCGGCTCGCCTCCCTCCGGCTGAATCGTGATCGTGATTCGGTCCACGTCGGCTCCTCAGGGCTTGCGCTTGGCCTTGGCCGGCGCCGCCTTGGCCGCGGGCTCCGCCGGTGCGGCGGCTCCCGCCAACTCGGGAGGGAGTTCGACGCCAGCCTCGGTCATCTGGCGCAGGAGTTCTTGACGCACCTCCGGATCAAGTGCCGCCAGGTCTTCGGCCGACATGCCGAAGCTCGCCGCCGCCGGAGGCGCGGCCGGCTCCTTCCCGTCACCCTTCAGGTCCACGCGCCAGCGGGCGCGGCGGCCCTTGTGGCGGGCTTCGGCCTCCTGCACCCATCGATCGAGTGCCTCCTCGGCCTTCTCGCGCAATTCGTCATGCGGCTGACCGACCTGGGTCAACCAGCTTCGAACGGCTTTGATCAAGAAGCCGCGGCCCGTGGGCAGTTCGGCTTTGGCGCTGCCGTAGGGAAGCTTGGCTCCCATACCGCGCGCGGCCTCGGCATCCTGCAAGATGAGGCTGTAGCGGGGTGAATCCGCCTGCTTGAGCAAGTCGTCCCGCATGCGCATGGCGCTCAGCGAACCACCGACGACGACATGAAAGCCGGCGCTGCCGTACTTGCGCGCCAGGTCACCCAAGGCCTCGGCCCCGCTACGCCCGGCCACCGTCGAGAAATCGTCGTAGTTGTCGATCACGACAACCAGCCGCTTATATCCGCTCGTTCTAGGCGGTCCGCTCTTGGCGACATCGCCGGAGCCTGAGAAGTCCGCCTGGAGATGCCGGATGACGGATTCCATTTCAGCGGACTCCGAGACGGCCTGGAGAACGTTGGGCAGGTCGGCCAGCGTCCGCTCGCCGCCATACTGGTACAGCCCCTTCTTGGCGTCGACCAAGACGAGGCCGACTTCTTCCGGGGGATAGAGGCTGGCCAAGGACAGCACGAGGCTGCGGAGAGTGGTGGTCTTTCCCGAGAGGGGCGGCCCGGCCACCAGGAAATGCGGCCCTTGTTTCTCCAAGTCAATCATCGTCGGGCGTCGGTCGAGGTCGTTCAGACCGATCGGCACTTGGAACGTGGCCGGTTTCTCGGTGACCTTGGCCAACAACTCGCGCAGAGGGACGACCTCGGGGAGAATCTCGACAGGCTCCGGCAGCGCCCCGCTCCAGGCGGCCGACATCGCCTGAGCGATCTCTTCGTAGAGCAGGCCGACCTCCACCGTCTGGCCGGCCTCGACCGGAGCGGCCAGCGGGACCGCCGTCTGGAATTCGAGCGGAGTGCGATTGATGTTGACGACGCCGCGCCCCTGGACGTCGTTGAAGCGCGGCGCTCCCCGCCCGACGATGCCGGCGTACTCGGAGGCGTCCGGGAGTTTGAGCGACATCCGCTCGGTGAACACGTTGTAGAGCTTGCCCGGCATGTCCGAGGTCTGGCTGGTCGTGGCGACGAAGTACAGCCCGAAGGCCCGCCCGTCCCGCACCAGCCCCATCAGGCTGTTGAGGTAATCTTCGTAGCCTTCCTTGAACTCGGCGAAGTTGTCGATGACGACGAGCACGGCCGGGAGAATCGCATCGGGGTTATCGGCGTTGTAGGCGGCCAGCGAACCGTACTTCATCACCCGGCTCTTACGAGTCTCCACCAGGTTGCTGAGCATGCGCATCAATCGCTCCACCCGACCCTCCTCGGTGGAGTCGATCGCGCCGCCCAGATGGGGTAACGCCTGCAAGACGCTCAGCCCGCCCTTGCCGAAATCCAATGCGTAGATCTGCAGCTCAGCCGGGCTGTGGGTGGCGGCCAAGGTCGTGATCAGGGTCCGCAGGAAGGTTGTCTTTCCCCAGCCGGAGGCGCCGAAGAGCACCAACGGCCCGCGGGGGATGTCGACGGTCAGCAGGCGCTGTTCGGCAGCATACGGGTTGTCGACGATGCCGACGTCCACCACCAGCGGCCGCTCGCGCCAATTGACGGAGGTCCAGCCGCCCTTTCCCGTGAGCCAAGCGCCCAGCTGCGGACAGAGGATGATATGGCCGTCGACGATGCGCTCCGAGTTGATGTAACGAGCGTCGACCGGGAGATTCGCCGGCAGATACACCGGGAGGGGACTCGGCCATGGTTTGGTTTGCCGCGGCACACCTTCCCGCTCCGCCATCAATCTGGAATAGCCGACCATCCAGTCGACCAGGGTCTCGGCCTTGATCCCGCCGAGCGCTTCCGACACCTCGCCGGCCGAGAACTTCACCTGGCGCTCGGGGATCGAAGGCGTCGCCCCGTCAGCTCCAGCTTCGACCGGGACCTCCGTGGACGTGGCGGCGCCGGCCGGCTCGGCCTCGTCGAGCCAGACGACATCCTCCAGCAACACCGGCTCATCGGCGTTGTAAGGACCGCCGGCCCGGGCCACCTGCATCACATTCATCGTCTCGCTGCCGACCTGGATGTAGGCCCGGCCGGGGATATTGGTCGGAAGGAAGGCGGCGTCGGCCCGGCGAAGCAGCTCGCGGCTGTCATCGGTCGTCTCGACACGCAGGCAAATGCGGAACTTCATATTGGCGCGCATCTGGTCGGTCACGGCGCCGGTCGGCCGCTGCGTCGCCAGAATCAGGGTCACCCCGATGGCCCGTCCCAGGCGGGTGATGCTGTCGAAGCGGGCCTTGTACTCGGGGTTTTCGGTGACCATCTCGGCGAACTCGTCGACGATGATGAACAGGTGGGGGAAGGGATCCTTCAGGTGGTAGCCCTTCTTGCGGTACTCGACGACGTGCTTGACGTTGAAGTCCTTGAGGATCTTGCCGCGCCGGTCGAGCTCGGCCTTGATGGCGATGAACATCCGTTCGACGGCGTTGCCTTCCAGGTTGGTGGCAATGTCGACCACGTGCGGCAGCGGGCGGAACGGCTCGAAGGCCGCCCCGCCTTTGTAGTCGACCAGCACGAAGTTCAAGACCGTCGGGTCGTAGCGCACCGCCATGCCGGCGATCAGGGTCAACAACAGCTCCGACTTTCCGGAGCCGGTCGTGCCGGCGACCATGCCGTGCACGCCGTCCTCATCGGCGGAAAAGCCCAGGCTGCGGATCTTGTTGGCGCCCATGAGCCCGATCGGCACACGCAGCCACTCGGCGCCTTCCGGCGAGCGGCTCCCGGCCCAGTTCCTGGCGATGGGAATGTCCTCGACGCGCGACGAGTCGAGCAGATCGAGCAGGGTGATATAGGTCGCCAGGTCTTCCCCGAAGCTGCGCCGCACCGAGAGGTCCTTGATCGGCTGGGCGAACTGCTGCTCGGCGCGCACCTGGTCGAGGGCGTCGGCCGTCCCGATGTAGCGAGGCGTGTTGAGCCCGACCTCGGCGTAGCGGAAGGCGAGCTCGCTGCCGATCGGCTCGACCTCGATGACGGCCAGCGCGTCGCTCGGGATGCGCGTGGCGCTAGGGACCAGGAACAAAACGGCGGCGCCCAGCTCCGGACCGCGCTTGAGGATCAGCGAGACCGCCGCTTCCGATTCGACCGCATACAGCGGCGAGGAGTCGTCGACTTCGTCGAGTTTGTCGACGACGACCAGGAGGAATGGCAGTGTGACGTCGCCGGCGTCCTTGTCACCGAGGCGGCGCTGGCGCTTGTCGAGTTCGTCGAGCAGTGATTCCCAGTAGCCGCTGAGGGCGGCCGTTTCGAAGCACATCTGGTCGCCGACGTAACTTTCGTTGCGGCTGTTGGCGTGGGGCAGCCAGACCGCCCAGTCCCAACGCTTGGCGGCATCGGGCGTGCCGACGACGAACAGGCGGCAATCATTGGGGGAGTGGAAGGCCGTCAGATGGACGACCATCGCCCGCAGGAAGTCCGCCGTCTTGGCCTTGTTCTCCCCGGTTACCCCGACGGCGTGCCGGCCCGCAACGAGCTTCTGGATATCGGAGGCTTCCTCCTTTTTGTCCTTCTTCTCCTTGTTGTCTTCCGAGGCGGCACCTTTCGCCACCTGGGTATAGGGCCGAAGCGGGATGGTGATGGGTACGCCGGTGACGAAGCGCGAGTCCTCGGCCAGCTTCTGGGCGTCGCGCACTTGATCGTTTTCTTCCTTTTCGGAACGCGGGGCCTTGTAGCTGACCGTCGACGGGCGAGTCCCCATGCCCAGGCGAACGGCGCCGAAATCCTCATCGCCGGGCCGGCGCTCCCACAAGCGCGAGCCGGAGCGACTGCGATACAGGCCTGTGGCGATCCTCAGGATGGCGGCCGGGTCCGGGTAGTTGTAGAGGTAGAACGTCCGCTGCATGTCGTGCGACTGCGCCATGTCTCGGCGCAAGTCGGTCAGCCGCTTAGCGTAGGCCTGCTTCCGACCCTCCTGTTCGCGTTTCTGCTTGTTGTAGGAATACAGGGCGAAAACGGACGAGGCGACGAAGGTCATCCCCATCGGGATCATCAGGAGCGGATTGCGCCCCTGGCCGGAGGCGGCCATCACGACGTAGCCGACGAGGGTGATCAGGGGCAAAAGCAGCTGCTGGATGATCTGCTGCGCCCCCTTTTCCTGCTCGGGAGGGTTCGGCAGCTCGACCTCGCCGGTCGGCAGCTCAGGTTGAATCCGAGGCGGGCGATCGATCGAACGCGTCCCCATCCGTGCCCTCCTGGCGTCCCCGCAGTAAGGTTCCTTGACTCGGCTGAATAGCCGCTGTAGGCTTGGCGAATGACGCGGCGACGGCCCCTCACCAACCAGGCGACCTCGCCGTGGCAGCGACCCTTCGACCGATTGTTGCATAAGTCGTTAGGCTCGTCAAACCAAGGTGTTGGATCTGCCGGACGAAGCACCGCATAGCAGTCAGCAGAGGGCCAGGTAGCCGGTTTCCTGGGAATGTCACCCCCGCGAATAGCGCTTCGCATCCCGAAGGGGAGGCGGGGGTCCAGATGCCACCCCGCTGGATTCCCGCCTTCGCGGGAATGACGGTTTCTTTGGGGGGGCGTCAAGGCGCGCTCACGAAGTCTGGTCTGTCGGCGCGACTTGCCAGATCTGAGAGGGAGGAAGCCCATCCCTCAGCGGAGGTGCCGATGAATCGAGTGTGCGTCGTCTGCGACCGGGTTTCCTCCGATGGAAACTTGTGGTGTCAGGAGCCCGACTGCCCGGCGGAGGACAAGCCAAAGGTCTTCAATTACGGAGACGTGCTGGGCGATCTGAAGGTGCTGCGGCTGCTGCGCGTCCTTCGTACGGCCTCCATCTACGAGGCGCAGAGGGCGGGTCGTCCGGTCCTGCTCAAGGTGGCGCACCCAGGGCGAGAGAACAGCATCCGCCGGGAGTCGGAGGCCTTGCGCCAACTGCAGGGGCGCAAGGACCGGATGCCCCACTCCAACCTCCCCACCCTGTTGCCGGCCTACGAGCAATCGACGGTCGGCGATCATCCGTACGGCAAAGCCGTCATCCAAGGCGAGGAACGGTACTATCTAGTCCTCGACCACATCGATGGCGAATTCCTGCGCGACAGCCTGATGCGCAACGCTCAACCCTGGTACGAACATGCCGTCTGGACCACGCTCAGCCTGGCCGACGCGATCGCCCTGATCAACCTGCGACTACGACGTCTTCACCTGTGCCTGAGCCCCGACATCGTTTTTGTGCGAACCGACTCCAAGGGCGTACCCCGCCCGGTGCTGCTCGACCTGGGCCTGCTGATCCAGGAGACGCGTGCCGAACATCTGGATTGGCTCCATTTCCACGGCCAGCCGGGCTACACCGCTCCCGAACTGACCTACTCCGATCCGGCGACGATGGCCGAATGCTTGCCCGGCACCCCGGCGTCGGAGGTGCACGGGCTGGGGATCCTGCTGTACGAGATGTTGGGTGGCGCGCCGGCGTACGAGTTCCGGCTGCGGCGGGATGTGGTCGTGAGGGAGGCCGTGCGGCTGCACCGCCCGCCGGCGCTGGCTCGGGCCGATCTGCCCGACCCGGTCCACGGCGTCGTCGAGCGCGCCATCGCCAAGCTGCCGCGCGACCGCTACCCGGACGTGCTGAGCTTCGCCAAGGAGCTCCGGCGATTGTTCGGCGAGGTGCCTGCGGAGAAAAAGCGCATGCCTTCGTCGCAGCGAGCGCTGGTCGCGGTGGCCGCCGGCGCGGTGACCTTCTCACTCTTCATCCTGTTAGCAGCACTGGTCGGTTGAGACCCCGCCAAGGTGGGCATACGCAAGCGCAGGGGCGGGGTACGCGCCCGCCCCTGATGCCGCCTCCTGCTCCCGCTCCCCGCCCTTCTTCCCCGGGAACGGGGACGTTAGCGCCTGGATGGTGGACCGTCGGCCGCGCCGTCAGCGCCTCAAATCACCGTCGCGCCGGCCGGGCCTCCGTCCGGAGAAAGGCTCAGCCCTTGAACAAACCAGCGGCTGCCTGGTCAGCCTGTCGGTGCTCCTTGATGGCGTTGAGCAGGTCTCGGTTGAGCTCTTCGGCGTGGTTGCCGAGCTTCTCGACGTGCGGCTTGATGTTCTCGAGGTAGGCCGCCAGCGCCTCGGTGCTGCCAAGCGAGATGAAGGCAGTCGCCTTGAGAATGATGATCGCCGCTTCGAGCGCCTTGGCCGCAGCCCGGAAGACGTCGCCCATCCCGTCGAAGATCTTCGCCTTTTGCTCCACTTCCTCGTACCGCATTCCGGTTTCGAGCGAACTTGCCATGGCTTTCGTCTCCTTACCCGTCGGGGAGCGACCCCCGTCCGCTAGAAGATCCCGCCGAGCGCCTCGCCGACTTCCTCGGCCAGGCTGACGTTCTTCTGATCGGTCTCGGTGGCCAGGTTGATTCCCTGGTCGAAACTCGTCGGCATGCCAGCGATGGCCGCGACCAGCCGGCCGACTTCCGGCATGAAACGGGTCTGCAGTTCGCCGACAAAGGCATCGGCGTCGTCGCCAATCCAGGATTCCTGCAAGGCGGGAATGACGCTGCCGACGGAACGCTGAATTTCCTGGACAACATTGAGCTGCTTCGTGATCTGGCCGAGCGCCTGCTGCGCCAGGCCGGGAATGAGGCTGAACATCGTCACTCTCCCTTAGGCGCGTTAGCCGAACTTGCTCTTGGCCGCGTTGACGGCTTCTTGCATCTCGCGCACGGAATCACGGACGTCCCTGGCTTCCTCGCTGAGCTTGCCGCCCAGCTTTTCCAGCGCCGGGACGCCTCGCTGGCGCAGGGCATCGGCCAGTGCATCGCCCGCCTTGCCGAGCATCGCCCCGTCATCGAGCTTCTGGGCGATCGCTTTTAGGCGTGAGGCGGCCTGGCTCATCTCTTCGGCCGCCTGGTCGAAGGCCTTGGCCTGATCCTCCATGCCGTCGAAATCCATCTGCTCTGAGCGGTCCATAACGAGCTCCTCTTTGCGGGCCGGGCCTAGCCCATGGCCTCGACGAAACGGCGCATGACGGATTTGAGCGAGTCTTCCATCGCCTTCATCTGTTCCATCTTCTTGCGGATCCTCTCGGCGGACAAGTCCATCGCCATGTGGGCCCGCTTCAGCGCCGGCAGGACGACCTGGTCCATCTCCTGGTAGAACTTCTCGGCGCCTTGGCCCTTCCAACCGCCGCTTTGCAGGGCGTCTTTCTTCTGCGTCACCCGGTTGGCGGTCTGCTGCAAATCGGAGGAAAGGTCCTGAAACTCCCGAACGAGCGCTTCGAGTTGATCGTACTGGTACTGGATCTTCTTTTCCATGGGCGCCTCCTATGCGCCGTACGGGCGCGGTCCGCGGGATGCATGAACCTGTTTGACGGTGGTGTCTCGAGAACGGCCTCCTCGCCTCACGCCGATTGAGGCGGAATCGCAGGGGCGGATTCCCACTGCGGGCCTGCCCGCCGGCCCCTCACAACACGGGTCGAACGGAGGGCCTCGGGGTTAGAGAACATGTCTATACTTACAAGGATGGCAGCGGAGCTTCGGGCGCCCGGCCCGAAGACGAAATCGCTGCCCGCACCAGGGAAGGGAATGCCTTCTCCTCACCTTCGAAAGCACCTCTGCCTCGCCGTCCTTCTAACCTTGTTCAGTTTGTCACAGAGCCGGGACGCCGCTGCTCAAGCCACGCATCGGCTGGAAATACATTACCCCGAAGTTAGCGAGGGTGCAAGCGCGATGTCGCTGGGTCTGTATTTCACCGTGCTCGACGCGGGTGGGCAAGTACTAACGGATGTCCAGGTGATCGACGCCGAAGTGGCGATGGAGGACGGTTCGACGTACGACGCCGCCGTCGCCAAGCCCTCGCCTGAGACTTATGTCGTCCTTGCCCTCGACGGCAGCGGGAGCATGGTGGGATCGATCAATCAGTTGCGGCAGGCGGCGGTGCAAGCGGTCCAGGCCGCCCCGGAGGGGGCCTCGTTCGCCGTCATCCAGTTCAACAACCGCGTGACCATCTTGCAAGACTTCACCAGCGACAAGACCAAAGTGGAAGAGGCGATCAACAAGGTTCGGGCGGTCCAGAACGCCGGCACCTGCCTGTACGACGCCGCCTATGCCTCGGCGGGGATGCTGCAGGGCGCGCCGCGTGGCCGGCGGGCCATGATCCTGTTCACCGACGGCGACGACGAGCTACCGAACGGTCGGCCGTGCAGCCAGCACACCTTCGAAGAAGTCGTGGCGCTAGCATCGCGCCAGGAGGCGCGCGTCCCGATCCACACCATCGGACTGCGGACCAGCAGCACGAGTCCGGTGAACGAAGCCCTATTGAGGGAGCTTTCATCCCTCACCGGAGGGACGGCGCAAGCCGGAGCGATGAACAGCCTGTCGCTGCTGTTCACGACGATCGTCCGCACGCTGAGCTCGCAGTGGTTGGCTTCGGCCGAGGTCTATCCACAGGCCGGCGAGAACCGGGTGGTCCTGACCGTCTGGCTCGAGGAAGGGCCGTCGGTCCGCTCAGATCCGGTGACGATCGTGTCGAGCCGCGATTACGTCGCCCCACCCAGCGCGCGGGTCGAGAGCGTTACCTACACCAACACCGGCAACCTGAACCTGCATCTGGGCCTCAACAAGCCGGAGCAGATCGCTTCGCTGGAGCTGCAGGTGACCGACACCGAAAGCAACGTCGCCGCGCCACCGTTCAACGTTGAACCGGCCGAGATCGTGAGCGTCCCGGCGTCGGCCTTCAAGAGCGGGAACGCCTATCGGATCAGCATCCGGGTCCTCGACCAGGCGGGGCGGGCCCTGTGGGAGACAGCCTACGACTTCAGCTACGATCCGACGATCGTCGAGGGCCAGTTGCAGGTGGTGTCGGTCGAGCTCGACCCCGAGGCTCCGGAATTCGTTGTGGCATTGGCGGCGCAGAATCTGGAGGGAGTGGACCATTACGAATTGTGGCTGAACGATACCGTCAAGAAGACGGTTGTCCCCGGATCGAAGGTCAGCGTTCCGGTCGAAGGGACGGTGCACCTGCCGCTGGCCGATGTCCCGGGGGGGACGTATGACATCATCGTGACTGCGGTCAGCCAGGACGGCGTCGTCCTGGCCCAGACCGAGTTCGCCGACGCCGTCTTCCGCGTCAGCTTGTTCACTCGCATTGCGCGGGTCGTGCGCTCCTACTTTTGGGTCCCGCTATGCGTCGGGCTGGTGTTTCTGATTTCCGCCGCCTTCCTTTTCAAGGTGCTGGTTCTCGACCCGCGGCGCAGGAAGGGGACGGGCGTACTGATCGAGAGCACCGTCATTCGCCGCGGCGGCGGATTGGAGTCGATGGACGACTGGAGCGAAGACAAGATGCGGCTCAACAAGCGCCGCCTGCGGGCCGAGAGCAGCGCCAAGGCCGAGGCGCCGCCGGCCGGTGCCCGCCCCGCCGGCGCAGTCCCGGCGCCGATCCAGGTGCCGCCGCCCGTCGCGGCCGTTCCGGCGCTACCGGCCGCCCGCCTCGAACTCCTGGCCACACCGGACGGCGCGAATCGCGGGCGCGTCTATCCGGTCCATGCGGTGCCCTTCACGATCGGCCGCGCCGGCAACACCCTCGACCTGGCCTACAATGGCGTCTCTCGCTCGCACGCCGCGCTCACCTACCGTGGCGGGCAGTTCTTCCTTCGAGATGTCGGCAGCACAAACGGAACCCTGATCAATGGGGAGAGCATCGTCGGTCGCGGCGAGGTGCCTGTGCCGGGCGGCGCGGAGGTGTCGGTGGGTCTCGGCGTCGTGCTGCGATTCGTGGTCGACTGATCGTCTGTGACTCGGGAGCCAGCACGGCCCTATCTTGGCGGGCGACCACTCCCGCCTCCCCTCCGGGACGCGCCCTCACCCCTTCGGGTGCGCCGCCCTTGGCGCCCTGTAGAGGGCGAAGGGCGTGGCGCCCTGTCCCCAGGGGACACCCGAAGGGTGTAGAGGGCGAAGCGCGATGCGCGGGGCCGACCGGTTCTCCCGGGAACGTCCTCCCTAGGACCTGGGAGGCTGGCGCGCGGTTCGTGTAGTCCCGGCCTTTGGGCCGGGCCCAAATCGACTAACGCCTCTTTTCGGCTACGCGGAGCACCATCGAAGGGCGGTTTGCACGGCGGGCCGGGACCTACACCGAAACGAGGGCATGCCCTTCCCTCAACCGTAGCCGCAGCCTTTAGGATGCGTCTGGGACGCAGGCTAAAGCCTGCGGCTACGTTGGTCAGGCGCCCAGCCCGCCTTTGTTAGCTACAAGCGCGAGGTGGCGTTCGACCAGACAAGATCTTGCCGCTACGGCGAAAGAACTCGCTATTGCGGCCGCACGAGAGTGGGTCGCCTTCCCGGCTAGCGCCGAGGACTACACAGGTCAACCGATCGCCGGGCCGCGCTCGAAAGTAAGGGGTTAGCCTCTCCCCCTCGTCGAATACTGGACGATGAAGCCTGCCACGGCGACGATCGGTCCGGCCAGATTCATCAGACTCGAGGCATCGGGAACCCCCAGGTCCGGAAGCCCGATCATGACCATCGCTGCGCCGCCGAGCGCGGTGATGACCATGATGCCGAGCCCCCGGGCGAAAGTGGCGAGGACGAGGCCGAGGACGCCACCGGCCAGGAATGTCAGAACCCACTGTGAGGACCAAGGCACCATCCCGAACCATTCTCCGAGGGCGACCGCCGCCGTCCCAACCAGGATAAAGCCGACGATCCAGAGGACGATCCGCGACAGGGCCCGAAACAGAAACCCCGCCGCAATTCCCGCTGCCAGCGCCAGCAGCAAGGTCGCCAGGCTGTTCCCAGGGAGGATGAGGCTTGCAAGCCAGAAGGCCAGCAGGAAGCCAGTGCCCGAGATGAGGAGCCATACATAGCGGCGCCCGGCGAAGGCCAGCAGCAATCCTGCCCCGACCAGAATCAAGGAAGTTATGAGTTCCATCAGTTCTCCTCAGTTGCGGGGTGCCGCTCGAAAGCGGCATACGCGGAAGGGATTTCGGAACCGCCTGCGACCGTCATGCAGGCGCTTCGAATACTATAGCACGCTCTCCGACCAATATCGGCGTCCCTCTCTATCCGGCCACCACTCGCTCATCAGAAGGCTCGATCAGCCCTGTCCCCAGAGGTGCCGGACCTGGACTCGGCAGGCGGTGCTGGCCGCTTCGCTCGCGCGTTGGACATCAAGGTCTTCCCTTTCCGGAGGCCGAATGAGGCGACTATCCGTCTCATCGTCCTTACCTTTGGCCCGTGACGCGGATGGCTTTCGGGGTGGAGCTCTTGGAGACAAAGGCTGCCCCTCCCCTGAGCAGCTTGACGCGTTCGCTCGGAGAAGCAATCCCTAAGACCTCGATGTTGTCGGGCCTTAACTTCACGTTGACAACGAGTTAAGGAGATAGCGCGAAGCTGGCGGAGAGAATGGAGCAGCAGGCAGCGCTGGGATCCGTTTCCCCAAGGCCTGATCCAGAATCCGCGTGGCCATCCGGGCTGATTGCTCCTCCCGGAACAAAGCGGAACTTGGTGGGAGTCATGTGGACAAGTTCCCGAGGGCAGTACGATGCACGGGATCGTTGCCAACCGGGTTCTATCCGGAGACAATGTTTATAGTTTCCACGGACTGGCCGGATTCGTGACTACTTGGATGAACTAACCGGGGTATACTCTCGTGAACAGCCGGGGCAACTTCGCACTTTTCCCCGCCAACCACCGACAACCGAAGATTGCGAGGAGGTCATAACCATGGAACTTGGACCGATGTCGTATTTGGCCTTCGAATTCGAGGGCAACAAGTTCAGGGGCGATCTCATGCCGGACCTGATGAACCTGGTCGAGCACCTGCGGGCAGCCAAGGTTTTCAACGGCATGAAGGCGGCCAACCGGCGGTTGGTAGGGAACAAATTCATCCCGGGGAACCTGGTTCAGGAATCCCTGGAAGCGGCCGAGAGCGAAGCAGCCTGGGCCAAGGTCGATGGGTCGCCGAGCCCGGCACGGCCGGCGCCGGCCTGCATGGCTGGACCGTGGTGAGGGTGGTGGACGACTGGCAGACGGCTTTTCGTTTGTCTATTGTCTGAGGGACGCCTGCGCATTGGCAGGGCGCGCCTGTAGCACAAGACCTGATCGAGAAATGCCTCGTGAGGAGGGCAAACCATGCACAATTTCCCGTTGGAGTACGCCCTGGTCGAATTCGAGGGCAACAAGTTCTCGGGCAAGATCGTCCCCGAGCTCTTGGATCTGGCAGAGCGAGGCATCGTACGCTTCGTGGACATCGTCTTTGTCCAGAAAGACAAAGATGGCAGCACCCGA
>DATEVL010000060.1:0-5013 GCA_035281845.1 Anaerolineales bacterium | reverse complement strand
GCTCGGGCGCCGGCCCGATCTCCTTGCCGGAGAGCTCGACCAGCGCACCGGCGTGGCAGATGTCGGAATAACCCACGTACACGCCCAGGTCCGAATTCTCCGTGCCCCAGCGGCCGGGCCCGACGCAAATGAAGCTCTTCTTGGGAAGGCTGGCGTTGAGACGGCCGATCGCCCGGCCGACCTCGCTGCGGGCGGCGCGGCTTTCGAGGGCGAAGTACGCCTCCGGCGAAACGAAGACGACATGACGAATGGCGCTCAGGTGACCACTGGGGACGATGAAGCGAGAGGCGAACACGATGTCGGCCTCGGTCAGGTTCGCCGGCGGGCGTGCCGGATGCGCCATGTGCATGCTGGGCAGCGGGCGACACTGAAGCAGGGAGATGTGGACCGGGGCCGGCCCGGCCGAGGATGCCTCGCCGAGGTGAATCGTAAACTCGACGTCCACCGGTAAGTGCCAGTGTCGTTCGAGCAGACGCAGGAGCTCGGAAAGCAAAGCCGGGAAAGCCGTCCGGCGAAGCAAGCCGTCGAAGGTGATCGCCAGTCGGGGGACATCGCTCTTGGCCAGGCGGCTGCGCGGCGTGACGAAGTAGCCGTCCTCCTCTTTCTGGACCAGCAAGCCGAGCGAGGGATAGAGCGGCGTCAGCGCCTCCTGGATCGGGATCGTCTTCAGGAGGTTGTCCTCCAGATCGATCAGGTCGACGAAGCGCTGCGAGTAGTGACGGATCGCCTGGGGCGAGTCGTCGGGTTGCAACGAGGGATGGCTGAGCCCCACCAGGCGCGGGTAGTCATTGCCGACGCGGTCGACGGCCCGCGTGCCCAATCCCCAGACCAGGCGGGCGAAACCGTCCTCCCGGCGCATCTTCGGCGCCCAGCGGTACAGGTTGCGGCTGAACCCCACTCCGGCGCCGAACGGGAGATAGTAGCGGTCCCAGCGCTCGCCTTGGACGGTCTGCAACAGCACGGCCATGCGCTCGTCGTAGTCCTGCAGGCCGCGGCTCCGACGATAGAGGAGGGCGTCGGGTCGGAAGGTGCTGGCATAGGTCAGGGCGATGGCGCGGGTGAGGGCGGCGAGATTGGCCTCGGGCGTCCCCTGGTTGGGGCAGAAATGGCTGTCGTACTTGCCGGCGAAGCTCGTGCCCAGGCTGTCTTCGAGCTGGCTGGACGAGCGGACGATCACCGGTTGGGGACCGACCTGTTCGAGCAGCGAGCGGAATTCGATGAGGATCTCCGGCGGAAACTCGCCGCGCCCGAATTCGTCCAGGATAAGCGGGTACTCCGCCCGCATTTGGTCTTCCGACTTGTACTTCTGGTCGTTCCAGTGCATCAGGCCGTTCATGGCCATGAAGATGTACATCAAGTCGGTACCGAGGAAGAACGAGTCGGGGAGACGGACGCTGGCCTTGAGCTGCTCGCTACCGACCTGCCGCAGGATGCACTCCGCCAGCAGCATCCCGGCCGACTTCCCGCCGATCCGGCCGAAGCCGATGCGCCGGCGGTAGATGGCTCCCAGGTCGGCCACCGTCAGCCAGCGTTTGGCGATGTTGATGTAGTCCAGCTGGTCGCTGATGACGCGTCGGATCAGCGTAACTTTCAGTTCTGTCAGATGGTGCTCGAGCGCCTCCCGATCTTGCGCGGGCAAGCGCTCGATGCTCAGCGCGTGATCGATCAGCCGCGATTCGGGGATCAGGTCGGGATCGAACGGTTCCGGCAAAGCGAAGCGGGCGCGGGCTGCGGCCTCCGCCTGTTCGGGCGGTGATGCCAGTCCGGCGCGTTCCCAGACGGGAAGGGCGCTCAACTGACGATGGTCGATCAACAGGCCGAAGCCGCGGCGCTCGGCGACGTCGCGGTCGTCGACGATCTCCATGTCGAGGCGATAGCACTCGGGCGTCGCCAGCGGGCAGGCGAGCTTGCGCTGGCTGGCGGCCAGGGCGGTCTCCAAGGTGGCGGCCAGGGAGCGCAGGGCCTGGCTCTTGCGATCGACCCAGACGACGAGATGAATCCCGTCACGCCCGGTGTGGGCTTCCTCGTCCCGGTCGTCCGGAGCTTCGAACGTGTAGACGGCTTTGACCGAGGCCCCGACCTGGCCCAGATATTCGCCGATCCGGCGGACGAGCGAGGCGCGGATGCAGTCGCAGTGTTCGCACTGGCCGCGCAGCAGGGCCAGGCGCGCCCGCCGCTCGTCGCCGGCGAATTGCGATTCGGCGCACTCGGCGACGGCCTGCTCGACCATCTGATCGGCAAGGGCGGGGTCTAGCTGCACGGTGAGAGGTAGGGGCGCAGCGCCGCTGCGCCCCTACAAGGAATCAGACGATCCCGTAGGCGAGCATCGCGTTGGCGACCTTGACGAAGCCGGCGATGTTGGCGCCCATCAAGTAGTCCCCCGGCCGGCCGTAGGTCGTGGCCGCCTGGAGGCAGGCCTGGTGAATGTTCTTCATGATCTCGTGCAACCGCCCGTCGACCTCCTGGCTCGACCAGGTCAGGCGCATGCTGTTCTGCGACATCTCCAGCCCGGAGGTGGCGACGCCGCCGGCGTTGGCGGCCTTGGCCGGCCCGTAAAGGACGCCGTCGCCCTGATAGATGTTGACGGCCTCGAGGGTCGACGGCATGTTGGCGCCCTCGGAGACGACCTTGCAGCCGTTCTTGATCAATGCCTGGGCCGCCTGTGCGTCGATCTCATTCTCGGTGGCGGAGGGGAAGGCCATGTCGATATGCAAGCCTTTTTCCCGGACGACGTCCCAAACACTCTTGCCCTCCACGTAGGTAACGCCCTTGTGGGCTTCGGCGTACTCCTTCATCCGTCCGCGACGGACGTTCTTCAGGTCCATGGCGAAGGCCAGTTTCTTGGCATCGATGCCGGCCTCATCGATCACTGTGCCGTCGGAATCGGATAGGGTGATGGCCTTGCCGCCGAGCTGGTTGATCTTCGCGACGGTGTACTGGGCGACATTGCCCGAACCGCTGACGGCGGCCACCTTGCCCTTGATCTCCTGGCCGCGGGTGGCGAGCATCTCGGCGGCGAAGTAGACCGCGCCGTACCCCGTGGCCTCAGGGCGGATCAGGCTGCCGCCGTATTCGAGCCCTTTGCCGGTCAGGACAGCGGTGTGCTCGTTGACGATCTTCTTGTAGTAGCCGTATAGGTAACCGATTTCTCGCCCGCCGACCCCGATGTCGCCGGCCGGCACGTCGGTGTCGGGGCCGATGTGCCGATAGAGCTCGCGCATGAACGCCTGGCAGAATCGCATCACCTCGGCGTCCGACTTGCCCTTGGGGTTGAAGTCGGAGCCGCCCTTGCCTCCGCCCATCGGCAGCGTGGTCAGCGAGTTCTTGAAGATCTGCTCGAAGCCGAGGAACTTGATGATCCCCAGGTTGACCGAGGGATGGAAGCGCAGGCCGCCCTTGTAGGGACCGATGGCATTGTTGAACTGGACGCGGAAACCGCGGTTGACTTGCACCTCACCGCGGTCGTCGACCCACGGGACGCGGAAGAGGATGGCCCGGTCGGGGATGACGATTCGCTCGTAGATCTTGGCCTTGACGAATTCAGGGTGCTTGGCCACGGTCGGTTCGAGGGTCGTCATGACTTCTTTGACGGCCTGATGGAACTCCGGTTGCCCGGCGTCCTTCTCCTGAACCATGGCGATGACATCTTGGATCACGGACATGTTGCCCTCTCCTTGGGTGGGAATCGGCCGCCCGTCGGCCGCAGCCGACTTGTGAACGCCGTCACATAGAGCCTAGCACGCAGACATGGCAATGGCGTGGAAAACCCGCCTGTCGCCATGAAAAAGATGTGAAAAGAGGCGTTTGCGCCGCAGGTTTCTCCGCCTGGTGAGGGCCCGCGTCGACGAAGGGCCTGCAAAGGGACGTCCTTGCGGCCGGCCGCATCGGGCTGGGGCCGCCCAACTCCCCTGCGAAAGAGCACAGGCGAGCCGAAGGACGGAGGCGATGCTGGTGCACGACCGAGGGCAGGTCTCCCGTTCCGCCTGTCGAATGGACTCACGGAGGTGAGTATTCGCAAGAACCCGTTGCCGTGGTCTGGCCAGCGATCCAGAACGAGCGGAGGCTCTGGCAAGACTGCGACCTCAACGACCTGGATCTAGCCGCGGCCTGGGCGGCAGACCGTGAAGGCGGAGTACATAAGTCGTCGCGTCCTTCCGACGACGGCGCCGGCAGCGGGCCGGGCGCGCAAGCGGCTTTGATACGAAATCGCCGCGATCCCGAAGCCGTAGCGCGACGCCTGATTTGCTAGGATGGTTACAGGCAGAGCCCCTCGACCGTGTTGGCGATCAACATGCGACCGGACGGCCACGTGAACGATGGGACCTCAACCAACATGAATCTGAAGTGGACCCTTGAGGCCGGGGCCACCGGCGCGCTAGGGAGGGGCCGGTCGTGTCGGGTACAGTTGCGCGGTCATCTGCCGCCCGCCGGACCTGTTGGCCGAGGTACGGAGGCGCGTTCGGGCGTTTCCTCCGGCGGGAAGGACTCCGTTGGAAGTAGTCCATTCTGTCATGGAAAGGAGGGTAATAGGATGCTGTACGCTCCGAAGCAGCAAGGTCAGGGATTGGTTGAATATGCGTTGATCCTCGTCTTAGTCGCGGTTGTTGTCATCGTGATCCTGGCCCTGCTCGGCCCTGCCATCGGCAACGTGTTTAGCAACATCATCGCCGCCATCTAGGCGATGAGCGGCGGCTGCGCTGGACGTTGCCAGCGCGGCCACCGAAGCCGAACTGGAGCCCTATCCCTGATAGGGCTCCGTTTGTTCCGTGGGCCGTTCGCAAAGGGGCTTGAGATCTGTCTCCCTCTGGGGGCATACCCCCAGACCCCTCTCCCCACTCCTGATCGCCACAAGGATCCTACTGTCGCTGGGGCCGATCGCGCCCGGTCGGCTCGGTCAGGAAGGCGATCGCCTCTTCGCTTTCGCCATTCATCAGCACCTGCATGACTTGACCCCCGGTCGATGACGGAAGATCGATCACGCGCAGGACGTCGGCCAGGTGGGCGAACGCCGGC
>DATEVL010000059.1:0-3097 GCA_035281845.1 Anaerolineales bacterium | reverse complement strand
GAGACCAGCTTGTAACCTCGCCCGCGCTGTGTCAACAGGTAGCGCGGCGCCGCCGGGTCGGCCTCGATCTTGGCCCGCAGCCGGCTGACCAGCTTTTCAATTCGGGCGTCGTCCACCTCGCCCAGGTAGTTCTCGCCCCAGACGGCGACGACGATGGCGTACTTGTCGGTCAGCTTGTCGCGTCGCTCGTCGAGCAGCCGCAGCAGGCGGAATTCGAGGTCGGTCAGCAACGGCACGCGTACTCCGTCGACCCAGACGTCGCCCGAGTCGACATCAATCTGGACCCCCTGGCGATCCGTGGGCAGCCCACGGGCGCGTCGCGCAGCGAACTCGGCCAGCAAGGGCGAGAAGATGGCGCCGCCGCGCACGGCTCCCACCGCTTCCAGGCGAGCCCATGCGCCGGGAGCGATCCCGGAGGATCCTTCCGTCGCCAGGGCGATGAGCGCCACCTGTTCGTCGGAAGCCAGTTGTTCCCACAGTTTGAGGCACTCAATTCGAACTTGGGGGAAGAGGGCGGCCCGCCGCTCGAGCTCGTCGACCGAGATGCCGGCGGCGGCCTGCGCCGTCGCCACTAACAATCCGGGATGGCCTCCCGATAGGGCCATACAGGCCTGGCGCTGACGGGGAGTCGTTTCCTTCGGCAGCAGACGGTCGAAGATGGCCTCCGCCTCGGCCGCGGTCAGCGGCGGCAGCAGGTAGGTCGAGCGCATGAAGAGCTCGGCGAACTCGTCTTCGAATTCTCGTCCGCGCAGCTCGCGCAGGACGCGGGTGGTCGCCGTCACCAGTTTCAGGCTCTCGTTGAACCGGTCGAAGAGGGCGCGCAGATTCAACAGAGCCCGATCGTCGAGAGCAGTGTAGACCTCGTCGAACTCGTCCAGCAGGAGGGCGATGTCCCGCCCACTCGCCTCGCACAATTCGTTGAGCGCCAAGTTGAAGGAAAGGGAGGCGGCGAAGGACGAGTCGGCGTCGGTGATTCCTTCGTGATGCATCCGCAGCGAGGCCGCCAGCGGCTCCGTCGAGTCCGGAGGATAGGATTCCAGCACGGACCGCACGACGATCTCGTAAAAAGCCTGGGCCGAGAGGGCGACCGCCCGGTTGCAGTCCACCAGGACCAACGTGATCGGCCGGCCGCGCTGTTGTCGGTACCGGCGAGCCGCCTCTTCCGAAGCCAGGCCCCGCATCAGAGTCGACTTGCCGGTGTTGCTCAGTCCGATGACGGCGCAACACCTCCCGGCGGCCAGGTCGGCCAGAATCGCTTCGGCAACCGAGGGAAATGGCAGGCCGGTCATGAGAGGCAGGAATCATACAACAAGGCCAGCTTTTGGCTGGCCCTGCGAGTAGGGGCGAAGCATGCTTCGCCCCTACAGCTCGCGGGAAGCTTCAGCAAAGTCTCAAGCGACGGGGCGCATCCGCATGCGGCGGGCGATGATCACAACCACCACCAAGGCCGCGCCGAGCACGACGAGAGTCGGGAATCCCGCTTCATCGGCGAAGCCGGTGGTGGGGAGGGCCGTCGCCGTCGGCGACGGGGTCAGGGCCTGCTGAGTCGCCAGGGCGTTGGCGGTGGCCTGGGCCGGGTCGATGGTCGGAGGAGTCGTCGGCGAAGCGACCAGCACAACGCGCGTCGGCGTGCTGGTGTTGGGCACCGGGGTGCGGGTCGGCGGCGTCGTCGGCGAAGGGAACCTCGCTCCGGCCGTCTGGGTAATCTGCAGCGCCACCTCGGTGTTCTGGGCCGCCACCAGCGTCAGGCGCGCCTCGGCGCTTAGCGCTTGCCGCGGCGCCAGGAAGAGCGCGTACGCCGCCAGGCAGCCGATGCTGATGATGATCAGCAGGCCAATGCCGCCGGCGGCGAGGAGGAACGGTCGGTTCGACGTTTCTTCTTCCGGCGGCGGACCACCGACTTCGAAATCCTCAGCCATGTCTTCGCCTCCTGCGGCGAGCCCAAAGGCCCAAGCCTACTGCAAGATCTCCAGATTGGCCAACGGGATCATCGCCGGCCCAATCCCTTCCAGGTCGACGCGAGCGCTGCGCGCCAGCACTCCGCTGGGATACGCCACCGCCCGCAACGGTACTTCCCGCACAACGCCAACCGCGCCCTGGTGCGGCGCCTGCACCACCCGCACCCGGACGCCCGGGTTCACCGGGATGACTTCATCCGGCACGGCCACCTGCCGCGTGGCCGGCAATGGGATAATGACTTCCGGGCGCTGCGTGCTATACAGTCCGCCGACGCGCCCATCGACCGTCACCTCTCGGCCGGCATTGGCAGAAAGCACGGCATAGGCGGCGGAATTCATCGGTGTTTCTCCAAATCCCTCCGTTACGACCAAAGGGAACGGCAGCCGGCGGACCTGCGGCACAAGATCCGCTGCCAGGCTCCCCAGGACCACACCTCGCACTGCCAGATCCGCCGCTTGCAGCAGCACGCCCGGGTGCGCACACGTTCCGGCCAGCAAGACGGCGCCTCGCAGACTGATATCGAACCGCTCCGGCTCGAGTTTGTCGGCCGCGTCCAATCCAACTTGGCGCATCACCCCGCTGTCTTCTTTTCCGTTCCCCCAGACAGCCTGAACCAGCGCCCCGGTCGTTTCCAGCGTAACGCTCTGGACACCATCGGTGCCGACAACCACGCCGGAGAAGCTAGCTCGCAGAGGGACGGCCGCACCCTTAGCTTCGAAGTAAACCTTCCCTTCCTGGATGGCGACGATCTCCCCGGCCCCCGGGGCCCGCAATGTCCGCCGCGTCACGCCTGCCGGGCCAGCCAGGACATCACCGGCATCGACGCGCTCTCCGCGCTCGCGCTTCAGGTGGCGGACGGCCTCCTTTGCCGGCAGCCCCAAGGCCCGAGCCAGGTCCAGGCTAAAGAAACGCGCCGCCGGCTCGGCCTCCCCCAACACCTCCCCGGCTTGGACCTTCCCATTCATCCGAACGGTGATCACCCCCGGGACGGGCAGCTGCCTTTCTCGGCGGATCGTCGTCAAAGGTAGAACATGCGTCAGCGGAAGCATGCTCGGGCTCGCCTTCTCTCAGGATGGGCTACAGTGCAAGTCTGGTGCCGCAACCCGGTGTCCCGTTCCGGCCTCAGGAGGACCTGGCA
>DATEVL010000058.1:0-46285 GCA_035281845.1 Anaerolineales bacterium | reverse complement strand
GAGCTGTGCTCCCTGGGCAACCAGGTCTTCGGCCAGCTGGGCCGGGGTGGTGCCAGGACGGTCGGCTGGATTGACCTTGTCGAGGTACACCATGGTGGCGCCGGGTATGTTCTCCTCGACGTACAGCCCGGCCTCGTAGTGGGCCTGGCTCCAGCCGTGGTCGTTGTACGGACCGACGAGCAGCATGCCGAAGGTGAGGGGCTGCTCGGGCTCTGCGGTCGGCTCCGGCGGCGCAGCCGTCGGTTCGACGGTCGGCTCCGGGGCGGCGGTCTCGGTCGCCGCGGGTGTGCACGCCGCCAGGAGCATCGTCATCGCGGCCAGAAGGGCCACACCGCGCCAAACGTTCTTGAGGGACATTTCTTACTCCTCCGGTTCAAGGGATAGGAGAAACGACGGAAGGGTCAGCGCTCGGTCTGGGGGCGGTTCACCTCCTTACGTCCCAAGCAGGACGGACTCCCTACGGGACAATCCGCGTCCCGGTCTGTCCTTCGAGGGCACGTTCGATGTTCACCGGGTCGGTGATCAGTGCCTGCTTGCCCCCCTGCTCCAGGTACTTAATGATAGCCTCGATCTTGGGCCCCATGCTGCCCTTGGCGAAGTGACCGTCCGCCAGATGGCGGCGCGCCTCGGCCAGCGTCAGTTGATCAAGCCATTGCTGATCGGGCTTGTTGTAGTGGAGCGCGACCTTCTCGACCGCCGTCGAGATCAGGAACAAGTCGGCCTTCAGGCTGGCCGCCAGCAAAGAGCCGGCAAAGTCTTTGTCGATCACGGCTTCCACGCCGGTCAGGTTTCCCTGATCATCTTCGACGACCGGGATTCCACCCCCACCGGCGCTGATGACGACGAAGCCGGCGTCGATCAGACTGCGAATGGCTGCCTCCTCGACGATCCGTTTCGGGAGGGGGGAGGCGACGACACGCCGCCATCCGCGGCCGGCGTCTTCCACCACGGCCCAGCCGTCGTTCTGGCGATGCTGGCTGGCGGCTGGCTCGTCCATGAACGATCCGATCGGCTTGCTCGGTTTCTGAAAGGCCGGATCGTTCCGATCGACGAGCACCTGGGTGACAACGGTCGCCGCCGCTTTCCGAATCCCGCGAGTCCGAAACTCATTGTGCAGCGCCTGCTGGAACATGTAGCCGATGGCGCCCTGGGTGTCGGCGCCGCAGTAGTCGAGCGGCACCGGATGCAGTTCGTGCAGGGACAGCTCCGCTCGGCGCAAGATGAAACCAACCTGCGGCCCATTGCCGTGCGTCACGACGACGTCCCAGCCGGCCTGAATCATCCCGGCGATGTGCGCCATCGACTCGGCTCCCGCTGCGTACTGATCGGGGATCGTCTGGTGGTTCTTGTCCTTGATCAGCGAATTTCCGCCGACGGCGACGACCGCGAGTTTGCTCATGACGATCTCATCCTCCTTCGTATCGGTAACTCGGCCGACCCGGCCTGAGCCGCAATTCTATTACCCCCACCCCCAACCCCTCCCCGCAACGTCCCTGCAGCCGGAAGAATGCACCTCCGCGCGGAGGGGGTTAGGGGGTGGGGGTGGAAGCTGTGCCGTGAAGATGCGGGCGGCGTCAACTTCATGACCGCATCGTCAGCGCCATGACGGCCTTTTGCGCATGCATCCGATTCTCGGCTTCGTCGTAAACCACGCTTTGGGGACCGTCCAGAACTTCGTCCGTGACTTCGATGTTGCGGTCCGCCGGTAGGGGGTGCATGTAGATGGCGTCGGGCTTGGCCAGAGCCATCTTGCGCTCGTCGGTGATCCAGGATTCGTACTTCCGGATGATGCGCGCCCCCTCCTCCTGGTCGGTCGTGGTCAGCATGGCCCCCCACGACTTGGCGTACACGATGTCGGCGTCGGTGAAGGCCTCGTCCATGTCGTGACTGACCTCGAACCCCGTGCCGTAGCGACGGGCCTGCTCGCGCGCCTGGTCCATGATGTCCGGCATGAGATTGAACTCGGGCGGGTGGGCCAGGACCACGTCCAGGCCGAAGCGGGGCATCTGAAGGACGAGCGACTGCGGCACCGACATCGGTTTCTGATAGGAGGCGGCGTAGGCCCAGGAGACGACCATCTTGCGCCGGCGCAAGTCGCGGCCCTTCTTCTCGACAATCGTCATGAGATCCGCCAGGATCTGAAACGGATGGTAGACCTCGCATTGCATGTTGAGCACAGGCACCCGACTGTTCTGGGCGACCGCGTTGAGGTATCCATTGCCGATCCCCCAATCCACATGGCGAATGGCGATGCCGTCGAAATAGCGGCCGAAGATCTCGCCGATCTCCTTGGGCGTATCGCCGTGAGCGATCTGGGTCGTCTTGGACTCGATGAAGGCGGCATGTCCCCCGAGCTGGGCCATGCCCGCTTCGAACGAGCCGCGGGTGCGGGTGCTGCTGAAGAAGAACAGCATCGCCAGAACCTTGTCGCGCAGGTAGGCATGGGGCTCCCCCAACGCCCGCTTCCGTTTGAGGTCAAAGGCGACCTCCAGGACGGTCTCGACTTCCTCCCGGCTGAAATCGAGGTCGCCGATCAGGTCTCTTCCCCGTAAGTCGGTTTGCATCGGTCGTGCTCCTCCCGCACGGTAGTCCCGGGCTTTAGCCCGGGTCTCCTCTGCCCGGCCTAAAGGCCGGGACTACATCGCTTCTATTCCATCGCTCCCAGCACCGATGCCAGGATCGCCATGCGCATCACGACCCCGTTGAAGGCCTCTTCCCAGTATCGGGCGTGGCGAGTGCTGTCGACTTCCTCCAGCAGCTCGTCCATGCGCGGCAGGGAGTGCAGGATGATCGCATCGGGCTTGGCCTTCTTCATCAAGGCCTTGGTTACCTGGAAGTTGGCCGGAGTCAGCCCGACATCGCCCTTGCGTTCGTCCCGCGACTTGGTGTAGTCCGGCTGGACGACCGGCTCCATGTAGATCACGTCGGCTTCACCGACGGCCTTGCTCACGTGGTCGACCTCGCGGTAGTTCAGGTTCAGAGCGTCAAGTTCCTGCTTGAATTCGGGAGTCAGGCTCATATCGGGCGGCGAGATATAGGAGGCCTGGATGTCGAACTGGCTCATGGCGTAGCTGATCGAATGCATCGTGCGCATCCGCATGTCGCCGATCAGCAGGAAGTGCAGCCCGTCCAGCCGTCCCTTTTCCTGATGGATCGTGTACATGTCGGTCAACACCTGCGTCGGATGCTCGCCCCAGCCGTCGCCGGCGTTGATCACCGGCACGCTGGCCCAGCGGGCGGCCTCGGCCGGCGCCCCCTGCTGGAAGTGGCGCATGACGATGACGTCGCCGTAGTACTCCAGCATATGGACCGTGTCCTTGATCGACTCCTGATAGAAGTCGCCGGCGCGGGTCATCTTGGCGTCGGAAAACCCGGTCACACTTCCACCGAGGCGCAGCATCGCCGCCTCGTGCGCCAAGCGCGTGCGGGTACTCGGCTGGTAGAAGGCCGTCACCAGAATCTTGTTCGCCAGCAAGTCCGACTTCTGCCGGTTGCGAGCGAAAGGGGCCAGGCGATCGGCGATCTCGAACAGGCGGAAGTACTCGGACCGCTCGAACCCCTTCAGCGAGAGTATGTCTCGTCCAGCAAAGCTGCGCATAGGTCGATCTCCTTCAGCGCTAGGTGAGATGACGGTCCGACGGCGTCCCCGTCGGGTCGATTTCGGCCGCGCCCGCCGATCCCGGCGCCCGGCCGACGCGGCGCACTACGTGCAAATGGATGCTCCCTGGAAGGAAGTAGGACCAGGAATGGTCGACGGCGCGGCCGTCCCTGGAAAAAAGGCGGGCCTCCAATCGCAACAAGACGTCGCCCCGTTGAATCTGAAGCCGACGGGCAATCTCCGGCGGCGCCGAGAGGGCGCCGATCTCGGTGCGGGAGACATCCAGCTCGACCGAACCGGCGCGCAGCAGCACGTCCAGGACGGAACCGGTGAAGCCGTTGGCCCAGACCTGCCGCGGCAAGAGCGCATCCGGAAGAACGTCGATCAAGTAGGCCACCGGCCGGCCCCCGGCCAGGATCACGCGCGAGACCTCGACAACGGAGGACGAGGCCGGGATCTCGAGCGGGAGCGCGTCTTCTTCTCCGGCCGGCCGCACGTCGATCACGCACTCGCCCATCTCCACCGGCAGTCCGGTGCGGGTGGCCAGCGTCTCCAGACTCTCCAGGACCTCCAGGCCGGCGTCGAGGGCACGCGGCGGGCGGGTGACGATCGTCCCCACCCCTTGACGCCGGACGATACGTCCTTGTTCCTCGAACGAGCGCATCGCCTCGCGCAGGGTCGCCCGCGAGATCCCCAGCTGCCGCGCCAGCTCAGGTTCCGATGGCAGGAAGGAGTCCGGGGCCGTCGCCGCCAGAATTTCCGCCAATCGCAGCGCCGCCTGCTGGTACAAGGGTCGGCTCCTCCCTGCGAGCGCCCGTCGCCGACGTTCGCTCACCGCCCTTCCACCTCACGTCGGACGAGCGGGACGAAGGCGAAGTTTTCCACATCGACCAGTCCCTTATCGGAAATCCGAAGCGCCGGGATCACGACCAGCGCCAGAAGGCTGAGCTGCATGTTGGCGTTGTTCAGACGGCAGCCGCACTCGCGCATCGACCGCAGGATACCCTCCGCCTTTTCGGCGACGACTTCGGCTCGTTCATCCGACATCAATCCGCCGATCGGGAGCTCCACCCGCGCCACGACCTCGTCTCCGCGCACGACGACCTGGCCGCCGCCCACCCGGGCCAATTCGTTGGCCGCCCGGGCCATGGCGTCGTCATCCGTGCCGACGACGATCAGGTGGTGCGAGTCGTGCGCCACCGTCGATCCGATGGCACAGACTCCTTTCAGCCCAAACCCCTTCACAAAACCGACGACGACCTCACCCGTGCCCCGGTGCCTCTCGACCAGGCCCACCTTGGCCAGGTCGGCTTGGGGATCCGCTCGCAGCTCGCCGGCGCGGGGGGTCATCCGTTCCACTCGATGCTCCGTCGGGGCCTGGTTCTCGATGACGCCGATCACATTGACCTCGACCGGCCCGGGGTTTTCAGCGGCAACTCGGAAGGCCCCGGCGGTGAGCGGCCCCGCCAGATGCACCGATGCTTTGACATCGTCCGGATAGGGAAAGGGATCGAGATCGAGCAAGAATCGCCCCTGGCGCGCCACCCATGTCCCGCGGGCCATGACCGAGTCGACCTCGAAGCGCCGGAGGTCTTCCACCAGCAGGATATCACCGTAGCGGCCGGGGGCGATCTGGCCGACCTGGCGGGCCGCGCCGAAGTGTTCGGCGGTGTTGAGGGTGGCCATTTGAATGGCGGTCATCGGGGACAGGCCCTCCCCGATCGCGTGGCGGACGACCCGATCCATGTGCCCTTCTTGAACGAGCGTCGCCGAATGGCTGTCGTCGGTCACAAGAAGGATGTGGCGCGGGTCGAGTCCGGCCTCGGTCACGGCTTGCACTTGGGCCGCAACGTCATACCACGCCGAGCCGTAGCGGAGCATCGCCTTCATCCCTTGCCGGACTCGGGCGACGGCATCTTCGGCCCGAGTCCCTTCGTGGTCGTCCTCGGCGCCGCCGGCGACGTAACCGTGGAAGGACCGACCGAGATCAGGGGAGGCGTAGTGTCCGCCGATCACCTTTCCGCGGAACCGGGTCTCGGCCATCTCGGCGTGCATCGACTCGTCGCTCGCAATCACGCCGGGGAAGTTCATCATCTCTCCCAGGCCGACGACTCCCGGCCAGGACATCGCTTCCGCCACTTCGGCCGGCCCGATGGCGGCGCCGGGCGTCTCCAGACCCGGGGCCGAAGGGACGCAGGATGGCATCTGCACCCAGACGTGAATCGGTTGGCGCGCCGCTTCGTCGACCATCATCCGTACCCCGCGCAGCCCGAAGACGTTCGCCATCTCATGCGGGTCGACGAAGATTCCGGTGGTGCCATGCGGCGCGACCGCCCGCACGAACTCCGTCACCGTGAGCATGCTCGACTCGACGTGCATGTGCCCGTCGAGCAGCCCTGGGACGAGATGTTTGCCTTCCGCCTCTACGACCTCCGTTTCGGGTCCGATGGTGTGCGCCGCGTCCGGGCCGACGTAGGCGATTCGTTCCCCGGCGATGGCGACATCGGTCTCACGGAGGATCTCGCCCGACTGAACGCAGACCCAGCGGCCCCGACGGAGGACGCGCTCCGCCGGCTTGCGCCCCATCGCCACATCGACCAGGTGGCGGGTCGTCGCTGCCCAACTCTCCGCGTCCATCATGCCCACCTCCGAATCAGTGGTCAGTGGTCGGTGGTCGGTACGTGCTGGTCGTCGTATCCGCGGCCATGATTTGGAGTTTCGCAAGTTACCCCCTCGCTACTGGCCACTGACCACCGACCACTGACCTCTCGCTCTAGTCCCCTCGCACCAGACGCGCCGCGGCGCGGTTGTGCCGCTCGATGAGCGGTGGGAGATCGATCCCAGTCAGCCGCCCCTCGTCGATGACCTTCCGACCATGGACGACGGAGACATCGACGCCGGCCGGAGCGCAGAAGATGGCCGCGGCAACCGGATCATGGAGCCCGCCGGCGAATCCCAGCCGGTCGAGGCGGATGGCGATGAAATCGGCGCACTTGCCGGCCTCGAGCGATCCGAGATCGCCACGGCCCAGCACCGCTGCGCCGCCGCGCGTCGCCAACTCCAACGCCTGCCGCGCGGTTAAGAGCTCCTGCTCATCATCGACCTCGGGACGGGCCGAGCCCGCCAGCCGAGAGAGCAGAAGAGCCTGGCGTGCCTCGGCCAGCATATGCGACGAATCATTGCTGGCCGAGCCGTCCACACCCAGGCCCACCCGCACACCGGCCCGCCGGTAGCGCCGCAACGGCGCGATCCCCGACGCCAGGCGCATGTTCGACGTCGGGCAATGGGCGACGCCGCTCCCGCGGGCCGCCATCCGGGACACCTCGTCCGGATTCATGTGGACGGCGTGAGCAAACCAGACGTCGGGGCCGGCCCAGTCGAGCGATTCGACATACGCCAGAGGCCTGTGGCCGAACGTCTCCAGGCAGAAGCGCTCCTCATCCAGGGTCTCGGCCAGGTGGGTGTGCAGCGAGACGCCCTGGGCGCGTGCCAGTGCCGCCGATTCGCGCATCAAGTCCGCCGTCACCGAGAACGGGGAGCACGGAGCGACAACAACTCGCACCATCGCTCCTGGGGTCGGATCATGGAACGCCTCGATCACCCGCTGGCAATCCTTGAGGATGGCCTCCCCGTTCTCCACGATGCGGTCCGGCGGCAGGCCGCCCTGGCTCTCGCCGAGGCTCATCGAGCCACGCGAAGCATGCAGCCGCAAGCCGACGTCCGCCGCGGCCGTGATCTCGTCGTCCAGACGGCAGCCGTTGGGAAAGAGGTAGAGATGATCGGAAACCGTGGTGCAGCCACTGAGGGCCAACTCCGCCAGGCCGATCTGCGTCGAGAGCCGGATGTCTTCCGGAGTGAGGCGCGCCCAAATCGGGTACAGGGCACGCAACCAGTGGAAGAGATCGACATCCTGGGCCGCGGGAAGAGCGCGCGTCAGCGTCTGATACAGGTGGTGGTGGGTGTTGACCAGGCCTGGAAGGACAAGATGGCCCGGCAGATCTATGACTTCGTCGGCTTCCTCTGGAAGGGCATCGTCCGGGCCGACTTGCTCGACCCAGCCGTCTCGGGCGAACAGGCCGCCCCTGGCGATCTCTCGCCGCGCCCCGTCCATGGTGACCAGCAGGGTTGCGTGACGGACCAGAAGGGTGGGCATGACGCTCGGGGGATCGCGCTTCGCCGTCTACGCCCCTTCGCCCTCTACGCCCCTTCGGGCGCCCCCAGGGGGCAGGGCGCTACGCCCTTCGGCGCACACCCAAGGTGCACCCGAAGGGGTGCCCGAAGCGGTGAGGGCGGGCGCCCCCAGGGGGGCAGGGCGCCACGCCCTTCGGCGCACCCGAAAGGGTGAGGGCGCATCCCGCAGGGGATTGGCCAGCAGTCTATCACCCGTGGAGTGGGGTGTCAATTGTCAGACAACGTGCCAGCGCGCGCTGAAACTCACCCGTAAGGCATCCCCGGGCCAGGAGCGGGGCTTCGGCACCGCCTGCCCGGCCCGCCAAGGTGCGCTCAAGGTGCGCGCCGGGATGCCGATCGCAGCGTGTTCTGCAACAGGAGGGCGATGGTCATCGGGCCGACGCCGCCGGGAACCGGCGTGATGGCACCGGCGACCTCCACCGCTTCGGCGAACGCCACGTCGCCGACCAGGCGCTGCCCGGATTTGGCCGTGGCGTCCTCGACCCGATTGATGCCGACGTCGATCACATAGGCCCCGGGCTTGATCCACGAGCCGCGGATCATTTCGGCGCGGCCGATGGCAGCGATCAGGATGTCGGCGGATCGGCAGACGGCCGGCAGGTCCTTCGTCCGCGAATGACAGATAGTGACGGTGGCGTTCTCCTTCACCAACAGCAAGGCCGCCGGCATGCCGACGATATTCGACCGTCCCACAACGACGGCATTGGCGCCGGCCAACTGGGCGCCAGCCTTCTTCAGCAGAACCAGACATCCGGCTGGAGTGCACGGGACGAACAGCGGCTCCCTTCCCTTCTGCGCCAGTCGGCCGATGTTGAGCGGATGGAATCCGTCCACATCTTTGTCGATGCTGATCGCCTTGAGGACCGATTCTTCGTCCAGGCCCGTCGGCAGGGGCAGCTGGACCAGAATCCCGTGGACTTTGGGATCGGCATTGAGCTTGCCGACCAGGTCTTCCACTTCCATCTGCGAGGCGGTCGGAGGTAGCTCATGCCCAAAGGATTCGATCCCGACCTCGGCCGACGCCTTCCGCTTTCCTTTGACATAGGTGTGCGAGGCCGGGTTGTCACCCACCAGGACGGTCGCCAGGCCCGGCCGCGGGCCGCCGTCGGCCAGCAACTTCTCGACCCCCGCCAGCACTTCCTGACGAATTTCCTGGGCGATCGCTTTCCCGTCGATGATCACTGCCGTCATTCGCTAGCTCCGATGGAGAGGTGGACCAGCACGGTTTAGCCGGCCTCTAAGGATTATCCAGGACCCGGCCAGGGCCTAACAAGGAAGTATCTCCGAATCCTCGGCGACTCTACTCGCCATCCCTGGGTCGGTGGAACGCAGCGAGCAGGCCTTTGTGACCAGCGACATGGCGCACGTCTCCCGGTCAAATGCCTTGATTCGGGCCTTGCAGGCGGAGGGAAGGTATTCTAGACAGGGAGGCCGGAAGGGCCTCTCGTCCGTCCTCAAAGGCTCCCGGGTACGGGCCCACCGGGGCGGTTTCCCATTTGCGGCACCCCTCCATCGCAGCCGGAGCGGGGCGGATTGGCGTGTGCGAGCCTACGGCCGCCAGGCCGGGTCGAAGTCGAGCGAAGGATCGCCGGTCAGGATGCGAAAGTTGGTGCAGTTGATCGTCATTACCGCGATCTCGTGATTGGCACCGGTTGGCCAAGTCTCAAGGGCGATCCAATTGCGATCCTGCGACAGGCGGCCTTCCGCCATCGGGTATCCGGCCAATTCCCCCGAAGCGCAGACGCGGTTGCTGATCAGGCCCTGGCTCTCGTAGGCCGTGGCGCTAAGCCGCGGGACGCCACCGACGCCTTCCTCATACAGGATCAGCGTTCCGTCGTGAGACCAGTCCGGGTGGGTGTCTTCCGTGCCGCGAGTGAATCGCTTACTGGAGCCGCCCTGCTCCGGCATGATCCAAATCTCCTCCTGGTCCGAGTGTTGAGCCACAAAAAGCAACTCGGCGCCGGTGGGAGACCACGCCGGTTGACTTTCGGAGTCGCGGTTACGGCTCAGGTTATGGACCTCCTGCGTCGTGACGTCGATCTCGTAGATCTGGGGGTGACCGTCTCGCAGAGAGGTGTACGCAATCCGTTCCCCGTCGCTGGACCAGGCAGGATCGAAATCTCCACCGGGCACGGTCAACAGCGGAGTCAGCTCGCCCCCATCCGCATTCATGACGAAGATCTGTGCGCCCGGATAGGTTTCCTTGTTGGTGTTACAGGGCGAGGTGAAAGCCAGTCGGAGCCCGTCGGGGGACCACGCCGGCTGGCAGGCACCGTCGCTGAGGTCGGTCAGCTGAATCGGGTCGGAACCGTCGAAGTTGATTAGAACGACTTGCGCGACACCGTCGCTTTCAGAGGCGAAGGCGATTTGGCCGACTCCTCCCCCCACCGGAGTTGCGCCGGGGGTCGGGAGCGATCCCGGCGACGTGTTGGTCGAACCCGGCGCCAACGAAGGTACGACCAACACCTGGGCTGCGGTCGCGGATGGAGACGCGGCCGGAGCGGCTGTGTCCGAAGGCGCCCCGGCTGAGCCAGTTCCGCCAATGGTTGTGGACACGGCGGGGATTAGACGGAGAGTGCCGAACAACGCCAAGATGCCGAGAATGGCAACGAGGAGCAGCGGCCAATACCTCCGGCGTTGGGCGGGGGTCAGCGCGCGGATCGTCTCCGCTCTCGCGTTGCCTGCCGGAATGGTAGAGACCGGCGCCGACGGCTTGTCGGCGTAAGGCAGGTTGCGGATCAGCATCGGTCCGGTCGAGATGGCGGCCGCCCGAAGGGCCGCCGCCAGTTCGGCCATCGACTGATAGCGGTCATCCGGCTTGGTCTCCAAGCCACGCTCGACCACGCGGGCCACCGCCGCACTGACTCTAGGATTCCGTTCCCGCAAAGGCGTCAGGTGTTCGCGGCCCAGATTCCTCTCGAGGGCGTCCTCCGGAATGGCCGCCGTGAAAGCGGCATACATCGTGGCCGACAGGGAGTAGATGTCCGTCCGTGAATCGGTCCGACCGGTCCCGTATTGCTCCGGAGGGGAGAACCCAGGCGTCATGGCTTTGGCGCCGGTGGTGGTCGTCCCGGTACCCACGACGACCTTGGCCAGACCGAAGTCGACCAGCATCCCGCGCCCGTCCGGCGTGAGCTTGATGTTGCCCGGCTTGACATCGCGATGGAGAATCGGCGGAACCCGGCTGTGCAGGTAGGCCAGAGCGTCGCAAATGTCGAGGAACCAGGGCAGGCCGTCTTCTTCGCTGACCGGCCCCGACCGTTCGAGCCGCTCGCGCAGATCTTCCCCGGCGACGAAATCCATCACCAGGTATTGCCCCTCACCCTCGATGACGAAGTGGTCGGTGACGCGCGGCAGACCACTGTGGCGAAGGTTTGCCAGGATGCCGGCCTCTCGCACGAACTGCCTGGCGAAGTCCTCCGTGGTGAACAAGTTTTCTTTGACCGCCACGGTCACGCCCAGGTTGGCGTCGACGGCGCGGTACACCGCCCCCATTCCCCCCTGCCCGAGGATGGCCTCAACCCGGTAACGGTTTACGAGTAACGTGCCCGGCCGCAACGACATGATTCCCCCGGCGATCCCCGGACGGCCCCTGCCTCGAATCGCTATTGTAGCAAAGGGCACACGCATTCTCCACCCGCGTCGCCGACGGCGCGCGCAGACGAAAGCTGATTGGAAGGCGATCCTTGGTTCCTGGGGGGTCGGACATCCGTGCTATAGTTCCGGCTCTTCGTTCGGGGAAACGTATGTCGTTGCAGGGGCGATGGCTTCACAAGTTCTGTCTGGCGACGGCGGCGGGATTGGCGCTGGTCACTCTGCCTGCGCGCATGCCTCCTGTCGCCCGGGGCGGAGTGTCGGAACGCTTCGTCCGTCCGTACCCTCCCTCCTCAACTCCAACGGAACCGCGCCCGGCCATACCGAGTGGAACTCCGCCGAGCAGCACGCCAACGGCCCCCATCGCCACCCCGACGAGGGAAGGGCCTGCGCCGTTGGTCATCGGCACTTCCGTCGGGGGGAGGCCGTTGGAGGTTTATCGATTCGGAACAGGTGGGCGCCGGCTGCTCATCGTCGCCGGGATCCACGGGGGTTATGAGTGGAATACGATTGCCCTGGCGGACGAGTACATCGCGCTGCTGCGGGACGAGCCGGAGCGGATCCCGCCCGAGGTCAGTCTGTACATCTTGCGCGCCCTCAACCCCGACGGGGAGGCCCGCTCGCGCGGTTCCGAAGGACGCGCCAACGATAACGGGGTCGACCTAAATCGAAACTGGCCGACCAATTGGCACCTCGATTGGGATCGGACGTACTGCTGGCACTACCTCCCGATCACCGCCGGTCCCCACCCGCTCTCCGAACCGGAGACGGCGGCTGCCCTGCACTTCATCCTCGCCCGCGACTTCGAGGGATTGATCAGCTACCACAGCGCGGCCCTGGGCATCTTCCCCGGCGGCTCCCCACCCGATACCGCCTCGCTGCGCCTGGCGCAGGCCATCGCCGGGGTCAGCGGTTACCTTTACCCGCCGCGCGATTACGGTTGCGAGTATACGGGGCAGTTTGCCGACTGGGCCGTGTCCCAGGGCATCCCGGCCGTCGATGTCGAGCTCAGCACGCACAACACTACGGATTTCGACATCAACCTCCAGGTGCTGGAGATGTTCTTGAACTGGAGGCCGTAGGTCATCCCTCACCCCACCCCCTCTCCCCCCCTGCGGAGAGGGGCCAGGGTGAGGGAGCTACGCCCGCGGACGTACGATCCCCCTCAAGACTGGCGAGTAGTCCGGGAAGATCGCCCCCAACGCCTCATTGTTGAGGCGGCGCAGACAGATTTCAGCCAGGACGTCGCGGTAGTCGATGGTGACCGCCAGGTCGCCCGGACCAAACAGCTGTCCCGGCTCCATACCCGGCCACTGGGCATGGACCTTGCCGCCCTCGGTTCCCCCTCCCAGGACGAACAACGATCCACCGTGTCCGTGATCGGTTCCGAGGCTGGCGTTTTCTGCGGCCCGCCGGCCGAACTCGCTCATTACAACGACGGTCAGGTCGTCGATGCGGTTGATCAAGTCGGCATGCAGGGCGGCCAGACCCTGGGCGAGATCCGCCAGCAACCCAGCCATTAGACCCTCGCTGCTCCCTTGGCCGAAATGGGTATCCCAGCCTCCGAGGTCGATCGCTGCGGCTTCCAATCCAACCTCGGCTTGCACCAGCGCGGCAACCTGGCGCAGACCCATGCCGAAATCGGAGTCAGGGTAATGGGCCTCTAGGAGTGAGTCGTACCGGTCGGCGCCGAGCCCGGCCAGGGTTTCGAGGACGGCAAGCGTTTCCCTCCCGACTTCGCTCAGAGGATCATTCCCCGCGTAGAGCGTCGCCAGCGCCGCCTGCAGCCGAGCGGTCGCCTGCGGATCGCCGCCCAGGTGGTAGTCGGTGATCGACTGGAGAGCGGACGCAGGGACAACACCACGCAAGCTGCGCTGGACCCGCTCACCGAGGGCGACCGCCCGCAGCGGCGAGTAGTTGCCGGTGTCGAGCGATGCCAGGTGACGGCTGATCCACCCCGAAGCGGGACCGTGCAGGTTTGTCAGACCGCGCTCCATCAGCTCCATCGCTTGGAAGTGGCTGCGCGACTCATCGGGCGCGCCACAGGCGTGCACGACGGCCAGGTGCCCAGCGTGATACGCCGGGAGCAAGGGCGCCAGGGCCGGATGCAGTCCGAAGAAACCGTCGAGGTCCAGCGAGCGGAGGGCGGCGCCGGCTCGCCGATCGTTGGGCCGCGGGATCGCCAAGGAGGGACGGATCCGATAGTACGCATCCTCGCCGTGCGGCACGACCATGTTTAGGGAATCCGCCGCGCCTCGCAAGAACACGACGAGCAAGACATCACCGCGCGGCCCGCGGTTCGCCGGATGGAAGGCGAGCCTAGGCATCCACGCCGGCCCGCCGGCCGTCGCAGCTGGAACAACCCACCGGCAGGCTTCACAATCGGCTGCGGAATTCATCGGTCGCGATCTCCTTGTCAATGCCACTGGAAGGCGGGCGATGCGAGCAGGCCGGCGAGCAGTAGCGCCGGACCGTCGTGCTCGGGTACCTTCCCGATTCGGCGCAACACTTCGGTCCGCGCCGGCTCGGGAAGCGGCGCACCGAGCAGGAGGTTGCCCAGGGCATCGAACGCGTCCTCGAGCGTTTCCGCCTGGGCGGCTTTGAGCAGCTCCTTCAGACTGAGCTCCGTGCCTTCCATCTCATTGCGCGCCAGGTCATAGGCGAATTCCCAACGAGCGAACAAACCCCCTTGCCAGGATGCCATTTCGTCGGGCGGACCGTCCGGGGTCGGCCATTCGAAGAGCGGCTGGCCCATGTGGTTCAAGTGATCTTGCACCGGCCGGCCGCCGTTGGTCGTCGTTTGCAACATCCGTAGACCGGAGGTGACGAAGTTGATCGGCCGCTTGAACTTCGGCGTCGGATCCGGGTCGGCAGCCACCCCATCGAGCAGGATCACCCGCAGCATAGCTTCGATTTCGCCGCCCGACGCCTGGAAGGCGGCGGCGGCGCGTCTCTCCAGTTCGGGGACCCGATCGAGGCTGGGGTCGAGGAAGCGGCGGGTCAGCTTATGCGCCAGGTGAAGGGCTGTGGCCGGATGAACCGCCAGGCGCTCGATGACGCTTTCAGCTTCCGCCTGCCCGGCCGGCTCGATGAGGGCGCCAAGAACTTTCTTGGCGCCCTCATCGTGCATTCCCGATTGGAAGGCGAACTGGCCCCGCCAGAAGCGGTCCTTGACCGTCCAACCGGTCAGGCAGCGGGCCATCTCCATCACATCGGCTTGGGCATAGCCGCCGTCCACGCCGAGCGTGTGAAGCTCGAGAAGTTCGCGGGCATAGTTCTCGTTCGGCGCGCGGCGATCGTTCGCCTGGTTGTCGAGGTAGACCAGCATCGCCGGCGAATGGGCCGAGGCCCAGAGTAGGTCGCGGAAGTTGCCCAGCGCGTGACGCCGGATCACCTGGCGGTCGTCGACCGTCTTCAGGTACCAACAGGCGCCCTTCTCGACCGAGATGTTGAAATGATCGGTCCAGAACTCCACCAGCGTCTCGTGAAGCTGGCGGTGAGAGTAGACCCGTCTCAGCAGTGCGCCGCGCTTGAGCTCGGCGACCACGTCGTCGCGCTCCCAAGCCGCCAGATCGGCGGCGTCGAGGGTGAGGCTCGTCAACGGACGCACCGACAGGTCGCCGCGCGGATCGGGGAGGCTGGCTGGATCGAGTTGTTCCTCAATCCAGGCCTGCACACCGATCACGGCAGCGAGCTGCCGCTCGGCCAGGGTCGGGCCGTAGGTAAGGCGGTTAAGGATCCGGAAAGCACGGGTGTCGCCCTCCAGCCACTTGGCCGGGCTCTCCAGGGAATCGGCGATGATGCGGTAGGCCGGGGTGCAAGCTGAGAACGTTGCTCCCGCCGCCACCAGACCGGCGAGTTTCAGGAACTCGCGTCGCTCCATCGTCATCGGTCAGGCCTGGGTGAGCGCCGCTTCGGGACGAGGGGCCAGGCGAGGGCGAGGAAGCCAGCGCAGGATCGCGAATACACCGGCGCCGTACCCTGCCAGGAGCACTCCCGGGATGACAAGAAACCATCCGACGATAGGGAAGACGGCGGCCAACTCGAGCGCCACCGCGCCGCGGACGAAGGCGCCAGCGCGGCTGAGGGTGGGCACGCCTTGCTCCCGCAAGCGGTCGCCCATTTCGCCGGCGATGGCCGCCGCCCCCAGCGTCGCTACTCCGAACGCGCCCAGGATGATCAACGTGCCGGCCATTTTGGTGATCCCGAGAGGGATCGCGTTGAGAAGGCCGACGGGGACGGCCGTCAGGATGACGGCGGCCACGCCGAAGAAGAACGATCGCATCGGCGTGGCGCCGATGCGCACTCTCGCCCTCCCGACCGCGTCGGGGAAGAGCAGCCACCATCCGGTGAGTAGACCAGGGAAGGCGATTCCGAGCGCCAACAGGGTTCCAAAGACGGCATAGACATCGGCCATGGAAGCCTCCTTGCCGGGCCGGCGGATTCTCAGGCCGGGGGTCCGTTCATTCAGGATTACAGGGAGTGGGAGCGAAAAGTCGCGCGGCATCGGGCTCTCGGGGCGGGAGCGACCACCCTCGGCGTGAATGCCGCTTTTGTTGTCATTCCGAGGGAGGCCGGCACGTCCTCACCCCGATGCGCCCTCAAGGCCGACCGAGGAATCCCCGGGACGTTTCGTTTTGCCGCTACCACCGGGTGGGGAGTCGCGCGCACACAGGAGGCGAGGCTTGCGATCCGCCTCGCCTCGGGGATTCCTCACGCCCCTTCGGGGCGCTCAGAATGACATTAAGGAAGAAGCCCTGGCGGGTAGTGGCTCCTGCGCGCGAAATTTCTTCTCCGGGCGTGACCTTTTTTAGAGCTGCTCCGACCACACCCTGCGGCGGAACCACCCCAAGACGAAGGCGCCCATGCCGAGGCAGATGATCGCCGGCAAGAAAACGAACCATCCTAGAAACGGTGTGGCGCTCGCAAGCGTGAGGACGACCGTACCGGTCAGGATCCCGGCAATTCCGGAGGCCCGGGGAGACAGCCTTCTGCCTACCATCGTCGCCACGCCCGAGAGGCCGATCGCCAGCCCGGAAGCACCCGCGGCGAGCACGATCGCGCCCAGGAGAGTAAAGACAGGCGCTTGACTGGCAAGCGCGGGCAGGGAGACGGCCAGCACGAAGGCCGTGTTGACGGCGCCGAGCAGAAGCGATCGGCCCGGGCTTTCCTCCGCCGCCCTTTGCGCGAGCCAAACATTGCGCGGGAACAGAGCCGCCACACTGGAGAACAAGCCGAAGAGGACGGCCGCAAGGGCCAGGAAAGCGACGAGCAATCCGAAGGGCTGGTCCATCAGAGTCTCCTTGCTCTTGCTGCGTGCGAGCGTGGGGCGTTTCCGGAAAGCAGGATCGAGTTCCCGACGACAGCCGCAAGCGCCGCACCGGCGACAACGGCCGGCCAGACCGCGATCCAGTTGGGCGCCAGACGCAACCAGGCCGCAGCCGAGCCGGGCAGCGCCTGGAGCGAGGTTGCGAGCGCCGCGGTGAGGGCATACGCCTCCGCAAGCCACGCCTCGATGGTGCTTGTTGTCGGAAACCACAACGACGGGAGGTGGAGGCTTTGGAGGAGGCTGGTGACCAGCGGCCAGGCCAGCGCGACGATGAGCAAGACCAGGCCTGCCTGCAAGGCCGCCACCCACCTCAAGCCGATCGGCGTCGATGGCGGGCGCAAGGCGGCCATTACCCGGGGTTCAAGATCGTGTGGCGGCGTCAATTCCTCCCACGACTCGATCTCCGCGAAGAGGCGTGCTTGGGCCTCCAGCCGACGGGCGCATTTCGTGCACGTTGCCAGATGGGCGCGGACGGCTGGCGCGGCAGACCGGTCCAGCCCCCTGTCCAGCCAGGCCTGAATTTCCATGTCCGTCAGATGAGGAGTTTCAGCCATTGTGACGCAGCCAGTCGGCCATCATTCGCCGCGCCCGAAACAAGCGTGTCCGGACGTCGCCCGGGCCGATCCCCAGGGCGCCGGCGATTTCATCGTAGCTCATTTCCTGATAGTGCCGCAACTCGATCACCGCTCGATAATGCGCCGGCAGTCGCAGCAGTGCCCGCCGCACTCGCTCGACTTCTTCCGTTCGCTCACCCGAAGGCTCGGGGGATTCCGAAACGTCTCCAGGGACCTCGTCGAACTCCTCCTGGAAGGACAACGTTGCCTTCCTGGCCTGCAACGCGTTCAGGCAGAGATTCGCCGCCACGCGCCTCATCCAGGGGCCGAACGGCCGTTGATCGTCATACGAGCCAAGGCGACGATACGCGCGCAAGAACGCCTCCTGGGCCAGGTCTTCGGCCTCCTGCGGGTCACCGAGCAGGCGGTAACAGACGTTGTAGACCGAGGTCTGATACCGGCGTACCAGGTCACCGAAGGCGTTTGCCTCGCCGCTTCGCGTCCGCACCACCAGCTGGCGGTCGGAGGCTTCATCCATGCTCGAAGAGTACTACAGCGAGAGGCCGACAAGTGTCGCGGGAATGAACTCGCCTGGGGGAACCCCAGGGGCGGGGAGAGGGGCAAGGAGCGTGCCCCTCCCCCAGCCCTCTGTACCCCCAGCGCCTCTCCCTCGCAACACCTGCACCTGCGGTGCGCCGCAGGTGCGGTGCAGGTGAGCGGCCGTTGGTGCCGCCTCCAGCGAGAGGGATCGATCGGCCGCCTCCGTTTGGAAGGTTCCTTTTGCGTGGCGGGCGATTCGGATGCCGCGCGAACCGGCGGCTCGCGCCATCATTGAGAAGAGCGCGCAACCGCCGCTTTCGTGGGTGGGGGGTTAGCCCCTCCGCTGCGCTCCGGGGTGCTCCGCGAGGGTTCCAGGGGGAAAGAGGGGCGGGCACGTAATGGCTCGCCCCCCCACCCCCTGGCAAGAGGTAGACGCCCAGGCGCCTAGATGTCCAGGTTGCGCACTTCGCGCGCGTGCGTCTGAATAAAGCGCCGCCGGGGCGGGACGGCCTCGCCCATCAGCATGTCGAAGGTGCGATCGGCGGCAGCGGCGTCTTCGATCGACACCTGCAGCAGCGTCCGCCGCGCCGGGTCCATCGTCGTCTCCCACAACTGCTCGGGGTTCATCTCGCCCAGGCCCTTGTAGCGACTGAGGCTGGCCTTCTCGGCGCCGGTACCAAGCTCCTTGAGGACCTTGTCGCGCTCCCCCTCGCTGTATGCGTACAGGACCTTGTTTTTGTGGGCGATGCGGTAGAGCGGCGGCTGGGCAATGTACAAGTGCGACTCTTCGATCAGCGACCCCATGTAGCGAAAGAAGAAGGTCAGCAGCAGCGTTCGGATATGACTGCCATCGACGTCGGCGTCGGTCATGATGATGACCCGGCCGTAACGCAGCCCGCTGAGATCAAAGCCTTCGCCGATGCCCGTGCCCAGCGCCGAAATCAGCGCCTTGACCTCGTTGTTCGACAGGATCTTGTCGAGGCGGGCCCTTTCGGTGTTGAGGATCTTCCCGCGCAGGGGCAGGATGGCCTGGAAGTGCCGGTCGCGGCCTTGTTTGGCCGAACCACCCGCCGAGTCGCCCTCGACGATGTAGAGTTCGCACTTGAGCGGGTCGCGTTCGGAGCAGTCGGCCAGCTTGCCCGGCAGGGTCAGGCTCTCCAACGCGCTCTTGCGGATGACCAGGTCGCGCGCCTTCTTGGCCGCGTCGCGAGCCCGCGCTGAGGTCAGACACTTCTGGACGATGGTACGCAGGGCGCGCCCGTTCTGCTCGAGGAACTCGCCGAAGGCCTCGCCCACGACCTGCTGTACCTGGGTCTGGACTTCGGCGTTCATCAACTTGACCTTGGTCTGGCTCTCGAACTGCGGGTCGCGGTGCTTGAGGCTGACAATCGCCGTCAGCCCTTCGCGCGTGTCGTCGCCGGAGAAGTTCGGATCCGAGTCCTTGAGCAGCCCGTTCTTGCGCGCCTGGTCGTTGATCGTACGGGTCAGGGCCATGCGCAGGCCGGTCAGGTGGGTCCCGCCGTCCACGGTGTTGATGGTGTTGGCGAAGGAGTAGACCGACTCGGCGTAGGCCTCGGTATATTGCAAGGCGACCTCGATACCGGTGCCGTCGATTTCCCGCTCGGCGTGCATCACCGGATGCAGCACCACGCGGTTTCGATTCAGATAACGGACGAAAGAAGTGATGCCTCCCTCGAAGTAGAACGTCATCTGGCGGCCGTCGCGCTGATCGAGCAAGTGAATGGTCACGCCGCGGGTGACGAAGGCCATCTCCCGGAAACGCTGGACCAGGGTCTCGAAGCGGAAGTCCAGATCGCCCTTGAAGATCTCCCGGTCGAACATGAAGGTGGTCTTGGTGCCGGTCTGGTTCTTGGGGACCTTGCCGATCACTTCCACCGGCCCCCGCGGCGCGCCGCGGACATAACGCTGGAAGTGGATCTGGCCGCCGCGCTTGACCTCCACTTCGCACCATTCCGACAGCGCGTTCACCGCCGAAACGCCGACTCCATGCAGCCCGCCCGAAACCTTGTAACCGCTGCCGCCGAACTTGCCGCCGGCGTGGAGTGTCGTCATGACCACCTCCAGGGCCGGCTTCTTGCGCTCCGGGTGCAGGTCGACCGGGATGCCGCGCCCGTCGTCCTCGACCATGACGCTACTGTCGGGGAGAATCGTCACATCGATGAGGCTGCAGGACCCGGCCAGCGCCTCGTCGATCGAGTTGTCGACGACCTCGTAGACCAGATGGTGCAAGGCCTTGATGTCCGTACCGCCGACATACATCCCCGGCCGGCGCCGGACGGCCTCCAGGCCCTCCAGCACCTGAATGTCCTTGGCGGCATAACTGCTGACGGCTTCCGTCTTCTTACGCGCCACGCGGGTCCCTCCGGTCCATCGCCGGTTCGTCGACGGGCGCCGGCCGTTCGGTCGACAGCATCGCCTCCCGACGGCCGACATAGAAAACGTAGCTCGCCACCAGCAGCGTGGCGCTGACGAAAGCGTGGCCCAGCACGGCCAAGGCGCTGAACCACGACGCGGCCTGGGGTAACTGCCACACCAGGTCGGTCAGCCACGACACGAGGATGATCGTCGTCAGAAAGCCAACCGTGGCGAAGAAGCTGGTCCGGACGATGCGGATGCTCTCCCGCATCGCCCGCCTCAACCCAAGCCTGTAGCGCACCAGGCCGTGGGGCGTGAAGATCAAGTAGACGCCCAGCCAGAACAGCAAAGTGAAACCGAGGAAGGCAATCCCCGTGCCGAGGAACGCTGTGACCAGGGTGACCAGCGAGGCTGCCACCAGGCTGACAAAGACAATGACGCCGATCCCAAGGTACGTCACACCGGCCATGGCCAGCACCCTGGGCCACAGCGTCAGATCCCAGCCGGCGGGAGCGACCGGGGCGGCAGCCCGCGATAGACCGACGTGGTAGAGCGACGCCAACCCCAGGCCAACCACGGTCAAGGCCACCCATGACAGGAGGATCGTCACCGGATTGGAAAGCGGGATCATCCTCGGAGCACCCAAGGGAGAGGCCGCCGGCATGGTTGTCGCCATTAGGCTGGGAACCCCCATCGGAAAGGTCGAGAGCGCCGAGAATAGGTTGAACGTAGACCCGAGCGTCACGATCATCCCCTTGGCCAGGGTCACCTGTTCGGCGAGCTCGGGAGGGCCAGAGGTCGGGGCCGAAAGCGAGGCCGCGACAGCGTTGAAAACGGTCGCCAGGTTCAACCTCGGTCCGAGCCACAGGAAGAGGTCTAGCGCCAAGGGCGGGAGGATGAGATAAGGTCGGGAGGCGATTCGGTCGAATCCAGAGGCCAAGGAACCGAGCACCCCATCCGCCTTTCGCCGTGGCGCAGCCGTGATTTCGCTCACAAACCTCCATTTTAACACGCGGATTGGGCTGGCGGCCACTTTGCCTAACACCCAGCCTTTGCCCCCGCCACGGCGCCCTCACCCCTTCGGGTGCACCCTGGGTGTGCGCCGCCCTTGGCGCCCTGCCCCCTGGGGGCGCCCGAAGGGGCGTAGAGGGCGAAGGGCGTAGAGGCCGAGCCCCTCGCTACCACTCGGTCTCTACCCTCTTCAGGGCACCCGAGGGGTGCAGACTGCCGAGGGCGAGGCACGCCTCCACGGGGGCGTGCACGTGAGGTGCCCCGAATTTTGCGCGCACCTTGCACCGCGGCATCGTCACCCACGATCCTCGGGGACTCGTAATCATCGGTTCCGGGACCCTCACCCTTCTCCGCATCGCCGATGAGATGGAGTGGGTTTGAGGGGATTCACCCCTCACCCTCCCCTCTCCCCTACGGGGAGAGGGTTGGGCTTCCACGCGCGGTTGCCTCCCTTAGCCCTAGAGCACTTCTCTACTGGCCCATCTACTTCCGACGGGAGATGAACTGCAAGCCGATCTGCAGGGTTGCATCCCGTAGGGATCACCCCCCTTCCTCCCGATTCGTTCCAGCGAGAGGTAGGCCCCCCTCTCCCCTACGGGGAGATGGTTGGGGTGAGGGGTTAGCCTTCGACCCATCGCCCCCTCACGCGCCGGAAAATCGCCGGCGATCCATGTTCGGAGATTCTCCGTGGGCGGTTTGACCCGGCGACTCCGCTTCATATACAATGGCGTGCTCTCACATCGCAGCCACGCCCTAGGCCCTCTACCCTCTTCAGGGCACCCGCCCTTGGCGCACTGCACCGCTTCCGGTGCGCCGCCCTTGGCGCCCTGCCCCCTGGGGGCGCCCGAAGGGGCGTAGAGGGCGAAAGGCGTAGAGTGCGAAGGGGTTGCAGGGCGGCGCACACCCTGGGTGCACACCCAGGGTGCACACCCAGGGTGCACCCGAAGGGGTGCCCGAAGGGGTGAGGACGGTCCATGGAATCTTTTGTGATCGAAGGCGGTCATCCGTTGCGGGGCGAGGTGACTCCGTCGGGCAACAAGAATGCTGCCCTCCCCCTCCTGGCGGCGTGTCTGCTGACCGACGAGCCCGTGCTTCTGCACAATGTCCCTGACATCGGCGACGTGCGCACGATGCGCGCCCTGATTGAGACCCTCGGCGTTGACATTCAGACGGTGGAGAACCATACGCTGCGCCTTCACGCACAGCAGGTGCGCAAGGCCGACCTCGATCGCGACTTGTGCCGGCGGATGCGAGCTTCGATCTTGCTGGCGGGGCCGCTGCTCGGCCGGACCGGCGAGGTCGTCCTACCTCTGCCCGGCGGCGACGTCATCGGACGGCGCCGAGTCGACACTCATCTCCTGGCGCTGCAAGCCTACGGCGTCGAAGCCGACTATCGCCAGGGTATGCTTCACCTGCGCGCGCCTTCGGGACTCCACGGCGCGCGCGTCCTGCTGGATGAAGCGAGCGTCACGGCCACCGAGAACGCCATCCTGGCCGCCGTCACCGCACGCGGTGAGACCTCGATCCGCAACGCCGCCTCTGAACCCCACGTTCAAGACCTGTGTCATATGCTGAACGCTCTCGGCGCCCGGATCGAAAACATCGGCTCGAACTCGTTGCGCATTGAAGGCGTTCCGGCGCTGCGCGGGGGCGAATACGCGATCGGCCCAGACTACCTGGAGGTCGTCAGCTTCATCGGAGCCGCCGCGGTCACGGGCGGCGAGATCCGTATCCGCCGGGCGGCCCCCGAACACCTGGAAATGGTCCGGCTCGTCTTCGGACGGCTGGGGATCGTCTGGGAGGAAGACGGCGCCGACCTGCACGTGCCGGCCCCGCAACCGCTGCAAGTGGTGCCCGACCTGCGCGGGGCGATTCCCCAGATCAGCGTCATGCCGTGGCCTGCCTTCCCGACCGACCTGATGAGCCTGGCGATCGTCCTGGCCACCCAGTCGCACGGGACGGTCCTGTTCCACGACTGGATGTTCGAAGGGCGGATGTTTTTCATCGACAAACTTGCGGCGATGGGCGCCCGGATCGTCCTGTGCGATCCGCACCGCTGCCTGGTCGAAGGACCCAGCCGGCTGGTCGGAGAACAGCTCGAAAGCCCCGACATCCGCGCCGGCCTGGCGCTGCTGACGGCCGCTCTGGCGGCCGAGGGCACCTCGCATATCCGCAATATCGGTCAGATCGAGCGGGGCTATGAGCGGATCGACGAGAAGCTGAAAGCGCTGGGAGCGCACATCCGCCGGGTTGAGAGTTGATCCGCCCTTCCCGCGAGCTTGAAGCTCGCGGGAAGCGTCGTCTCTCAAACCCTGCGACCGGCGACTTCCTCCGCCAGCCGCCGGTAAGCCTCGGCCGCCCGGCCTCGTGGCTGGAACGTGACAACCGGCTTGCGTGCGGCCGGCGACATCGCCACGGCCTCGTCGGTCTCCAGCATCGTCGTGAAAACGCGGTCGCCGAACACTGAGCGCAGCTCCGCGACGACGGTGCGCGCATGTTCGGATTGAGGATCGTAGAAGGTGGGCAGGATTCCCAACAGCTGCAGCTCCGGCTGCAGCCGGTCGTGAACCAGCCATAGGGCTTCCAGGATCGAACGAACCCCGCGCAGGGGAAGATACTGGCAGGAGACCGGCACCAGGAGTTCATCGGCGGCCACCATGCCGGCTACCGTCAGCAGACCCAGGCCAGGCGGCGTATCGATCAGGATGTAGTCGACCGGGCCGCGCTCCTCGGCCATACCGTCCCGGACGGCGCGTAGGTAGCTGTTCGCGTTCGGGGCATGGTCGATCGCTTCGAGCTGGACGCTGGCCGGCGCCACCCACAGGTTGGGCCCAGCCGGGTAGACCATCTTGCGGAGCGGAGCCGCCCGGTCGTCGAAGAACTGGCGAGTGGTCACGGCCAGCCGGTATGGGTCGAAGCCCAGGCTGGCGCTCAATCCGCCTTGAGGGTCGAGGTCGACGAGGAAGACTCGGCGCCCACGTGCGGCGAGGGCGGCCCCCAGGTTGACCGCGGTGGCAGTCTTGCCGACACCGCCCTTCTGGTTGGCGACGACGATGACGCGGCCCACGGCGGGCCAGTATAGCCCGCGCCAAAACGCTTCGCAATCAACCCTGTCGGCTTGAGTTACATCCCCCCCCCCCTTCCCCTCCCCCGGCTTCGGGCCTCTCAGCGAAGCGTGGATCAGCGCCGGGGGAGGGATGTGTTCTAAGGAGGGAGCGGGGCCTCCGGCCCCGCTCCCTCCTGAAACCTCCCACCCCTCCCCTCCACGAAGAGCCCAGCGGGACTTCAAGGGCAGAGGTTCACTCCTCCGCTCGAGAGGAATACCAACCCGTCCGCCCGCGGCGGTGCCCAGGATTTGCGAATGGTCGGACAAAGGGGGACCGTCCTGAGCGCAGGCCTGACTTCGAGCACTCTTGTTGGCTACTCGATCGCCGATCGGCAGCGGTGCCCTGGCGCCCAATAGCCTGCAGCTCTAGCTAGGCCTGGCTAGAAGTCCCCGGTAGGGCCATGAAGCTTGGAAACCCCAGTGGGACGCCGCCGCGACCATGGTATACTCACCGGTCGCACTCCCTGAAGTCGCGGGATCATCAGAGACGATGCCAAAACGCGTTTATCAACCCAAGGTTCGCCGGCGGGCACGGGTTCACGGATTCCGGGCGCGCATGGCGACGCGCGGCGGACGCTTGGTGCTGAAGCGCCGGCGCCTGAAGGGTCGCCATCGCTTGACCCCGCAGGTCAACGGCCGCGTGAAGAAGGTCGACTGGAACGCTTGAGGCCCGGCGCGGGGAAGCCCGGCCCCGGAGGATGGATCGCAGGCACCGGCTCACCAGTTCGCGCGACTTTCAGCGGGTGCGGAGTGCGGGCAAGTCGTATGCGCACCCGCTTGTCGTTTTGGTGGCCTGCCGCAATGATCTCGACCGCAGCCGTTTCGCCGTCCGCGCCGGCCGGCGTCTCGGCGGGGCCGTCCAGCGGAATCGGGCCCGGCGGCGGTTGCGAGCGTGCCTGCGCCAGCTGGCGCCGGTGATCGCTCCTGGCTGGGATCTCATGCTCCTCGCCCGCGATTCCACCGCTTCGACCGAATGGGCCCGTCTGAACGAAGCCGTAGTTCAACTGTGCCGCCGCGCGGGGCTCTTGGAGCCGACCGAATGACGATAACGCTCGAACACTCACACGACAACGACCCGGCATTGCGGGCTCTCCCCCTCACGTTGGGCAATCTGCCGCGCCTCCCATTGCTGGCGGTCATCCGGCTGTACCAATTGACCTTCTCGCGGGTCATCCCGCAGGGTAGCTGCCGTTTCTATCCAACGTGCTCCCACTACGGTTACCAAGCCATCTATCGCCATGGCATCTTCAAAGGCGGCGGACTGGCCGCCTGGCGCATCTTGCGCTGCCAGCCGTTCAGCCGCGGCGGTTACGACCCCGTACCCTGAGGAGACCCATGATTTGGTTGAAGCGCTTTCGTGTTCGATCGTTGCGTTGGGCGCTGCTCCCCTTGGTGGCATTGGCTCTGACAGCCTGCGCCACCGGCGCCGGATCGGGCAACCCGGCTAGTTATCCCGGTGTCAGCGTCGGCGACTCCTTTGTGTTTGTGGCTCACGGGGACGGTGTCTATGCCGTCCGCGTGGATACGGGCGTGCAAGCATGGCGCTACCCGCTCGAGCCTGACCGTAATTTGACCTTCTACGCCGCCCCTGCCGTGTCCGACGACGGCATCGTCTACGCCGGCTCGTACGAGAAGAGTCTGGTTGCCCTCGATGCCGCCTCGGGCGATCCGGTTGAGTCTTTCGAACCGCCGGCCCTCGACGGGCGCGTCATCGGTTCCCCGGTCGTATCCGATGACTTGTTGCTGGTCCCGACCGACGGCGGCACCCTGTTCGGCCTCGATCGGCACAGCGGCGAGTTGAAGTGGTCGTTCAAGTCGAGCACGGATTCCTGCGGGTCTTCCTCCAGGGTCCCGCCCTGCTTAATGTGGTCGGCGCCACTGGTGGATGGGGACACGGCGTACGTCGCCACGCTCTCTCACGTCTTGTACGCCCTGGAGTTGGCGACCGGCCGCCAGCGCTGGGATGCCCCGCTCAACGCCGCGATTGCGGACACACCGACCCTGGAAGACGGCTTGTTGCTGACCGGGGTTCTCGGCGAATCGTTGGTGGCGGTTCGGTCCCAGGACGGAAAGCAGAGCTGGACGATGCCGACGTCCGGCTGGTTGTGGGGAAGCCCGGCCGTGCAGGACGGTATCGCCTATTTCGGCGACGCCACGCCCACTTGGTGGACCACGAAGGACGGCCTGGGTAACGTGTACGCGGTTGATCTGACAAGCCGCGACACCGTCTGGCAGAAGGCCACCGGGGCCGTCTCCACCTCCCCCGTGATCGTCGATCATCAGCTGATCGTCGGTTTCGAGAATGGTCAGCTGACCGCTTACGATCTGGCCGACGGGACGGTGATCTGGGAAGCACGGGCCGCCGGAACGATCCTGGGCGACCCCGTCGTCGCCGATGGCAAGATCATCGTCGGGGTGACCTCCCCGAAGACGGTGCTGCAGGCGTTCGACAGCGCTACCGGCGCCCCGGCCTGGACTTTCCCGGCAGTCACGGACAGCTGATCCGGAGGAAAATGATGCCCGACATCGGCCTGATCTGGGGGAACCTGATTCTCAATCCGATGATCAACATCATGTTGATCATTTACAATTTCCTCTTCCACAACTTCGGCATCGCCATCATCCTGCTGACGGCCTTGATCCGGCTGATCACGATGCCGCTCACCTTGAAGCAGCAGCGCTCGATGGAGAAGATGCAGGAGCTGCAGCGCTCGAAGAAATGGACGGACATCGAGAAGAAGCACAAGGGCGACCGGACGAAGATCCAGCAAGAGCAATTCAAGCTGTCGCGCGAGGTCGGCGTCAGCCCGTTTGGCGGCTGTCTGCCGCTGCTCCTGCAATTTCCGATCATCATCGGCTTGTACCAGTCGATCACCCGCGCCCTGGCCACCGTGCCGGCGCAGTTGCTCGAGCTGTCGAAACACATCTACCCCTTCGTTCCGGCGACTCTCATCCCACTCAACAGCCAGTTCCTGTGGTGGGACATGGCGCTGCCCGAGCGGGTGACGGCCCCGGTGGTCCTGGGGATCAGCATTCCCCTGCTGACGATCCTGGTCGTGATCACCTCCTACCTTCAGACCAAACTCACCACCCCGCCCACCACCGATGCGCAAAGCCGGCAGATGTCGACGATGATGACCCTGTACATGCCCTTCCTGCTCGGCTTCTTCGCCTATTCGTACGCCTCCGGACTGGCCCTGTACTTCCTCACCACGAACGTGATGACGATCGGCCAGTATGCGGCGCTGGGCAAGGTCAACTGGCGGGCCGCGCTCTCCTTGCGCGGCAGCAGTTAACCTCGACGGAAGGACGTAGCGCATGCCTGACTCGCGGCCAAGTCTCGAGATCATCGCCCCCACCGTGGATGAGGCCGTCGTCCGGGGAGCCGCCGAGCTCGGCGTCAGCCCACAACGCCTGCTGGTCGAGGTCCTCGACGAAGGCGGCCAGGGCGTGCTGGGGATGGGCGCTCGGCAGGCGAGAGTTCGGCTGACCCTGCTGGGTGCTCCCGTCCCGGCCAAGCCGACTCCCGAGCCCGAGGAAGACGAAGAAGAGGAGCTCGGCCCGACCGACCCGGCGCTGGACGTCTCACGCGAGACGGTGCGGGAACTGGTCTCCCTGATGGGCCTGCAGGCCCGGGTGACGAGTCGCTGGGGCGAGGCGGACAGCCGCGATGATACGCGCCCGCTCTTGGTCGACGTCCGCGGCGACGACCTGAGCCTGCTCATCGGCCGCCGCGGCGAGTCGCTGGCGGCGCTGCAGTACATCACCCGGCTAATCGTCGGTAAGGAGATCGGCGACTACGCGCCGATCGTCATCGACGTCGAAGGCTACCGCGCCCGACGTGAGCGACAGCTGCGCCAACTGGCGCAGCGCATGGCCGACGAGGCCGTCGAACGCGCCCGCACGATGACGCTCGAGCCGATGCCGCCGGCGGAACGGCGCATCATCCACCTCGAGTTGCGCGACCATCCCCGGGTCTACACCGAAAGCGTCGGCGAGGGCGAGCAGCGGAAGGTGACCGTGATTCCGCGGGGCGCCGAGGATACCGGACAGCTATAATCGCGGGGATGCACCCGCCGCCGGAAGCCGCGCCCGACTACCTGGTTCTCGGACACCTCACTCTCGACCAGACGGCTTCCGGGCCGGTTCTTGGAGGCACGTCGGCCTACGCCGCCCTCACAGCGCGGGCCCACGGTCTGCGCACGGCCGTCGTCACGTCGGCGGCGGACGACATCGATCTTTCCGCGCTGACCGAAATCAGCGTCGCACGACTCCCGTCCGAGTCCACCACCACGTTTCTCAATCTGCATGACGGCGCGACACGCCAACAGGTGCTCCTGGCGCGGGCATTCGACCTCGACCCGCTGCTGGTGCCCTCGGGCTGGCGGTCGGCTCCCCTCGTCCATTTGGCCCCGGTCGCCGCGGAAATCGCTCCGGCCCTCGTCGATCATTTCCCGGAGAGCGCCCTGATTGGGGTGACTCCGCAAGGCTGGATGCGGCGCTGGGACGGAACCGGACGGGTCGGCTTCGCTTCCTGGGCGCCGGCCGGCCTGGCGATCGGGCAGGCCCACGCCGTTGTTGTGAGTCTGGAAGATCTCGGCGGCAACGAAGGCGAGGTCGAAAGCCTGGCTGCGGCGTGCCGCCTGTTGGTGGTCACCGAGGGCGCCCTCGGGGCGCGCGTCTACTGGAACGGCGATGTCCGCCGCTTCGCGGCGCCGCCCGCCGAGCAGGTCGACCCGACCGGAGCCGGCGACATCTTCGCCGCCTCGTTCTTCATTCGACTCCACCAGACGCAGGATCCATGGGAAGCGGCTCGCTACGCCAACGTCCTGGCGGCGCACTCGGTGGCGAGGCGAGGCATCGCCGGCGTGCCGTCGGCCTCCGAGGTGCAACTGGCGAGCATGGTCTGGGCTCGATGACGCGGATCTACGCGCTCGTCAACCAGAAGGGCGGTGTGGGAAAGACGACCACCGCCATCAGCCTGGCCGCCTTCCTGGCCGAATCGGGTCAGCGCGTCTTGCTGGTCGATTTCGATCCGCAGGCCAACGCCACGGCATGCCTGGGAATCGATCACGCTCAGGTCGATGGAGGCGCGTATGCCGTCGTCATCGGCGGCAGCCCGGTGATGGAGAAGATCCTCCACAACACTCGCCTGCGCCTCTCGCTGCTCCCTTCCTCGGCCGCCCTGGCCGGCGCCCAAGTGGAGCTGGTCGAACTGGAGCAGCGCGAGAGTGTGTTAGCCAAAGCTCTGGCTCCCCTGCGTGGGCGATACGACTACATCCTGATCGATTGTCCGCCGTCGCTGGGCCTGCTCACGGTCAACGCCCTGGTAGCGGCCGATGGAGTCTTGATACCGGTGCAGTGCGAGTACCTGGCGCTGGAAGGCCTGTCGTCTCTCGTAGCCACGCTGCAGCGAATGCGCAGTCGCCTCGCCCCCCGGCTGGCGATCCGAGGCATCGTCTTGACGATGTTCGACTCGCGAACCCACCTGGCCCAGGACGTTGTCCAAGAGGTGCGCCGCCATTTCTCTGGCCAGGTCTTCCGTTCCATCATTCCGCGCAGCGTTCGCCTGGCCGAGGCTCCGTCGCACGGTTTACCGATCTCGGCCTACGACCCGCATTCGACCGGCGGCCAGGCCTACCTGGCCCTCACCCGCGAGTTGCTGGCCGGCGACGGAGTGCGAAGACAGGCGGCGCCGGCAGCGGCCGAGGCGCAGCCATGAGTCGCAAGCGCGGCCTCGGGCGCGGCCTGGAGGCGCTCATCCCCGCCGGCGAGGAGTCGCTGGCCGGCTCGGATGCCACCCGCCGCCTGCCGCTCGACGATCTCCGCCCCAACCCGCGCCAACCCCGCCGCGACATCCCTCGCTCGGAGCTCGAAGAGCTGGCGGCGTCCATTCGGGAACACGGTGTTCTGCAGCCGCTCGTCGTCACTCCGGCGTCCGACGGGGACGGCTATCTGTTGATCGCCGGGGGGCGGCGTCTCGAGGCGGCGCGCATGGTCGGCTTGGAGACGGTTCCGGTGGTCGTGCGCGTCGCCGATGAACGGCAGAGCCTGGAGATGGCGCTGGTCGAGAACCTGCAGCGAGCCGACCTCGACCCACTCGAGTCCGCCGACGGATATCGTCAACTGGTGGAAGACTTCGGTCTGTCCCACGAGGAGGTGGCGAAACGTGTGGGCAAGAGCCGCTCGACCGTCTCGAACACCTTGAGGTTGCTCAAGCTCCCGGCGTCGGTCCGCCAGGCGCTCGCGTCCGGCCGTTTGAGCGAAGGCCATGCCCGCGCCCTGCTGGCCTTGCCGACGCCCCAGGCACAATCGGCGGCGGCCCAGACCGTTCTCAAGCGCAGCCTTAACGTTCGCCAGACCGAAGAGCTCGTCCAGCGGTTGACCGGCCACCGCCGTCACCCAACGACGGCTCGTCGTTCCCCGGAGGAGTCGGAGGTCGAAAACCAGCTCCGGCAGGCCCTGGGTACCAAGGTGACTCTTCGGCAGGGTCGAAAGGGCGGCAGCCTGGTCATCCACTTCTATTCAGAAGAGGAACTCGAGGCGCTGCTCGAGCGGCTGCTGGGAAGCTGACATGGCCATCCTCTCATGTGCGAGAGGCAGATCGGGTGCCTCAAGCCGTAGTCGCAACCTTTCCCTACGGTCTCTACAGACCGCCACGCCCTTCGCCCTCTACAGGGCGCCAAGGGCGGCGCACCCGAAGGGGTGAGGGCGGGACGCTTCGCGATAGGCTGCGATAAGCGCAGGCTAAAGCCTGCGGCTACGGATTAACTCACCACGTGCGGGGGTTCGGGAGGCGAAGGGCCAAGTCATCAAGCTCCTCCGGCTTTCCGTTCCGCTCTTCCTTGGGATCTAGGTCTTCGGCATGCGTTTCCTGATCTACGGCACCGGCGCCGTCGGCGCCTATCTCGGCAGCCGACTCCTCCAGGCAGGACACTCGCTGGTCTTTCTCGCCCGCCCGTCCTGGGCCGAAGCCCTCCGCCGGGATGGGCTCCGGATCCAGCAGGGTGCCGCGACCCAGACGATCGCCGTCCCCGGGATCCTGACCGAACTGCCCTCCAGCCTCGACCTCAGCGGCGATTCCGCGATCTTGCTCACCGTGAAGGCTTTCGACTGCGCCGCTGCGGCGCAAGCGATACGCCAACGCGTGCTCGGCCAGCCGCCGGTTGTTTGCTTGTTGAACGGGATCGGCAACGAGCAAACGCTGGCGGCGGCCATCACGCCCGAGCGCGTCGTCGCCGCCAGCCTGACGACGGCCGTCGCCGCGCTCGCCCCGGGCGTCATTCGCGTGGAGCGCGAGCGCGGGCTGGGGCTGGCGCACTCGCCGGCCGGCGATCGGTTCGCAGCCGTGGCCGAGAGCGCCGGCCTCGCCGTGCGACGCTACGCCGACTCCGCTGCGATGAAGTGGTCGAAAACCTGCACCAATATCATCGCCAACGCCTCATCGGCCGTCCTCAACTGGTCGGCCGGTGAAGCGATGGCGCACCCGGGCATCTACCGCATCGAGGTGGAAGCCCTGCGCGAGGCGTTCAGGGTCATCCGCGCTATCGGTTTGCGCCCGATCGATCTCCCCGGGGTCCGGGTGAGCTGGCTGGCCCGCGCCGTATTCCTGCCGCCCCGGCTGTCTCATCCTTGGTTACGCCGCGCTACGGCTCGTGGCCGCGGCGACAAACGGCCGTCGTTTCATCAGGACATCGGACGGGGACGATCCGAGGTGCGCTGGCTGAACGGCGCCGTCGTCGCCGCCGGCGAAGCGCTGAAACTGCCGACACCGGCCAATCGCCTTTTGCTGACCGTGATGCTCGACCTCGTCGAGGGTCGCAGCGACCCTGCGTCCTGGCGCGATCGCCCGGATCGCCTGATGGAACGCGCGCGCCAGGAGGGAGTGCCGGGCCTGCTCTGAGCGCCGCCACGGTTCGTCGTGCCCAGGATCCGGGAGCGACCTGGGCAGGGCGGTCCCATCGGGCCCCTCCCTTGCGCCCTTCGACTGCGCCCACAGCCGACCCATCGGATCGGCTGTGGGCTCCGCTCAGGGAGGAGAGGAAGACAGGGATGGCCTCCTCGCTGAGCGAAGTCCCTCCCTGAGCCTCGGGATGCTATCGAGGCGCCCACCTCGACGTTGTCGAAGGGCCGTCCCGAGCAAACTCGCAGGGCCTGTCCCGAGCGAATGAAAGGCTGAGGGTATAATCCCGCCCGTCGCCCCGAAGGTCGCTATGCGGTTGCGCGATAAGGTTGCCATCGTCACCGGCGCTTCACGAGGTATCGGCCGTGCCATCGCCGCGGCGTTGGCAGCGGAGGGCGCCCGGGTCTTGGTCAACTATCACGCCAGCCATCAAGCCGCCGAGCAAGTCGTGGCCGAGATCACCTCCGCGGGCGGCCAGGCGACGGCCCACCAGGGGGACGTCGGTGATTTCGCCCAAGCGCAGGCCCTCGTGAAATCCGCCGTCGACACCTACGGCGACCTCCACATCCTTGTCAACAACGCCGGCATCACGCGCGACGGACTGATCCTGACGATGTCGGAAACGGACTGGGACGACGTGCTGCGCACGAACTTGAAATCGACCTTCAACTGCTCGAAGGCGGCCGTCCGCCATATGCTGCGCCGGCGTTACGGGCGAATCGTGAACATCACCTCCGTCGCCGGGCAGATCGGCAACCCCGGGCAGACGAATTACTCTGCCTCCAAGGCAGGTCAAATCGGTTTCACTCGCTCGCTCGCACGCGAGGTCGCCTCGCGCAACATCACGGTCAACGCCGTTGCCGCCGGATTCATCGACACGGAAATCTGGAGCAGCGTCCCGGCGGAAGCGCAGAAGGCCCTGCTCGGGATGATCCCGCTGGGGCGGAAGGGGACGGTCGAAGATGTGGCGCGGGCCGTGGTCTATCTGGCCTCGGATGATGCCGCCTATGTGACCGGCCACGTGCTGTCGGTCGACGGCGGCATGGCGATGGCCTGAGTCGCCGGGATCGGCCCCTTGAGCCACAGCCACTCCCTCCCGCAAGAGTCGACCGGTCGCACGACCATCGCGCCGGCCGTGCTGGTCACGGTCACGCGGTTGACCGCCCTCAGCGTGCCCGGGGTTGTCCGCCTGGCACGCGTACCGGGCCGGGCGGGCCGCCTGTTCCGGCGCGGAAGCGACCCAGGGATCCACCTCGAGGTCGACAATTCTTCGGTGTCGCTCGAACTGCATCTGGTGCTGGCACCCGAGGTCAACGTGCTCGAAGTGGCCCACCGGGTGCAGGCCGACGTCGCCCACGCCATCGAGGAGACCGTCGGCATGCCCGTCCGCCGCATCGACGTCCACATCGAGGACGTCGACTACGGCGTTGCGGCCCCCTGAGCGGCCCGGCCGCGAACGATGAAGCACCAGCGACGCCGGGCCCGTGCCTTAGCGATCCAGACCCTGTACGAGGTCGACTCCGTAGGGCATCCTGCGGAACCGGTCATCACACGACATCTCGAGCAGAACCCGGGACTGGACGACGACGGGGAAAGCTTCCTGCGGCGGGCCGTGATGGGCACGCTGGAATCAGCGTCCACGCTCGATGCGTGGATCGCGGCTTGCGCTCCGGAGTGGCCGGTGGACGAACTGGCGGTCCTGGACCGCAACATCTTGCGCCTGGCGCTCTGGGAATTCCGCCTCAGCCGGGAGACGCCGGTGAAGGTCGCCATTAACGAGGCCGTCGAGATGGCGAAGCGGTTCAGCTCCGACAGCGCCCCGCGCTTCATCAACGGGGTCCTCGGGACGCTGGCTGTGGAAGCCTGAGTCTGCATGGAACTCTTCGGCATCGGCCCGCTGGAGATACTGCTCATTCTCTTGCTGGCCCTGGCGCTCTTCGGCCCGAAAGATATCGTCCGCAACGCCCGTTCCGCCGGTCGTTTCCTCAGTCGTCTCTACAAGTCGGAAGGATGGCGGACGATGCTGGAAGCCTCGTCCGCTTTGCGCAACCTCCCCAACCGCCTGGCGCGCGAAGCGGAACTGGAGGAGCTGGCTTCGGTCCGAAAGCAGCTGCAGGAGACGGTGAAGCCGACCGCCGGAGAACCGGAATCGCCGCAGGCCGGCGGGATGGCGGCCTGGACACCCGACGCCGGGAAGGCCCCACCTCCGCCGGACGGCACCTCCCCTAGCTAATGCGGCGGGTGCTGCGATCGATCCGGCGGGTGGTGACGGCGCCCTTTCGGCTCGTGGCGCGCCCTTTCCGCGCCGTGGCCCGGTTCCTCAACCACGAGCCGGAGGCAGTTCCCACCGGTGATGTACTGACGCGGACCCTCGAGAATCCGACGGCCCTGCTCGAACATCTGCAGGCCCTGCGCGGCCATCTGGTGCGAGGCCTGTTGGTGCTGGGCGTCGCCACCGGGATCAGCTTCGCCTTCGCCCAGCAGATTCTGGACTGGATGGCTGCGCCCATCGGGGGGATCGGCGCCCTGCAAGCCATCGAGGTGACTGAGTCGGTGGGGGCCTTCATGCGCGTATCCTTGCTGACCGGCTTCGCGCTGGCGCTCCCCTATTTGATCATCGAAGTGTTCGCTTTCGTTCACCCCGGGCTGCATCGGCGGGAGCGCATCACGTTGCTGGTGTTGATCCCTCTGGCGACCTTGATGTTCGCCGTCGGATTGTGGTTCGCCTACTATGTGATGCTCCCGGTGGCGCTTCCGTTCCTGACCTCGTTCATGGGAATCCGGACGATCCCTCGGCCGGCCAACTACATCCAATTCGTGACGACGGTGATGTTCTGGGTCGGAGTCGCTTTCGAGTTTCCCTTATTGATGTTCGCGCTGGCCACGATCGGGATCGTCGACGCCCGGGTCATGCTCCGCTCCTGGAAAGTGGCGCTGGTGGCGATCGCCATCGCTGCCGCCGTGATCACTCCCACGCCGGACCCGGTCAACATGGCTCTGTTGATGGCGCCTCTGCTTGGACTGTACTTCCTGGGGATCCTGTTCGCCGCCGTGGCCGGGAGGAGGCGATCCAGGCGCGAAGCGGTTTGAGAACCACCCCCACCCTACCCTCCCCCTGAAAGGGTGAGGGCGGAGGTGGTGTGAGCGCACCTCTTATCCGCGCAACTCCTGGATCTTCTGCCAGATCAGGATCCAACCGACGGCGGCGAATAATGCCGCCAGGGCGATCTGCCAGAAGTTGATTCCCAGAATCAGGATCGAGGCGACGGCCAGAAGCACCGTGACCGAGCCGATGGAGGCAGCGAAGGTCTTGCGCAGCACCGACTCGACCAGCCCGAAGACGATGGCCAGGATCACAACCCCGATCAGTACGGCCTGCGGCCTGAAGATGAGCAGCGCCGCTACACCGAAGAACAAGAGCGACATGCTGATCGCGGCCCACGTCTCTACCGCGCGGCTGACGGCGGAGGCCGGCACCGGACTGGCTCGGTGCTGGATGTGCGCCTGGGGGTCCGTCACCAACCCTCGATCGATTTCTTCCAGGCGGTAATCCAGGCTGTCGAGCATGACGCTGTTTTGGCTGTGTTCTTTCCTCTTAGAACTGAGATCACCAGACTTGGCCCGGATCTCGGCGCCCAGGGTGGCATGCCGTTTCGCCAGGTGCGGCTTGCCCTCCATGCCCCTCCACATGACGCCAAGCCGTTGAAGCTCATCCGTACTGGACTCGATGTCCGACTCCAGCCCTTTCTGAGTCTTCCTCAGCACCGCCATTCGCGCGCGTAAGATCGATCCCTCGAGCGGGGGCGGCGGGGTCTTGTCGAGGCCGGCGAAGCCGAGGGTGTCGAACCACGAGGCGCGCGGCGTCCCATCACGGTTGTACATCGGCCCGGCCGGTGCGTTCTCCCCCGAGAGCGGGTCGCGCGCGAACAGCCCCCACAGACCGCGAAACTGAGAGACCCACGGCGTCGCCTCACTGATGACCACCGGGGTCCACGCTTTATCAGCGCCGGGGCCGATCGACAGCCCATCGCCGCGGGCGTAGTCGACAAAGGGGATGCGGAATGGGCTTCCGCCGGCGGCCTCCCTGCCGAGCAGGCGCCCCCAGAACCGTTGGAGGGTGTTCGTCGCCGCTCGCAGCCAGCCCGGCAAGGGGAGGTTCGCTTCGGCCTGGTACTCACCGCGGCGGAAGTACGAAGCATGGGAGCCGGCTCCGGCGTACACCACAGGATGCCCGTCCACCAGCTCCAGCTCTTCGTGATCGTCCCACCTCCGCCGCAGGTCATCGCCGTGGAAATCATGGGAAGCGTACGCCACCCAGGCTGGCACCAGCGACTTCCCCTGCTGGTACAGGTAGACGATGATCATCTCCCAGTCGGATTCGTGGTCGTTCACACCATGAAAGCCCGACCGCCAGGGGTTGTAGTCGAAGAAGAACCAGTATTGCAGGATGGTCCAGCCGCTCTGCCGGACGACCCGACCGTGGTACACGTACTTTTCGGATGCCTCAAGCAGCTTGTGATACGTCACCTGAGCGACGGCCGAGGTTGCGCCCGGAACCCGACCGCGAAGGAGAAGCGTGGCCGAGAACAGGGCATCGAACAGGCGCGGCAAGAGACCGCCCCGCGAGAGCCGCCCTGGGCCGGGATGAAACGTGTTGTGGGTCCGGCGATTAAGCCTCGCCTGGTCCGCCAGCGCCCGGGTGCCGGCGCCCAGACCGACCGATTGCACGAAGCGCAGGAACAGGACGCTGCCGAAGGGAGCGTCGTGGGGTTGGACCAGGGTCTTCAAGTCGAGTTTTCCCTGCGGCACGACCATCTCCTCGCGGCCATTCGGATGGTGAATCCACAGGCTGCACTCTCGTACGTAAGGTTCGACGTGCATCGGGAAGCAGTGTTCCCCGCGGGTGTAGCGCACAACGGGTTCGAACCGCCGCAGCAGCGCGAGATCGCTGGCAGGCCGGGGGACAGCCCGCGGATTATTCGACGCTTTCATCGATGGGCCTCCCGACGCGGAATGCCCGCTGGACATCCCCCTGGTTCAGAATCAGCGCCATGACCGCGTAGATGAGCATCAAGCCGTATTCCGGGATCAGAAAGAAGTAACGCAGCAGATTCGCGGCCAATCCCAGCGCCACGGCCAACATCAACGTCACCCATGCCCAGCGTTTGAGACGCAGGAAAGCGATGCCGGCGATCAGACAGAGCGCGACGATCAGACCGGCGGTGATGAGTTGCAGCGTGTCGAGCCCCTGGCTCGAGGCCCACGCGGCGGCATCCAGCACCTGGCCGGGCTGGATCGGCTCGAGTTGACCCTGCGTCAGGAGCCAGCCTAAGCGGATCACGATGAACGGAATTCCCAGAATGGCCACCCATCCGGCGACGACCACCGCCCCGGGGCGTTTCGGCCCCGGCGGTCGAGCAACTTTCTTCATTGTTGTCCCTCCCGGCGCTGGGCAACGGCCGAGGATCGTTCCGGGCCGCCGCGAATAGTGACCCGACAATGATAGCCCTCTTCCCTTAGAACTCAAATCGCATGCGGTTGCGCCTCGCGGCAGGAGGCTGCGTGCTTTTGCCCCGCGCGGTCTCCGTTGGTAGAATCCTCCGGCCGAACAACGCCGCCGACACCCAGGAGGACCCTGATGCGTCCCGTCTACGCCCTAACGGGCGGTGTTTCGAAATTCGCCAAGGCCCGTCCCGACAAGAATTTCCAGGCCATCGTCAAAGAGGCTTACGACTATGCGCTGGCCGACCTCGGGCTGGAGATGGCCGCCTTCACCCGGGTGGTCGACGGATCGGTCGCCTCCTATTTCTCCGACCACTTCAGTCGACAGCTCATGGCCGGAATCATGGTGCAGGACTACCTCGGCCTGTGCCCCAAGCCCAGTCACCGCGTCGAAGGCGGCGGGGCCACCGGCGGGCTGTGCTTCCAGGAAGCCTGGAAGGCGGTCGCTTCGGGCCACATGGATGTCTGCGTGGCCTTCGGATTCGAGACGATGAGCCACGTCGAGACCTGGAAAGGCAACGAATTCATCGCCCTGGCGTCCGACGTGTCGTGGGACTATCCGGTCGGCGGTTTCTATTCGGGCTACTACGCCATGATGGTCACCCGCCACATGAAAGAGTTCGGCACGACTCCCGAGCAGATGGCGCACGTCTCGGTCAAGAACCACATCAACGCCTTTGCCAACCCATATGCGCAGAAGCGCAACCGGTATTCGATCGAGGACGTGCGGCGCTCGCCGATGGTGGCCTGGCCGCTGACCCGGCTCGACATCTGCGTGATGTCGGATGGGGCGGCCGCGACCGTCCTAGCTTCGGAGGAGGGGCTGCACCGTCTGGAGCAGGCCGGGGCTCGGGTGCCCCGGCCGCTCGTCCGCATCACGGGGATCGGGCGCGGCACCGACGCCATGCGCATGGCCGACCGGCCCCACGTCGATTACGACACATTCATGACGGATTACGCGACAGAGCTGGAACGGACTTCGGACGATACGCGCGCGTACTACAAGCGTCTGTGGGACCACGGCACGCGTTACCCGGGAGTGCATTCCTTTCGCGCCGGCCGCAGCGCCGGGAACATGGCCTACCGGCACGCGGGAATCAACGATCCACTCAAAGAGCTCGACTTCATCGAGCTGCACGACGCCTATACTTCGAGCGAACTCCAGACGTATGAGGACCTCGGCCTGTGCCGCTACGGCGAAGGCGGTCCCTTCGCCGCTTCCGGTAAGGCCTTCCTTCCCGGAATCGACTACGGCCTGAAGCTCCCCGAGAAACCCATTTGCCCGGTCAATCCGTCGGGCGGCTTGATCGCCTGCGGCCATCCGGTCGGCGCCACCGGCCTGATGCAAGCCGTCTTCGCCCTCTGGCAGCTGCAGGGGACGATTTCCAAACACTTCGGTGATCCGAGCCTGCAGGTGCAGCAGGCGCGCCGTGGAGCGATCCATTCTCACGCCGGCACCGGCACCTACGTGACCGTGACCATCCTCGAGCGGGAGGGCTGAACATGACCAAACTGCCCGACCAGGTGCCGGAAAGCCTTGGTGGTTACATCGTCCACGGTGTTCCGTTTCCGGTCGAGACCGATCCTGAGTCACTCGCCTTTCTGAAGCGGATGGCGCCGATCCAGATCGAGCAGGGGTACCGCATCACGTACCTGCACTCGTATGCGCAGGACAGCCCGTGGTTCGCCGGCGTGGCCAATCGGCATCTCCTGGCCACCCGCACGCCGAGCACCGGATACACCTACGCCACCCCGCGCGCCCACGACATGCACAGCGGCGAGTCGACGGAATGGATCGACATCAGCGACCGACCGGCCCGCGTCCATGCTTTCACCGTCTGCCATTTCGGCTCGGAGGAGTTCCTTCCCGAGACGCCGTTTGTGCTTGCGCTGATCGAGTTTGACGAGGTCCATACGCTGTTTCTCAGCCGCCTGTTGGGAGTCGACCCGGACCAAGCCTCGTTGGATTGGATCGGGATGTCCGTGCGCCCGCGTTTCTTGCGCAACAGCAAACTCAAGCCGACCGATGTGTACTTCGTGCCGGAAGCCAAGGCACCCACACGCCTGGGAACCTAGGCGGCGCGGTCTCGGCTTCCGAGAGTGCCCGGCTACCCAAGGTGATGAATCCTTCCCCCGCTTCGCTCCCAGCCGATCATCCCAGCTTCCTCTTGGCGGTCGGCCGGCTCCGCCGTCTGCAGTGGCTGTGGGCGGCCTTGTTCGGTGCCCTGGGCGGCGTAGCCCTCGCCTCTGCCGGGCTGCGCCAGCCGTTGATTCCTTTGACCTGGATCACCATCGCCGTCCTGCTTGTCATTCGACCGGAGCCGCTCCTCCTGGCTCTGGTCGCTTCCACCTGGGGGCTGTCGATGGTCTTCCTCATCCCCGGGGTTCGACTCGCGCTCGGCGGCGACCCGATCTCCCGCCTGTTCACCGCCGGCACCCTCGAGTTGGTGGCGACGGTAGTTGTCCGGATCCTGCTCCTCATCACCGCCTGGAATCAGTTTCACTTCTATCGATTGCTGTATGGCACGGAAGGCGCCGCCGGGCTGGATCCCTCCATGTCGCCCATCCCGGCTGTTCTCCCGAACCCAAGTGATCGTGCGGCCATCACGGCCAGGCTGCTCGGATTCCTGGCACTCATGGCTTCGTTGGCGAGCGTGCCTCTGGCAGACGCCTCGGCCGGACTCTCGTTCTTGGCCCTCGCCTACGGAGGTTCGGTGCTGGCCGTCGGATTGGGCCTCGGTTCGGCCTTCGTTCCAACTCACCGGCGCACCATGGCCCTTTGGGGAGTCGGGCTGGGCTGTGTCGCTCTGCTGGCCGCGCTGCTCGTCGGCAGGGCGTTGTATCCGGGCTAGAATGCACGGTGCTGTGATGCCGTCGCTATCTTGCAGACGCCCTATTTCGCAATTCATGCGTGAGGCGATCGTGTCGTTCGCTTGGACGATGGCGCCAGGCATCCAGCGGCCCGACCCCTCCCCCTCGAAGCGCGCCCATCCCTGTCACCCTCGTTGGTCTCCCACCTCCGGGCGGATGAGGAAAGCCCAGGCCGGGTTGTGACTACTCCTGCCGAGGCGCGACTGGGCTCAATCGAGCGGGTCCATCGGGTGCGGCGGACCCTGCGCCGCGACACGATGCTTGCCGCGGTCGGCCTAGCCGCGGGTGCGGTGCTCGCCTGGACGTATGGAGCCTACCGCGCCTTCGTTGCCTACACCGAGTACGGCCCGCTGCTCGTCGGCCGATGGCTGACCGCGCCGCTCGTCGTTGGTCTCGCCTTCGCCGTGGCGGCCCTGTGGGCCGCCGGCCGCGCCTGGCGGACTTCGCGATTGCGAATCCGATTACACGAACACGGTCTGGCCATCATCCGGGGCCGTCGCGGGCGGGCGCTGGTGTGGGAGGAAATCCTGGCCCTATGGAGCCACGCCGAAAGGACTGGGTTCCCCGGCCTGGCCGGCTCGCGGCGTCTCCGGTTGGAGGTCCAGTCGACTGACGGGCAGCGCCTCCGCCTCGACGACAGCCTGGAGGCGTTCGAAGCGCTCGCCGCCGCGGTCAAGGGCCACGTTTACCCTCCTCTCCTCGAGTCGTACACCAACGCTTTCAACGAGCATCGGCCGTTGGCCTTCGGACCCATCACACTGAGTCAGGCCGGGATCGAAGGGTCGGACCGATCACGATTGGCCTGGAACGAAGTCCAGGGCGCCCGCCTGGATACCGGTCGATTGCTCATCCAAACGTCGCGCCCCGGACGACAATCGGCCCACAGCCTCCCTGCCGATCGCATCCCGAATGTCGAATTGTGCGCGCAGCTGATCCAGGAGATCCGCCAGACACCATGAGACGCCCCTATCCCTCGATCGCCGTTGTCGCGGGCGCGCTGGCACTCGCCGCCTGCAGTGCGCTCGCCGGCCCGGACGGGCCGCCGCCGCTCGACGCACCCGTGGCCACCCTGTTGCCGGCGGCCGAAGTCACGTTGTGGGTTGTCGCACCGGACAACACGCCGTCGAATGCTGCGCTGCAGGTGGAGTTCTACGACGTGGTCGCCGGGTTCGGGGCTCCGGCTTCCGTGATGACCATGCAGGGCGACGGTGCGGGGACCTGGTCGGCCAACCTTACGCCCCCTGCTGGAAGTGTGCTGTACTACCGCTTTGTGCGCGCCTCGCCAACGCGCGCGGTCGAGGCCAGCGCCGGCGGGCAGGAGATCCTCAGTCGAGTCGGCCTGATCGACGGGCCGACTCAGATTCACGAAGTCGTCGCCGCTTGGGCCGACGCATCCGTGACCGTCCCCACCGGGAGAATCGTCGGCACGATCTTCAATGCTCTTCAAGGCTCGCCGTTGCCGGATGTTCTGGTGAGCGCCGGCGGACGATCCGCCTTTACCGACGGTCAGGGAGCCTTCCGCCTCGATGGACTACCGGCGGGGCTGCACAACCTCGTCGCCCTGAGTCCGAGCGGAGCGCATCTCCCGATTCAACAAGGCGCCATCATCGCCGCGGACAGCGAGACTCCGGCGACGCTTGGCCTGGTTCCAGCCGATCCCATCACCGTCACCTTTCAGGTGACCGTCCCCTCCGACACTCCGGCCGGCGTTCCTGTCCGAGTGGCCGGGAATGTCCTCGGCCTCGGCAACACCTTCGCCGAGTTGGCCGGGGGGACCACCGGCAGCGTCGGCCGGATGCTGCCGTTGGTGATGGTCGATCCGACGCTCTACATAGGAATCGTTCAGCTCTATGCCGGCACCGACCTCCGTTATCGTTACACCCTCGGCGACGGGGTCTGGAACGCCGAGCGCGACGCCTCCGGCGAGAACCTGACCCGACAAGTGCTGCTCCCATCCGGCGATCCGACGTTCGTCGACGTTGTCTCCACCTGGCACGGCCCGGCCGGCGCCGGCGTCAACTTCAATGTATCGTCGTCCGCCGGGTTGCCGCCGACGGATCAGGTCAGTCTGCAGCTCAACCGCTCCGCCTGGGCCGAACCGGTTCCGATGTGGCCGGCCGGGCCGGCGAAGTGGACCTACAGTCTGTTCGCCCCGCTCGACGCCGGTGAGGCTCTCGGCTACCGCTACTGCCGCAACCAAATGTGCGGGATCGCCGACGACGCCGAGACCCCGGGCGAGAATCCGACCGGACGCCAGGCAAAGCCCTCCAACGAACCCCTTTCGGTCACCGACGAGGTCAACGGGTGGGTATGGTGGCAGGCCGACCTGGGGGGCGCGGTCGTCGTGGCGCCCGAAATCCAAGGTCGCGCAGGCTACGAGGTCGGTTATGAGATCGGACCCGTCTACTCGCCATCTTGGCTCTCGAGTGCTGCGCCGGCGCTTCAAGGAATCGCCGCGACCGGCGCGAATTCTGTGTTGCTCACTCCGGCCTGGGTCCTGGGCGAAAACGCACCGGTGCCGGAGGTGGCCTTCGAATCGGCCCACGCGCCTTTGCTCGAGGAGTTGTCCCGGCAGATCGTCGAGGCCAACGCCTTGGGCTTGCAGGTCGGTCTTCATCCGGCGCTGGTCGTCACGGACGGCACGACGGAGGAATGGTGGGCCGGCGCCCCGCGCGATGGCGCCTGGTGGACCGTCTGGTTCGAGCGTTACCGTTCCTTTGTGCTCACCTATGCCGCGCTGGCCGAGCGTGCCGGAGCCGTGAAGCTTGTCCTCGGCGGCCCCGAAGTCGCACCGGCGCTGCCCGGCGGCGTGTTGGCGGACGGCTCGCCTTCAGGGGCGCCGAGCGACGCCGAGGCGCGCTGGAACTCGCTCATCGAGGAGGTCCGCAGCGCGTATCGCGGCCAGTTGGCCTTCGAAATCGAGTTCGGGCGAACGCTTCAACAACCCCCCGCGTTCCTCGGCGCCGTCGACCAGGTTCACGTCTATTGGCACGTGCCGCTCGGCGAAGGACGGGCGGTGACTTCGTCCGAAATGCAAGCGGCGGCGTTCGCCGCCCTCGATGGATCGTTGCTGGCCGAACCGAGGCTCAAAGGCAAGCCGATCTTTCTGAGCGTCGAGTACTTGTCGGTGGACGGCGGGGCCACCGGCTGCGCCCAGAACGCCGATGGATCCTGTCGGCCGCCGCAGGCCTTCGACGCCGGCGCCAACCCGGACCCCGATCTGAGCGTCGACCTCGAAGAGCAGTCCGAAGCCCTGAACGCGGTGATACTGGCAGCGTATGCACGCGAGGCGGTGCAGGGGTTCTACGCCCGTCGCTTCTACCCTCCTGTGGCGTTGCATGATAAGTCGGCCTCGGTGAACGGGAAGCCGGCGGGGCAGATGCTCGACTACTGGTTCACGCGGATCAACGGAGGTTGACCCGTCGTCATGCCTGAGTTCGACTTTGGCGGGCCGATCGTCTGGCAGCCCGACCCCGCCGCGGCAGCAGCGACGCACCTTGGCCGGTTCATGACCCAGCTCGGGATCGAGTCTTTCGCCGGTCTTCTCGAACGGTCTGGGCGAGAACCGGCCTGGTTCACCGAAGAGATCCTGCGCTACTTCGACATTCGATTCACCAGACCCTTCACGCAGGTTCTGGATCTATCGCGGGGTCCGGCGTGGCCGAACTGGTGCGTCGGGGGATCGCTCAACATCGTCGCCACCTGCCTGGACAGGCACCTCGACGGCCCTGCGGCAAGTCGGCCGGCGGTCATCTTCGAGTCGGAAAACGGCGAGGTGCGCTCCCTCACCTTCGCCGAGCTGGCCGGCTGTGTCAATCGCGTGGCGAACGCCCTGCGTTCGCTGGGACTTGGCAAAGGCGACGCCGTCGGCCTGCTGATGCCGATGACTCCCGAGATCGTCATGGCCTTGTTGGCCGTGGCCAAGATTGGCGGAGTCGTACTCCCGCTCTTTTCCGGATTCGGTGCCGGCGCCATCGCCGACCGCCTGGCCGATGGCGAGGCGCGTCTGCTGTTCACCGCCGACGGCATGCCTCGACGCGGCGGCCTGGTTCCCCTGAAGCCCGTCGCCGATGAGGCCGCTCGCCGGGTGCCGTCGCTGCGCCACATGATCGTCCACCGACACATGGGCAATCCCGTTTCGATCGAGCCCGGCCGAGACCATTGGTGGCACGAACTGATCGATCGGCAGTCACCGGAGGCCGTCACCGAATCGACCGCCGCCGAAGACCCGCTGATGATCATCTACACCTCCGGCACGACCGGCCGGCCGAAGGGCGCCGTGCACACTCATTGCGGATTTCCGGTGAAGGCGGCCCAGGATATGGCCTTCGGCACCGACGTTCGAGCCGGCGACCGGATGTTCTGGATTACCGACATCGGTTGGATGATGGGCCCCTGGCTCATCTTTGGCGCGCTCATTCTGGGCGCGGCGATGTTCCTTTACGACGGCGCGCCGGACTTTCCCGGCCCAGACCGTGTCTGGGCGATGGTCGAGCGGCACCGGCTGACCGGCCTGGGGATCTCTCCGACGCTGGTCCGGGCGCTGGCGGCCCAAGGCGAGGCGCCTGTGCGCGCCCACGATCTTTCATCGTTGCGCCTGTTCGGCTCCACCGGCGAGCCGTGGAACCCGGAACCCTGGCGCTGGCTGTTCGAGGTGCCCGGCCAGTCCGTGAGGCCCATCATCAACTACTCCGGAGGCACGGAAGTCTCAGGCGGGATCCTGATGGGGAATCCCATCCTGCCGTTGAAGCCGTGTGCCTTCTCCGCTCCCTGTCCCGGAATCGCGGCCGACGTCTTCGACGAATCCGGTAAGCCGGTGCGCAACCAGGTCGGCGAGCTGGTGATCAAAGCGCCATGGATCGGTATGACGCGCGGCTTCTGGAAGGACCCCGCCCGCTACGAGGCGACCTACTGGGCGCGCTGGCCCGGGGTCTGGGTCCACGGCGACTGGGCCGCCATTGATGGCGACGGCATGTGGTACATCCTCGGACGCTCGGACGACACCATCAAAGTTGCCGGAAAAAGGCTCGGGCCGGCCGAAGTCGAGTCAATCCTGGTGGCACACCCGGAAGTCGTCGAAGCCGCGGCGATCGGCGTGCCGGACCCGGTGAAAGGCAACCACGTGGTCTGCTTTTGCGTCCTCCGTCCGCGGACGCCGCCCTCCAGAAAACTCGAACAGGACCTGCTCGAGCGCGTCGTGGGAGAGCTGGGGAAGCCCTTCGCGCCCAAGAGCTTCATCTTCCTCGCCGACCTGCCCAAGACACGCAACGCCAAAGTCATGCGGCGCATGATCCGCGCCGCCTACCTGGGAGAGGACCCCGGGGATACCTCGTCGCTCGTCAATCCGGAATCGCTGGAGGCGATCGCGCGCGCCCGCGGCGCCCCGCCGCCGGCCGGCCCGCAGGCCTCCGGCACTTGAGCTTGCTGAAGGATGAATTCGCCCGCCGACCTCCCACGATCCATGCAACGAGAGGCGTTTTCTTCTTCCTACGGGACAGGGGGGCGGGCCATTACATGCCCGCCCCCCTTGCCCCCTGTAACCCCCATCCCCCCACCCACGAAAGCGGCGGATGAATGCTCTTCCAGGTCGATGAAGCGAACCGCCACCTTTCGCCGTGTCAAATTCGCCTCTGGTACTATTCCAAACTCGCGCAGCGAGAGGCCGCCGATCGATCCCCCTCGCTGGAGTCGCCTTCAACGGCCGCTTCGC
>DATEVL010000057.1:0-5389 GCA_035281845.1 Anaerolineales bacterium | reverse complement strand
CCGGCTTCGTTGCCGCTGAGGACAGACGGGATCCTTCCCAAGTCGACGAACCGGAGGAATCCGGCGAGCAGACAGATCCCGGCGACCACGTAGAGGGTCCGTGGTGTGGGCATGACCGGCCGCCAACCGGCCAGCCCTTCGTTGAGGAGAATCGCTAGAGCGAGGAGCCACAGCAGGGCGGAGAGTGCGGGAACACGCGCCTGAGGTTCGTCCCCGGCAGCCAGCCACGCTGCGAAGCTCAGCAACGTCGCCAGCGTAATGGCTGCGAAGGGATGCTCGAGCCTTCGCAGAACGGACATCCCTGGTCCCATCTGGGTTGTCGGCGGCAGAACCGGAACCGGATGATTACTCATTTGCCTCGGGATTGTAGCGCGGCCGCACCCCGCTCGAATTACGCAGGCCCGAGGTCAGCTGAGGTTCAACCGCACGAAAGGGGATCGTCTGGGCGCCGCCAGGCCGCTTGGGTCTTCTCGAACGAAGATCTCAGCGTGAATCGGCGGACGACTGAATCAGATAACCTCGTGGTGAGGCGGATCGAAGGGCCGAGCGTGTTCGACCGATGGAGGACAGAGTCCGCCGGCCCCTCTGGAGCAAGGTCTCAGTGGTCGCCGATCTGGCCCTGCAGCCAGCGGGTGAGCGATCTCGCCGCCAACAAGTCGGAGGAGACGACTCCGTCTTCGATCCAACCGTCGGGGCCGTTACAGGCGCCCGGGTTGACGGCCTTGATCTCGAGTTTCTCCAACAGTGGCTTTATCTCGGTAATCTCCCCAGGTTCGCCGAAGGGCTCCTTCGAGACTGGAGCGACTTCGCCGGAGGCGGCATCCATTTCTGTGTGGCACACCCGACTGGGCCCTGGCGACCTGCCTGAGGTCTCTGGTCAGACCTCGAGAAGGCGGCCCAGGAATGCAGTAACGACCCAAATCAAGACAGGAAGCGCCACTGACGTCAGGAAGCTCCTCAGCGTTTCCGGCCTCCACGGCCAGGTCGATATCCTGGCCAGGGCGTCCCGTTCGATCACCAGGCTGGCCAGGGCCTTGTTGAGATCATCCATTCTCTCGAAGCTGTCGCTATCCAATCGCTCGTGAAGTCGCTTGAGGGCGGCTTCGAAACGCCGATCGGCCTCGGCCGCCAGCCGGGCCTTTTCCTCCCCCAGCCGATGGTGCATGCCGTTGAGCGGCAAGACGAACGAGGCGGCTGCTAGGAGAAGGAAAACCACTGTTGTGAGGCTGTCGATCAGTGAGGCGCGGTACGTCGGCCCGAAGAGACGAAGGAAGTAGAAGAGGTACACGTAGTAGTAGATGATGATGACGATCCCGATTCCCGTGCGTGCCGTAAGAGCCGAGAACGCGTAGACCGGCATCTTCTCGAACAAATTGATGTTGGTTGCCATCCGATGGATCCGGCTGACCAGGCGCAGCTGCCGGAGGGTATGAAAGACGAATGCCGCAGCGAACGCCATCGAAACAGCCGAAGCGACAACGGTGTATCCGAGAGTCAGGGGCGATGTCCCTACTGAGATCCCCCACGAGGCGGGACTGCTTAGAATGCTCAAGATACCGACAACGCTCCCGACAGCCGCAGAGATGTATCCCGCCGCACGAGGCATGGTCGTCAGCTCGTACTCGAGCCTGGCGACCTGCGGCTCGCTGATGGCAAGCGCGGGGCGGAAAGCGTCAAGCGACCTGCGGGCCACGCTGTTCAAGGAGTGCATTAGGGCGAGGAAATAGAGAATCAGGGGCGCCTCGGCTACCCGAGCTGGATCGAATTCCCCTCGCGGCAGGGAACCATCCAGCCAGCGCACGCCATGGCTAACCAGGATCAGCAAAACAATCGCCAAGACGTAGAAGACCCAGGCCGGGCCCGGCAACCGGCCTATCCAGGCGATGAGATGGTCGATCCAACTCGCCGGATAGGGCGTGGCCATTCCTGAAATTGGGGCTTGTTCCGCATCGGCTCCGGGACGAGGTTGCATCTCGACGTCTCCTTAATCACCGTGGGGACCTTGCCTGCGCGGCGCAATCATCCTGGCATCGGGCCCGTCAGGCGTCTGTGCGAGCGAGGCGCAGGCGGACCGGACAGGGCCCGGCTCTGGGCTCGACCAGGCGGAGTCTAGCATGGCGGCGCGAGGCCGACTCGATCGGATTCTACGTGCGTGAGGAGACGTCAGTGCTCGGCCGACTGGCCCTGCAGCAATCGGGTGAGCGATCTTGTCGCCAGCAAGTCGGAGGAGACGACGCCGACGACGCGCCCGCCCTCCACGACCGGCAGGGCGCTGAAACCGTGGTGCTCCAAGAGGCGCAGCACCTCGAGCAGCGAGTCGCCCGGTGCGGCCGTGACCACCTGGCGGGTCATGATGGACTCGATCGGCGTTTCCGGCGGTGTCTTGGCGGCCGTGGCGCGGACGAAGTCCCAGTCGGTGATCACCCCGGCTAGCTCCTTCGACTCGTCGACGACGGCCATCATCGCGCAGCCGCATTCGACCAAGAGGGCAGCCGCCTGCTGCAGGGTGGTCGAGGCGGAGACGAGCGGGATCTCACCCATGATATCGGCGGCGGTTCGCTCGCTTTCGCCGGCAGCGATGCGGCGGACACTGATCCGTTCGGCCGCCTCGCACGGCAAGCGGTCATGGTCTTCCAACAGCAGATCGACGAGCTCGCGCATGTTTCGACGGATGACCTGGTCGCGGAAAGCCTCGCCCGCCAGGCGTCTTTTCTCGGCCAAGTCATTCAGGGCAGCGGCATGGTCTTCGAGCCAGGCGCCCACCCGGCGCCGGTCGCCGAGCATCTCCTCGGGTATCCGCAGGTCGTCGGGCGTGCGGATCACGTGCTCCTGCGCGGCGAAGATGACGCCGCCCGAGTTGACCAGGTAATCAGTGGCGATCAACGTTCCCCGTTGGCGGTAGACAGACCGTTCCATGCGGGCCCGCGCCTGACGCCGGGCCGGGTCGGGCGAATAGGTGTTGGCCCCTTCAATGATGACGCTCCACCGACCGGCGCGGTCGACGGTCATCGAGGGTCGAGACGAGTTGTCCACGTCGAGGTAGTTGGCGACGGGCGCCGCCGGAATCAGGCAAAAAGCGGACTCCCGCAGCAGGTCGTCCGGGGCATTCGAGATCTTGATCGAACTGCGCGACACAGCGGTGCCGGAAACGAGCGGCTGCCCGAGCGCCAGGGTGACCAACCCCTTGTCCTTCCAAACCGCAAACAGCTTCGGTATTGGCAGCCCGTCGGGAGAGAAGAGATAGCCCTGGACATCGCTCGCCCCCAGGAGTTTCGCAGCGGGCATGCGTTCGGCCAACAAGCGCGCCGCATGGGCTCCCACCGCGCCGAAACCCTGGATCAGCACCGTCACCTGATCTTGCGACGGAATCTCCAGCGCGGTGAAGGACGGATGGGAGCGGAGCCGAGGCATCTCGTGCAGGAGGGCCTCCAGGGCGATGATGCAGCCGCCGCCGGCGGCCCCCAATTCGTCGATGCGGTTGCCGCCCATGTCGGCTGGTTTGGACAAGGCGCAGTCGAGGCCGTTCTCGATGGCGACCGTGCGCATGTCTTCATCGTTGGTGCCGACGTCGGGCCCAGGGAGGTAGATGTCGCGATAGCGCCGCAGCAGGCGGGCGAATCCTTTCACGACGTCTTGATGGTCGCTCGGGCTCAAGTCCGAAGCGGCGACGATGCCGGACTTGCCGCCGCCAAACGGAAGCTCGGCGGCGGCGTTCTTCAATGTCATCCCGCGCGCCAAATTGTGGATGGCGGCCGGCGTCAGGTCGGGCAGCATGCGGATGCCGCCCATCGAAGGGCGACCCATCGCCAGGTTGTCGACGACGAGATAACCGCCGATCTCGAGCGGCGACTCTTCGTCCCACAGGCAGGCCACCAGGAACGGCCCGAGGGCGTCGACGGTGATCCCCAGGCGCGCCAGCTGTTCGACGTCCAGCGGCCCGAACTCGATCGACGCCAATCCGTGTTCGCGGCGCAGCCGCCTCCACGCCGGCTCGGGGAGCTGCTGGCGGAGGTAGGCTTACATCGGCTTAGGGATCATGGCTTTTCGACCCCCCTATGGTCCCCCCTTGCCAGCCCCTCCGCTGCGCTGCGGGGTGCTGCGCGAGGGGGACTCCGGGGGGACGGAAGCCGTCCCCCCGAACCCCCCTCGCGAAGTCCGGGCGTGCTTCGAGCCACCAGAAGCTGGCGACAGTTGAGGCGCTCTGCACTCCCCGACACTGTCATTCCGAGCACCGCGCCCTTGGCGGTCTGTAGAGACCGAAGCGGGGCGACACCTGCGCCTGCAGCTGCGCCGCACACCTGCCCTCCTCTGCAGGACGCCGAAGCGGTGTGGCGGGCGGTGCCAGGGGGCGCAGGTGCAGGTGGGAAGCCCTGAGACGTTTCATCATTCGAGCCCGCGGGTGCGTGACCGCGACGCGCCTCGGGGATTCCCACCTGCACTTGGCAGCTGCGCTGCCCAGCGCAGGTGCAAGTGTCGTCGCCCCTCGGTTCCCTCGGGGCTTCTCGCAATGACACAGAGCCGGTTGTCATTGCGAGGAGCCCGAGCTCTGGCGAGGGCGACGTGGCAATCTCCTCATTGGGGCGATTGCTTCGCTTCGGTCGCAATGACGTATGGCAGAGGAGATTGCTTCGCCGCCGCGAAACGGCGGCTCGCAATGACAGAAGCACAGGCGGCCTCACCGATGCAGCCGCGTCGCTGCCACGAACGACAGGCCGGCCTCGGTGAGGGCCTGGGCGGTGTGGTTGCAGGATTCGACTTTGTCCATGAAGTTCTGCCGCAGGTGATCCCAATCCCCTGAGGCGATGACTTCCGTCTTGTCGCGGAAGTAGTCGAGGATGTCGGACGGGTGCGGGCGGGTCGGCTCGATTTCGGGCTCGCCGCCTTCGTGCTTGGCTGAAATGTTCGGCACCCGGCCGGCGATCTCCACCAGCTCGCGACGCCGATTGTACGGCTGGCGCACGATGCTCTTCCAGGTCTCGGTGATGTGATGTTCGAAGCGGACGACCTGTTCGAACCCGAGCACCTTGCGGAAAGCGTTGGTGCGTTCGAGCGTGCCGTTGTCGATCGAGTTGCTCCAGTTGAACCCGATCAACGGCGAGCTGCCGTCGTCGCGCGAGAAAAGTTTGGCGCCGAGCAGAGTCCAAAACGCGGCGTAGGGGTTGTCGTTGCCGACGAACACCGAGATCTTGAACTCGATGTCGACGCCGAGCCGGTGGAGCATGTAGCCCAGCAGGATCGTCCCCGAGTTGATGTTGAGCACCTGGCGCACGCCGTAGGTCGTGTAGTAGTAGAGGTACTCATCGAGCCACTGCAGCGCGTGCTCGTTGGGCTGTCCGACGCCGCCGAAGTAACCGGTGATCGTCTCGGGACCGCCGAGGTGGACGTTCGA
>DATEVL010000056.1:0-2988 GCA_035281845.1 Anaerolineales bacterium | reverse complement strand
ATCGAGTCGTTCGTAGCTAAACCCATTGGCCTGACAGGATCCCAGTAACGAGGAAGCCGTAATGGACGTCGTCGCTGTCCCGCACGTTGGCACGTCCTCCTCCCTGAGCCCGAGCCGAAGGCAAGGGGCAGGGCAGCTCATCGAACCGGCGCGCTTCGACTTCGCTCAGCGAGGAAAGATAAGCAGGGCGCTCCGGTTGCGGTGAGCCAGCGATACAATTCTAACCATCGCACGGAGGCTGTCGTGCGCTACAAGTTGATGTTCGTTGCGCCACTGCTCTTCGCATGCTCGCTGTTGGCCGCGCCCGCGGAGCCAACCTCGGCGCCGTCCGCATCCCAGCTCCCGCCCGCGGCTCCTTCGCCGACGAGCACCTTGGAGCCGACAGCGGTCCCGATCTCGTTTCCGGATCCGTCGGCCTACACCTGGAGTCCGGTGGCGGGAGGGCTCGAAAGCCCGGTGGATCTCCAAAACGCCGGCGATGCCCGACTTTTCATCCTCGAGCAGGCGGGCGTCATTCGCCGCCTCGATGGTGCCGGGTTGCCCGTCGAGACATTCCTCGACATTCGCGACCGCGTCGGGTCGTCGAGCAACGAGCAGGGCCTGTTGGGTCTGGCCCTCCATCCGGCCTTTGCCAGCAACGGCTTTTTCTATCTCAATTACACCGATCGCGACGGCGACACCGTCATCTCGCGATTCTCACTCGGCTCCGATCCCGGCCGGGCGGATCCAGACAGCGAGCTGGTCATTCTGCAAATTGACCAGCCCTACGCCAATCACAACGGAGGAGGGACAGCGTTCGGGCCGGATGGGATGTTGTACATCGGCACCGGCGACGGCGGTTCCCAGGGCGATCCGGAAGGCCGGGCGCAGAATCTCGATTCGCTGTTGGGCAAGATCCTGCGCCTCGACGTGGACGGCGGTGATCCCTACGCCATCCCGCCGGACAATCCCTTCGCCTCGGGAGGCGGACGGCCGGAAATCTGGGCCTACGGGTTCCGCAACCCTTGGCGCTTCGCCTTCGACCCCGAAACCGCCGACTTGTTCATCGGCGACGTCGGGCAGAACCAATGGGAGGAAGTCGATCACGTCTCGGCGGGGACCGCCCCCGGTACGAACTTCGGCTGGGACTTCCGGGAAGGACTTGCCCCGTACGAAGGAAGCGCGCCGACCGACCTCACCGATCCGGTGGCAGTCTACTCACACGAGGTCGGGGGGTGCTCCGTCACCGGCGGCGTGGTCGTGCGCGACCCCGTCCTTGCCGAGTGGAACGGGGTCTACCTTTACGGAGACTACTGCAGCGGGTTGATCTGGGGACTCTTCCAGGACGACTCCGGCATCTGGCAGAACCAACTGTTGTTCAGCACCGGATTCCAGATAACTTCGTTCGGCACAGGTTCCGACGGAGCCGTGTATGTGCTCGACCGCGGTGGGCAGGTGTATCGGCTGACCCGCGGCGGCTAGATCTGACTCGGATCCGCGAGCCCCTGGCCCCCTACGACACCTGCACCCCCTGGCACCGCGCGGCGCGCGGCGCAAAGCCGGTGAGCGGAGGCGCCCCGGTTCAGGGCGGGGGTGGACTCCTTCGCAAAGTCAACTTCCTCGCCCGCGGCAGGTAGCGCGGCGTCCGCTTCATGTAGTCGCGACATGCCGGCAGGCGCTGTCGCAGTTCCCAGTCCCCAAGCTCGAGGATCAGGTTCCAGGCGATGATCCAGGAGGCGAGGCATACTTCCACCGGCCGCGTCGCCCGCAGGATGGACAGGCCCGAAACCAGAATCATCGTCCCCAGCTCGAGGGGCCGCCGAATCGTGCGCAAAGGCTGCACCCGCTCCATCCGTTCGGCCCGCCAGACTCGCAATGGCCCGACCCCGCGCGCACGGAGACCCCATCCAGCCAGCATAGCGCCCACAAGCGCCAGCAGCCATCCGACGACGGCTTGGACCACCGACGGCGGCGGCGATTCGACCAACGTCGAAGCCCAGTAGAAAGCCAAGCTGAATGCGGCCGCCGCGCACACGGCAGCCAGTATCGATAACGCCTCGAGCCATTGGCCCAACACGGATGCCGCTCGCCGCAGCAACACTGCGCTGAAACCGACCAGCAACCCTCCAACGATCAAGATCGAAAAGGGGTAGCTTTCGATCACGGGGAGGCGAGTTTAGCGCGTCGCCAGGACGAAGACAACGGAGACAAGGACCGCCATTCCTGCAAGAACTGTGAACCCGAGGCCGGCCACGAGGACGCCCAGCGCCAGCCCCGATCGGAACCCGCCCTCACCCCCTATCCCCTCTCCGGCGATGCGGGAGAGGGGTTGGGGTGAGGGCCCACGTCCCGGCACCGTCAGATAGAGCGCCGCCAGCAGAACCAGTCCGAGCAGCATGACCGGAGAAAACGCCAGACCGAGCCGCAGGAGGGTCTCCGCCGGCAACTTATCGGCCAGCCACGCCAGTCGCGCCGGTGAGGCGAGGATCAACGCCCATCCGGACACACTTAGCAGGAGCAGCCCAAGGGCCGGCACGAGAGTCAACAGGGCTCCCAGCCTGGCGATGCGCGACGCAGTCCACACGCGGACCCCAGCGGCGGGCTCTTTGCCGGCGGGCACAAAGCCAAGGATCAACCCCAGCCCGACAGCGGCGAGGACTACGATCGGCGACAGGTCGAAGAGCCGGGTGAGCAATGTCGTCGCGGGCAGCGCGTCGAGCAGCCGCTCGACGCGCCCCGGGGCGACGAAGGCCAACATCTGAGCGGCAGCGACGAGCATGAGCGCCGGCAGAGTGATCCATAGCGAGGCGCGGGCTAAGCCGCCGCGCCGCCTGGCGCTCAACCCACGCCGACGTGCCGAAGGTCGGGTGCTCTCGCGCACTTCCTGCTTCGGCACATCGTTGGCGTACAGGACGGCCATCACAACCACCGCCACCAGCGTCGCCGGGGCGAAGATGAGCGCTGTCCGGATCAGATCGTCGCCCGGCAGGCGGGCCAGCAAAGCATTGA
>DATEVL010000055.1:0-6316 GCA_035281845.1 Anaerolineales bacterium | reverse complement strand
GAATACTCTCATCCCGATGTCAAGGGGGTAACCCAGGTGCCTCCCAGCGAAGAACGCGTGATCGAGTACATTGACGGCTTCAACCTTTATTTCGGGCTCAAGGAGAAGGCCTGGACAAAGTACTACTGGCTTGACTTGGCGAAGCTGGCCAAGTCACTCCTTTCTTCTGACCAGCGACTCGTTCGAACAAAGTACTTCACATCCAAGATCAGCAACCCGGCGGCCAAGAGGAAACGTCAGCAGACGTACCTTAGCGCGCTGGGTACTCTGCCCGATTTCGAGATCCACTTCGGCCGATATCAGACCTTCGTCCAAACCTGTATGAAGTGTGGCCATAAGCGCCTAGCCTCTAACGAGAAGAGAAGCGACGTCAATATTGCAACCCACATGCTGGTCGACGCCTTTCAAGGTCATTTCGATACGGCAATCCTAATCTCTGCCGACAGTGACCTTACGGCTCCAATTGCCGAGATTAGGCGGCTGTTCCCTTCAAGGCTCGTCAAGGTCGCGTTTCCTGCCGGCAGGTTTTCCCTGGAGCTTCAGAGCGTAGCCCCCATCTCCTTCCAGAGCTACGAAGGAAAGCTGCGCAAGAGTCTCCTTCCCGATCGGATTACCCTGTCGAGTGGTTACGTTGTCGAAAAGCCGGCCACGTGGACGTAGGGGCGCGGCGACAATCTGACAGGCTTGTTGCCTCGAGAGCTTTTCCTGTAAGTCGGAGCCTAGGTCCGCCGCGAAGCCCATGCCTGCCGGGGCCGAATGTAAGTCCAGCGATCTGATCCATTTCTCAGTGAACCTGATGGCGGAGGCCGAACGAGAGAATGAAGACGAACGACTTCTATGATCAGTCCGCCTTGGTCACCGGGGCCGGGCGCGGGATTGGACGGGCCATCGCCTGCGCCTTCGCCGCGGCCGGGGCCCGCGTGGCCGTGAACGACCTGACGCCGGACAACCTTGAGCGAACCGTCGCCGATATTCGCACCGCTGGAGGAGTCGCCGAGCCGTTTCTGGCCGACGTCGCCAACAAGATGGCGGTGCAGACGATGATCGACGCCGTCCACGACGTCTTCGGCGCCATCCACGTGCTGATCAACAACGCCGGCGTCGAACCGCATGCCAGTCTGCTGACCTTCGACGAGTGGGACTGGGACCGGACCCTGGCCGTCAACCTGAAAGGCCCTTTCCTCATGATGCAGTCGGTGGGCCGGCTGATGGTCGAGCAGGGGGGCGGGGCCATCGTCAATGTCGCTTCGATCGCCGGCCGTGCGCACGGACTGAAGGACCGGGCGGCCTATGTGGCGAGCAAGACGGGGCTGATCGGTCTGACGCGCGAGGCGGCGCGCGAACTGGCGGCGTATAATATTCGAGTCAACGCGGTCTGCCCGGGTGTGATCGAAACGGAGATGACCGCCGCTTTGCGCCAGGACGAGGCCATGATGGCCCGCTGGTTGAGCGATATTCCCCAGGCGCGCCTCGGCCACCCCGACGACGTTATCCCGCTAGTCCTGTTCCTGTGCTCGCCGGCGGCGGCCTACCTCACCGGCCAGGCGATCAATGTCGACGGCGGGAAGGTGATGTCCTAGTGTCCCGTTCCGGAAGTTCGCATTCGAATGGCCACCGCCTTTCCCTAGGGTGGGCCCGATGGGGGAGTGGCGTATCAGGGAATCGGGGAGGCGCGCCTGCAGCGAGTGAGTCAACGCGCTGGCCGCGGTCTGAGGCATGCCAGACGCAGTGAGTCCGCTTATCTGCGGAACGGGACACTAGATGCCCTACGTCGTATGCGCCGAGGAGATGGACGGGCGCTGGATTGCCCATGTACCCGATCTGCCCGGCTGCTTCACCTCGCACAGCGAGCGCGACTTGGCCATCGCCGCCGCACCTAAGGCGGTCGAAGACTACGTCGCCTGGTGCGGCGATCATGGCATCCGCGTCTCGGGGGTTTCCCCGCCGATGGTGGTCAGTGAAGTCGTGCGCGCCTGGCTTTACGAACCGGAGTACGAGGTCAACGCCTTCTTCGCCGCCGACCGCCCGCCCGTGACCACCGACGAGCTGCCTGATGTGCAGCGTTTTCTGGCGGCCTCGCGTAAGGACTTGCTGCAGGCCCTGCACGGTCTGAGTCATGACGACATGCAGCGCCCCATCGCCGGCGAACGATGGCCCTTGGCCGGCATCGTCTATCACGTGGCGACATCGGAGCTGTGGTATCTCGACCGAATCGGATTGGCGTTCCCGCGCCGCGAGCTGAGTCCCGAATCACAGGAGGCGATCGAGCAAGTCCGCCGGCATTTCGTGGCGCAACTGCCGGCCTTGAGCGGACAAACAGGCGTGGTCGCCCTGGCCGGGGAAGTATGGTCGGCGCGCAAAGTACTGCGCCGCACCCTGTGGCACGAGCGCGACCACACTCAGCACATCCTCGGGCTGCGGAGCCGTCCGCACTGAACGAGTCCTCCCCTCACGCAACCGAGATGGCCGACGACCTGCTGGACGACTACCGCGGCCGCCTGCAAGGACGCTTCCGCCTTCAACCGGATGCGTACCGGGAGCGCCTGCGCGGGCTGGACAGGGCGAGCCTGCACGCACCGATCCGGCCCGGCGAATGGTCGACCCATCAGGTGATCTTTCATGTCCGCGCCGCCGACGAGCAGGCGTATGGCCCGCGCCTACTGCGGATTCTGCGCGAGGACCAGCCGCGACTGGAAGACTACGACGAGGTAGCCTGGATGGCGAATCACTATGACCCGGATGAGCCGGCGGAGGCCATCCTCCAGCGCTGGCAGGCCGCGCGTCAGGGCTGGGCGGAGGTCCTGCAAGCCGCTCCCACCGCGGCCTGGAGTCGCAGCGGATCGCACCCGTTCTATGGCGAGCGCACGCTGCAATGGTGGGTGGAACGTTCTGTGGCGCATGGCGAAGACCATCGGCGACAACTGGAAGGCGGATGAGTGTGTCGCGGAGGGAGGACCCCCTGCCGACTCACAATTCTGGCCCTGCCGCCCTTGGCGCCCTGTAGTGGGCGGGGATTTGCGCCCTGGGCGCGCCCGCCCTTGGCGCTCTGCCCCCTGGGGGCGCCCGCCCTTGGCGCCCTGTAGAGGGCGAAGGGGCGTAAAGAGCGAAGGGGCGAAGCCAGGCCCTCCAAGAGCTAGAGGCCATTGGGCGCCAAGTAGCCCCAGCCCAGCTCTCAAATTGTAGGCAGTGGCCGAAGCCTCGCGTACGTTGGAGCGCTCCGCATGGCTTGCCGAGGGCCCCTCAGTGGCGAGGAGTCGGTTTGGGCGGGAGGTCTAGCGGAGACAGGGAAGAGAAGTTGGCCTTCGAAGCGAGCTATGCTGGTGTCCACTGCCACGCGGAGTGAGTCGAAGGGAGACGCCATGGGCACGACGATCATCCAAACCGAGATCCGCGAGCGCGCCGGCTTGATTCGGATCAACCGCCCGGAGGCGATGAACGCCCTCAACGGGGCGGTGATGGAGGAGGTAGCCCGGGCCCTGGAAGGCTACGATGCCGATCCGAAGATTGGCGCCATGGTGATCACCGGCGATGACCGCGCCTTCGCCGCCGGCGCCGACATCAAGGAGATGGCAGACGCCTCGTCTGTGGAAATGTTGCTCTCCGATCGGATCGGCAAGTGGGATCGCATCCGCCGCATCCGCAAACCGGTCATCGCCGCCGTCTCGGGCTGGTGCCTGGGCGGAGGCAACGAACTGGCGATGGCCTGCGACATGATCGTCGCCTCCGAGACGGCGCGCTTCGGCCAGCCCGAAATCAACTTGGGCGTGATGCCCGGCGCCGGTGGGACGCAACGTCTGACACGCGCGGTCGGAAAGGCCGTCGCCATGGAGGTCGTCCTCAACAACCGGACCCTCACAGCGAACGAGGCGCAAACCTTCGGCCTGGTCAATCGGGTGGTCCCGCTGGAGGCTTACCTGGACGAGGCGATTCGGCTGGCGAACGAGATCGCAGCCCGCGCTCCGCTCGCCGTCCGGCTGGGGAAGGAGGCGGTCAACCACGCCTTCGAATCGTTCCTGGCCGACGGCGTGGCCGACGAGCGTCGCGCCTTCTACTTCCTCTTCAGCACTCACGACCAGAAGGAAGGGATGCAGGCCTTCACCGCCAAACGCAAGCCGGAGTGGACGGGGACCTGAGAACGGGATGCCTGCGTACCGCGAGTGGATCTCGGCGTTTCGCGATCTCGGGCTGGGGCCCAACAGCCGCGTCCTCGCCCATGCCTCGCTCGTCCCGTTTGCGCCGGACGTAGGCGGCCCGCAGGCGCTGGTGGGAGCGCTGACGGCGACCTGCGAGATCGTCGTCTCACCGGCCTTCACTCAGCGCACGCTGGTCACCCCGCCGTTCGGTCCGCCCGATAACGGCCTGCGCTACGGGGACGCCCCGGCCAACTTGGAGGCGGAGTTCTTCCGCCGCGACTTGCCTGTCGACTCAGACCTCGGCGAAGTGGCCGAAGCCTTCCGACGGCAGCCATCAAGCCAACGGTCGTCGCACCCGGCGCTTTCCTTTTGCGGTGTGCGCGCGGGGGAGGCCCTGGCGGCGCAGACGCTTGAGGAGCCGCTGGGACCCGTGCGCTGGCTGGCGGAAGGTGACGCCGACGTCCTGCTGATCGGTGTGGACCATCGCCGCAACATCAGCCTGCATCATGCCGAGCGTGTCGCCGGACGCAGGCAGTTCACCCGCTGGGCGCTCACCGAGGACGGTGTCATGACCTGCCCTCGATTCCCCGGGTGCTCGGATGGTTTCCAGGCCGTCGAAAGTCGACTCGAAGGAGTCGTCCGGCGCACAACCGTCGCCGGCCAGGAGATCAGCGCCATCCCCCTGCGCGACCTGATCCACGTCGCCGCCGGCTGGATCCGGGCGGACCCGCGGGCCTTGCTCTGCGATCGGGCGGGATGCGAGCGCTGCGCCGACGTGCGCCTGAGCGTGCGCGCCGCCGCGGGATAGGGGGCAGTGGTCGGTGGTGAGTGGTCAGAGACCGTTGTGGCCGCAGCCTTCAGGCTGCTCCCGGCGCAGGCTAAAGCCTGCGGCTACGGTTCCTCGGAGGCTCGATGCGGGCCATCTACATCGACAAGAACATCCCGCGCGCCCTGACGGTCAAGTACCTTCGGCGGCTGTGGCCGGGCGTCGTATGGAGCCCGCTGTCTCACGCGCGAGTCGTCGAAATGCCGGAGCCGGCTCTGCCGGGGCCGCGCTGGCTCAGGGTCCGCACTCGTCAGTGCGGCATCTGCGCCAGCGATCTGTCGCTGCTGTTGGTCAAGGCCGATCCGGCGGCCGCCCCACTGGCACTGCCCGGCAACGAGCGCTTCTACCTTGGCCACGAAGTTGTCGGCGAGGTCGTCGAGGTCGGGCCGCAGGTCCGGGGCATTCGGCCCGGCCAGCGTGTGGTGATGGAGTCGCGCTTCACCGGTCCCACTTGCTTCACCCAGGAAATCGATCCACCTTGCCGCTTCTGCGCCGCCGGTGACACCCGCCTGTGCGAGAACGCATCGCTCGGCCGCGGGCCGACTGGTGTCGGCGGCGGCTGGGGCGATGGCTACACCGCGCATGAGAGCGAAGTGCGCGCTGTGCCGGACGGTCTCGACGACGATCAGGCGTCGCTGGTCGAACCGATGGCGGTGGCGTTGCACGGAGTGCTGCGTCGGCCGCCGCGCGACGGCGAGCACGTGCTGATCGTCGGCGCCGGGATCATCGGCCTGCTGACCGCGCAGTGCGTCAAGCTCATCGCGCCCGAGAGTCACCTGACCGTGCTGGCGCGGTACCCCCACCAGGCCGAGGCGGCGCGGCGACTTGGGGCGGAGGCCGTGCTGGGAGGAAGCGACCTGTACGCGCAGGCCGCCGAGCGAACCGGGGCCAAGCTCTATCGGGCTCCGCTCAACCGCGGCATGCTGCTGGGAGGCTTCGACCTCATCTACGACTGCGTCGGCGGCGCCCGCACCATCTACGACTCGCTCCGCTGGGCACGCGCCCAGGGGACCGTCGTGCTGGTCGGCATCGACCTCGCCCTCTTGCGAGTCGACCTGAATCCGGTCTGGTACCAGGAAGTCGACTTGATCGGCTCGCATACGTTTGGGGCCGAGCACGGCGACGGCCGGCCCCGTCACACCTTCGAGCTGGTGATCGAGCATTTGCGCGCCGGCCGCCTGAGCACGACGGGGTTGATCACCCATCGCTTCCCCTTGGCCGAGTATCGGACGGCGATCAATACCGCCTTGCACAAGAAGAGTGGGTCGATCAAGGTCACGTTCATGATTTGAGGACGGCGTCGCCTTCGTCTCCCAGGGGCCAGGGGGAGGGGCAATGAGCCTGCCCCTCCCCCCAG
>DATEVL010000054.1:0-19345 GCA_035281845.1 Anaerolineales bacterium | reverse complement strand
AGGGTGTCCCACAGCGACTGGCCGTACTCCATGCCGCAATAGAACTCCCAACCGAGCTCGCCGACATAGGTAACCCTCATCGCCAGCGCGGGAACGTCCCCGACCGTGATACGACGCGCGCTCATGTACGGGAAACCTTCATGGGAGACATCCTCGCGCGTCGTCGATTGGAGAATAGAGCGCGCCTTCGGTCCCCATAGACCAAGACACAGATACGAGCCGGTGACATCGTCCACCGCAACCGAGCCATCGCTCGGCGCGTGGACCCGGATCCAGTTCAGATCATGCACGCCGGACGCCGTCCCAGTCACGATCAGGAAACGGTCCTCGGCCAGACGGGTGACGGTGAAGTCGCACTCGATTCCGCCGCGCTCGTTGAGCATGGAGCTGTAAACGACGCTGCCCACCGGCCGGTCGATGTCGTTAGCGCACATCTGCTGGAGGAACTTCGCCGCGCCAGCCCCGCGAACTTCGATCTTGCTGAAGGAGGTTTCATCGAACAAACCGGCGGCCGCCCGCGTCTGGAGATGTTCGTAGCCGACCGCCGGCGACCAGTGCACCCCCGCCCAGCCCCGCGGCGCGTAGCCGTGATCGGCGCGAGCCTCGTGGGGCGCGTACCAGTTGGGGCGTTCCCAGCCGAACTTCTCCCCGAAGACCGCTCCCAGGTCGCGCTCCCGGCCATAGGCCGGACTGAGGCGGAAGCCGCGTTCGGTCTGGCGCTCCTCCCCCGGAAGGTGAATATCGTAGTAGCGCGAGTTGCTCTCGATCGTCCGGTTCAAGGTGAAATCCTGGCCGACGTAGTGGGGCCCGAAGCGGCGCACGTCCAGGCGCCAGCAATTCCATTCCGGAGTGCCCTCAATGATCCACTCCGCCATCGCCTTCCCGATGCCACCGGCACCGGCCAGCCCATGGGCACAGAAGGCACACGCCACCCAAAAGCCGCGCACGTCCGTCGGCCCGAGCAAGAACTCTCCGTCGGGCGTGAAGCCCTCCGGGCCGTTGAGCAACTGGATGATCTCCGCTTTCTCCACCGCCGGCACCCGGTGGATCGAGTTTTCCATCAGCGGGGTGAATCGTTCCCAGTCCGGCGGCAGCAGCTTGTAGCGAAAGTCGTCGGGGATCCCGTCCAGGCCGAACGGCTGTGGGTTGCGCTCGTAGCCGCCGGTGACCAGTCCGCCGACTTCCTCCCGCCAGTAGACCAGGTGGTCCGGGTCGCGCATCGTGGGCACTTCGTGATGCAGGCCCTCGATCGGCTTGGTGATCAAATACAGGTGGGCGAAGGGGATCAGTGGCAAGGTGATCCCGACCATGCGCGCGATCTGGTTGCTCCACAGCCCGGCGGCGTTGACGACGACCTCGGTCCGGATCGGCCCGCGGTCGGTGACGACGCGATCGACCCCGCCCTTCTTCGTCACGATCCCGCTGACGGTCGTTTCGGTGAAGAGGCGGGCGCCGTGCTTCTTCGCTCCGGCGGCCAGCGAATTCGTCAGCCCGGTCGGATCGATGCCGCCGTCGGTCGGGGTGAAGACCGCTCCCAACACGCCCTCCGGGTTCATCAACGGCCACATCCGCTGCGCCTGCTCGGTGCTGATCAACTCGAGCGGCATCCCAAAGGAGCGGGCGAAGCCCACCTGGCGCTTGAGCTCGACCATCCTCTCGGGCGACGATGCCAGACGCAGCCCGCCAACCTCGCGCCAGCCCGGGTCGATCCCCGTCTCGTCTTTGAGAGTGCGGTACAGGTCGGTGCTGTACTTCATCATGCGCGTCAGGTTGAAATCCGAGCGCAACTGGCCGACGAGCCCGGCCGAGTGCCAGGTCGAGCCGCAGGTCAGCTCGCCGCGTTCCAGCAGGACCACGTCGGTCCACCCCATCTTGGCCAGGTGGTAGGCGATGCTGCAACCGCCGACGCCACCGCCGATGATGACGACGCGGGCCTGGGTCGGAAAGTCAGACGCCATGGGCGGCCTCCTTGAGCCACTGGCTCCACTGCGGGTCGCCGATCCCCTCCGCCGCCCTGCGGAAGTGCGTCTCGGCATACCCGACGAAATCGAAATCCAGCCGCGAGATGCCGCTCTGCAGCAGTCCCCACATCGCCTCGCGCGTGTCCGAGGCGACGCGCATCAACCTCAGCCGGGCCAGGCGCCCGGCCGTGGCATCACCGAAGTAGGCCTGGAGCAGAAGGCGGTCTTGAGATTGGTCGAAGTCATGATTGCGCGAGAAATTCGCCAGGTCGAAGAAGATGTCTCCCATCCCGGCGTATTCCCAGTCGAGGATGCGCAACGTCCCATCGTCGAGGAAGTTGGCGTTGAGCAGGTCGTTGTGGCACAGGCGCGGCGTCGACTCGGGCAAATGCGCCCAGATCGACTCCAGCTCCCGGCGCAACCGGTCGAAGTTCTTCGGAAAGCGCGCCCCGTGCTTTCGCGCGAGGCGGGAATAGTTCCCCACGACGGCGAAGGCGGAGAAGGTGCCCAGGATGGGTGGAAGACCATGGACGATGCGCAGCGCCTTTGCCACACGGGTGATCATCTCCGGCCGGCCGATTTCCTGCAGTTCGATGGCCCGGCCGTCGATGAAGCGCGTCACCAGGCAGCCTTCCGGCCTGAGGAAGTGGACGACTTCCGGCGCCACCCCGGCGGCGGCCGCCGACCGGTTGGCGGCGTACTCTACTTCGCGGTCGATCCCCAGCAGCTCGGTGTTCTCGCCCACCAACCTCAGCACGAACGACTCACCGCCGACATCGACACGGAAATTATGGTTGGTGATCCCGCCGCCCAGGGGGGAGACCTTCAGGCCGGCCACGTCCCAGCCGGGGACCCGAGCGATGGCCTGCTCCAGGGTGAGAGTCATTGCGACAAGGACCGGTAGCCGCTGCCTTTAGGCTGCGGGGAGCGCAGGCTAAAGCCTGCGGCTACGGCGCTGACGATCTCCACACCGATCCCGGGCGCGCCATTTCGTTGACGATGTCGTAGGTCGAAATGATGCCCAGCGGTAGGCCGTGCGACAGGTCCGCCTCCACCACCACCAGCCGGTGCAGATGATGTTCGATCATCTGCTGAGCCGCCTGGCGCAAGGTCGCTGTGCGCTGGATCGTCGAAGCCGGATGCATGATCTGGCCGGCGGTCATGGCGGCGCAGTCTTGACCGTCCACGCACGCCAGCAGGTCCCGGCCGCTGATGACGCCCTGCAGCCGACCGGCGAAATCCAGCACGACCACCGAGCGAAAGCGGGAATCGGTCAGGCCGCGTGCCACTTCCAGGGCCGGCGTTTCCTCACGGCAGACCAAGACCACGGACGACATCACGTCGCCGACGGTCGCCCGCTCCAGCGGCTCCTGCGCCGCCAGGTGGGCGACGAAATCCGACATCGAGATCACCCCGGCCAGCGCGCCGCCCTCGGAGACGATCAGGCGGTGGAAACCCTGCGACCGCATGAGTTCGGCCGCGGCGCGGATGGGCTGCGAACCGTCGACCGTGTTCAGCGGGGACGACATCAGCTCACCGGCGGTCATCCGGCGCATCGCCGCCAAGCTCTCGGCATCGGCCGAGAGCCATTCGCCCGCCAGCAGATCGAAATCCGATAGCAGCCCCGTCGGCATCCCAGCCTCGTCCACGACCACCAAGGCGTGCACCCGATGCTGGGTCAGCAGGGCGGCTGCCTCGCCCAGGCGCGTCTCCTTGGCACAGGTGACCAGACCGCGTCGCATCAGGTCGCGCACCAATGTCGTCATCGTCGAGACTCCCGCACGGAAACCCGGTTTGCTGGGCAAAACGGGTTTATGGCTAATGCACCTCGTCGACGTCCTTGTACCACTTGACCCGGTCCCCGACGCGCGCCCGCAGCCGCCAGCCCATCGACTTCGGTTCGGCCTCCAGCCGCGCCCGGGCCAGCTGCACTTGCTCGGCCACTCTAGCCTTGTTCTCCGGCTCGAGCTGCGGATAGCCTTGCGCCAGATGAAGCACCTTGTCCAAGTTCATCGTCACCGTTCGCCACAGGCCCCAGTCCGAGCCGCACAACGAAGCCACCCGGTCGATATTGATCGTCTCGCGGTCTTCCGTGCCGAGCGGATGTTCGAGCAGCAGCATGATCGTGTCGATGACGTCTTTCTCGTTGATCTGGACGATCTGCATCTTCTCCAGCAGCATCTCCGCCAGCGGGATCGTCGGTTCGTCCGCCTCGAGCCGGCCGTTCCATGGGATGACGTGGCAGAAGTCGAGCCTCTCATAGAAGACGTCCAGGTGAAACCGGCTGGACCCGTTCTCGAAAATCGCCCGCGTGCCCTCGGTGACGACAAAGATCTCTCTGTTCTCGAGATAGCCCAGCCGGGCGAGCAGCTCGCTCACCCGCTTCGCCTGGCGGTTGTAACTGGCGAAGTCGATGTCGGTATAGGCCCGGCCCATCTTGGCCTGAAGGCCTCCAAATTGAGGGCAATGCAGTTGGAAAGCGAGCGAGCCAAGCAGGCGGAGAACGACGCCGTCCTGTTGGGCGGCGCCGACGATGCGGTGGACCTCCTGCTCGAACCGCTGACGCTCGGCCGCATCCTGCGGACCCATGCCGATAGCTATATCTGGCATCTCGTAGCTGGGTTGGGACTTTCGCAATCATTCTACATGAGGCGACAGGTTATTGCAAAACCATTCGAAATCCTCCATAATATGTCGAGCCTCCTCTAGCCTTGTCTGGAACTCTGTTCAGGCGCCCGATGGTCAAGAGCCTGATCCCGGCCCAGCGGCATGATCGCATCCAAGCCGTGCTCGAACGGCGGCGCGTCGCCAGCATCTCCGAGCTGAGCGACCTGCTCCAGGTTTCCGAGGCAACCATCCGGCGCGATCTGGAGGCGTTGGAGGAGAAGGGCGCCCTTGAGCGGACCCACGGCGGAGCCATCCTCACCCGGCGTCTGCCGACCGAGCCGGTGTACAGCCTGAGCGCCACTTTGCACCCGGATGAGAAACGCGAGATCGGCGCCGCGGCGGCTCAGCTCGTCGCCGAAGGCGACACCCTGTTCATCAACAGCGGCACGACGACCGCCGAGTTGATGCGCCGCCTTGGCGCGCGCCACGACCTGCCGCGGGCGACCCTGATCACCACGAACGTCAGCGCCACCCTGGATATGCGCCACGCCGGAATGGAAGTGATCCTTCTTGGTGGAACCTTCCGGCCCGAGTCCAAGGCCGTCGTCGGCGACACGGCGCGGCACGCCCTGCAGCAGGTCTATGCCGACAAGTGCTTTCTGGGGGTCGACGGCTTCAGCCTGAAGTGCGGCCTGACGACGCCGGTGGCGGCCGAGGCCGAAATCGCCCGCCTGATGCTCGAGCGTACCCGGGGCCCGGTGGTCGTCGTGGCGGATGCCAGCAAATGGGGAGTGGTCTCGAACTACGAGATCGCCCCGATCGACCACGCCGACATCCTGGTTTCCGATCATGCCCTCCCGGCCGAGGCCGAATCCGGCCTCTCGGGCCGCGGGGTCAAGGTCATCCGCGCCCATCCCGATCCAGACGGCCACCATTGAGCACACGTCAGGTGCCGGCCCCGCCCTCCGCCCCACCGCCTGTCGCCCGCAACGCCCGATATGGGATTCCCCCAAAATCGAGCAAATCCCTTCGAGATTCGCACCCCGCGAAGGGGCAGGAGGGTTCTACCAGAGGGTTTGAAGCCATAACGACCTCCCCCACCCCACGACCGTGCGAAGGGGTGGTGGCAAGGCTGGAATCCTAGGGAACCGACCACCCTATCCGCGCACCGGAGCGGTCCATGCCCCTCTTCGGTAAGTCCACCAAGCCTAAGACGACCCTTTTCTTCGCCACCGACGTCCACGGCTCGGAGCGTACCTGGCGCAAGTTCATCAACGCCGGCAAGTTCTACAACGCCGACATCCTGGTGATGGGCGGCGACATCATCGGCAAACTGGCCATCCCCATCATCCGGGAGAAGGACGGAAGCTACCGGGCGACCCTGCAGGGGCGCGTCGAGCGCTTCGCCGACCAGGACGCGCTCAAAGGACTGCTCGAACGGATCGGAATCCTGGGTTTCTACAGCAAGGTGATGGACGAGGAAGAGTTTCGCGCTTTGCAAGGCGATCCGTATGCTATCGACGGGTTGTTCCACGACCTGGCGCGCCAGCGCCTCGAGTCGTGGGTGGCGCTGGCGGAGGAACGCCTGCGCGGCAGCGGGATCCGTTGCTACATCACCGGCGGCAACGACGATTTCAGCGATGTGCTGGCCGTCCTGCCCTCCGACGGCGACGGCGCCTTGCGCGCCTGCGAAGGCGAGGTGCTTCCCATTGACGGCCGACATACCATGGCCAGCCTGGGGATCAGCACTCCCACCCCCTGGCACACGCCCCGCGAGGTGACCGAAGACGAGCTGGGTACCCTCATCGAGGAGCTGGTGTCGCGCGTGCCCGACCCTTCGCACTGTATCTTCAACTTTCACGACCCGCCCAACGATTCGACGCTCGACACCTGCCCGATGCTCGACTGGACGACCGATCCGCCGTCGCAGATCACCCGTGGCGGCTCGATCGTCCTGCACGGCGCCGGCAGCCGGTCGGTGCGTCACGCCATCGAAACCCATCAGCCGATGGCCGCCCTGCACGGCCACATTCACGAGTCGCGCGGAGTGACCCGGATCGGGCGCACCCTGTGCGTCAATCCCGGCAGCGAATACGCCGAAGGCATCCTGCGCGGCTGTTTGCTTAACCTCGAGGACGGCGCCGTCGGCGGCCATCAACTGACCGCCGGCTGATCGCCAGCGCCGGCGACCCGAAAGGAGGTCCATTGACGGGAGCCTGACGAAGTCTCCACGGCCCTTTTCGACCGATCTTCTAATCGTTGAGGAGGAATTGTCATGAGTGCGATCGCAGGCACGCCGGAAGTCTTCACTCGCAAGGCCTCCGGCCTGGTCCGGGTGATGTCTCCCTACTCGGCCTTTGTCTACAACATCCTGACGATGGGGATCATCTTCCCTTGGGTGTTTCTGGTGTCGCCGACGGCCTTCCCCGGGGGCAACGTCCCGCTGGGGATCTTGATCTGCACCTTGATCCAGATTCCGATCGCCTACTCGGCGGTCTGGCTGTCGACGGCCCTGCCCCGCTCCGGCGGCGACTATGTTTTTCAGAGCCGCGTGCTCGGCGGTAGCTGGGGCTATGTCCTCGTCATGAGTGGATTCGTGATCTGGATCCTCGTCTGGACAGCCCTCTCCGGCTGGCTCGTCGGTGTTCTCGGCCTGGCCCCCCTGCTGCTCGGTTTCGGCACCGTCACCGGAAGCGCGGCCATGATCCAGGCCGGCCTGTGGGTCACCACCCCGACCGGGTTGTTCGTCGTCAGCCTGCTCAACGGCTTCCTCGCCGCACTGTTGCTGGTGACGGGCTTCAAGAACTACGTCCGCTTTCAGCACGTCATCTGGTGGGCGACGATGGCCGGCTTCGTCTCCGTCTTGCTCGTCTTGTTCACCAGCACCGCCAGTGCGTTCGCCACAAGCCTGAACTCGTTCTCGGCGGCCGTCGGTGGATCGCCGACGTTCTACCAGGACTCCCTGGCCGCGGCTCAGGCCGCCGGCGTCGACACCGCCCCCGCGCTGTCGCCCAACTTGTTCTGGTTGGCCACGCTGCTGGTCGCCCCTGTGGCATGGCAGAGCCTGCAGTGGTCCACCTACTCCGCCGAGCAGAACGGCGAGATCAAGGAAGCCCGCTCGTTCCGCAACCAGAGCTTCATCATGGTCGGTTCCCTGATCGTCGTCGGCATTCTCCTGGCGTTGTTGGGAGTGGCGTTGCAGAACGCCGCCGGCACCGAGGGCCAGGTGGTCGCCTCCTACGGATACTGGTACGTCGACCCGACCGCCAAGATCGCCAATACCATCATCCTGGCGCCGAGCATGCTGGCGGTCGCCATCACCAGCAACCCCTTGTTGATTCTCCTGATCGGGCTCGGCTTCACCCTGAACGCCTTCCAGATCGTGTGCAACTGCTACATCGGGGTGACGCGCATCATGGTCGCCATGAGCCTCGACCGGCTGCTGCCGGCGGCGGTCAGCAAGGTCCACGACCGATTCCACACCCCCTTCAACGCTCACCTGATCTACTTCCTGCTGAGCATTCCCATCTTTTACCTGTACAGTTTCTACTACGGTGACTTCATCCTGTTCACGCTGGGGGTGACGTTCGGCTGCGGCTATGTCTTCGCCGCCACGGCTCTGTCGGGCGCGTTGATTCCGACGCGCGCCAAGAGCCTGTACGACGCCTCTCCCGGCTCCGGCTTCCACGTCAACGGGCTGCTGGGAATCTTGATCATGCTCGTCGGCCTGGTCACGTTCCTGATCGCCTCCTGGAATCTGGCGGCGGTCTTCGTCAACCAGCAGGCGCTGGTCTGGATCGTTCGGCTGGCATCCATCGGCGGAGTGGCGTGGGTGATCTACCAGTTGCGCGGCAACCTGGGAGGCTGGGTCCGAGGCGGCCCCATGCCATGGGTCACCGCCCTGGGCGTCATGGGCGCCGGCTTCGCCTCGTCGATGGTCATGACGTTCTTGCTCAACCCGGCCTACTACGTGCTGGGTATCTGGACCGGGCTCGACACGCTGCTGGCGGGGGACATCCGCGCCGGGCTGTATGAGTTGCGCGCCCAGATCATCGCCTTTGGGGTGATCCTGTTCTCCGTGGTCCTGTTCTATGGGGCCAAGGCGGCGCAGAAGCGACGCGGCTTCAACGTCGACTTCGCCTTCAAGGAGATCCCGCCGGAGTAAGGCGAGTCGTCGGTGGTCGGTGGTCGGTGAGCTTCCTACGCGGTTTAAGCGCACGGGAAGCTTGCTCCAGCCGCAAGCGGGAGGGGCCCCTGGCCCCTCCCGTTAGTCCTGCTTTTGGCCCCGCTCCGGCGCCCTTGGCGGCCTGCCCCCTGGGGGCGCCCGAAGGGGCGTAGAGGCCGAGCCCCGCCAAAGGCGGGGCGTGCCTGAGTGGGGAACCCTCCCGCGGGCGCATTCTTGGTCCATGTCTCGTCGCCGTCTTTCCACCTCTGTCATGCTGAGCCCCGCAGGGGCGACACTTGCACCTGCGCTGGCAGCGCAGCTGCCAAGTGCAGGTGAGCAACTGCTTGTCGTTCGGAGCGAGAAACAGATCCTTCGCCGCCGCTGCGCGACGGCTCAGGATAACAACATGGCGGGTAACCACGTGACTTATAGAGCTTCGAAAGCGGACCTTCCCCACATCTGCTAACATCGTTCCCAGGAGGTCTTCATGAAGGACCAAGGGCGCGCCGTCGTCGTCGGCGGCGGCATCATGGGGGTCAGCGTCGCGTACCATCTGGCCAAGATGGGCTGGAGCGACGTCGTTCTCATCGAGAAGCTCGAGCTGGCCACCGGCGAGTCGGCCTTCGCCGCCGGCCTGGTCACCCAGTTCCACACGTCCCCGACGTTGATGCAGATCCGCAAGTACAGCATCGAGCTGTTCAGCGAGCTCAAGCTGTTCAACCATGTCGGCAGCCTGCGGCTGGCCTCCAGCCCGGCGCAGTTCAAGGAGCTTCAGCGCAACATCAGCCAGGCCAAGGCCATCGGCCTGGAGGTCGAGATGATCTCGGCGGCCGAGGCCGTACGGCTCTTCCCGGCCTTAAGCGATAAGGAGCTATACGGCGCCATCTACCTGCCGCGCGACGGACATCTCGATCCGTACGGCACCACCACCGGCCTGGCCCAGCATGCCCGCCAACTCGGCGTGACGATCCACACCGGCACCCGCCTGACCGGCATCCGCCTTTCGCCGCGCGGCGAAGTCACACATGCGCTGACCGATCAAGGACCTATCCGCACCGAAGTCATCATCAACGCCGCCGGGCTGTGGGGCCCGCAGGTGGCGGCCCTGGCCGGCGTCCATATCCCGACCACTCCCGTCGACCACCAGCACATCGCCCTCAAGGCCGTCCCCGGCCATGAACTGCCGCATGCGACTCCCTGCGTGCGCGATCCCGACAACTTGATCTACCTGCGTGAGGAGAGCGGCGGGCTGGTGATCGGCGGCTACGAACTCAACCCGCACTCGCGCTGGATCGACGGGGTCCCGTGGGAGCACGGCGGCCAGTCGCTGGCGCCGGACTTCGAACGCTTCGACCCGATCCTGGAAGGCGCCGTCCGGCGCATCCCCTTCCTCGAGAAGGCCGAAGTCGTTTCGCTCGTCTGTCACCCCGGCGCCTACACACCCGACTCGCGTCCGATCCTCGGCCCGGTGCCTGGTGCACACGGTCTGTGGATGGCGGCCGGCCTTTCGCTCAACGGGTTCGGCGGGGCCGGCGGCATGGGCAAAATGATGGCCGAGTGGATCATCGAAGGCGAGCCGTCGCTCGACCTATTCTCGTTCCACGGCTGGCGCTTCGGCCGCAGCTACGCCGATCCCTACTACGCCGCCGAACGCACCCGCGAGGGCGTCAAGTACTACTACTATCTGCGCTTCCCCAACGACGAAAACGAATGGGCCCGGCCGCGGCGCGTCAGCCCGGTGCATTACCGCCTGCAGGAATTGGGCGCGGTCTTCGGCGAGAAGAACGGCTGGGAGCGAGTCAACGTCGTCCATCCCGGCCGCGCCTGGCGCCGCGCGGGCGCCGACCAGCGTCAACCCGATTGGCAGTGGGGACGTCCGCCCTATTTCGAGCGCCTGAGCCAGGAGCACAACGCCGTGCGCCAGCGCGTCGGCCTGTTCGATATGTCGTCTTTCGGCAAAGTCGACGTGACCGGGCGCGGCGCGCTGCCGCTGCTGCAGCGGTTGGCCGACAACAACCTCGACGTGGCCGTCGGCAAGGTCGTCTACACCCAGTTTCTCAACACGCGCGGCGGGGTGATTTCCGACGTGACGATCACTCGCCTCGGCCCGGAGTCCTTCCGTGTGATCACCGGATCGGCTTTCATCGGGCACGATCTGGGTTGGATCCAGATGCACGTCGATCCGGCGGACGGCCCGGTCGAGGTGCGCGAAGTCACCGAAGACTTCGCCTGCCTCGGGATTTGGGGACCGCGGGCGCGCGACGTCCTGGCTTCCGTCTCGGACACGGACGTCTCCAACGCCGCCAACCCCTACATGTCGGCGCTCCCGATCCGCCTGGCGGGATTCGACGTCGTCGCTCAGCGGGTCACCTATGTCGGCGAGCTCGGCTGGGAGCTGTACGTGCCGCGCGAGCGGGCCCTGCCCGTCTGGGACGCCGTCTTCGCCGCCGGGCGGGAATTCGGCATGGAGGTGGGCGGGTACAAGGTGCTCGACTGCCTGCGCCTGGAGAAGGGTTATCGCTACTACGGCATGGACGTGACCGTGTTGGAGAATCCCTACGAAGGCGGCCTCGGGTTCTGCGTGAAGCTCAACAAGGGCAACTTCATCGGCCGCCAGGCTCTGGTGGAGGCCAAGGCCGGCGGCCTGAGCAAGCGGCTGTGCACGGTCACCGTCGGTGGCAAGGACTTTCTACCGCTCTATGGCGGCGAGGCGGTCTCGGCGAACGGCCGGATCGTCGGCCGCCTGCGCAGCGCCGGCTACGGCTTCACCGTCGAGCGCAACATCGCCTACACCTACTTGCCGATCGACCAGGCGAAACCGGGCGTCCCGGTTGAAGTAGAGGTGTTTGGCGAGCTCGTCGCCGGCGAGGTGGCATCGGATGTGCTGGTGGATCCGGAAGGGAAGAAGCTGTCCGCATGAGGGAGTGTTCAGTGGTCGGTGGTCGGTGGTCAGTGAAAACCACTCGCCATTGACGGCTGACCACTGACCACTCACCACTGACCACTGACCACTATGACAGTCACCATCCAGCAAGTCGTCGAGCTCATCCCCTCCTGGGCCGGCCGCCACGTCGAGATCGCGCCGATGGGAGGCGGGCTGACCAACGCCAACTACCGCGTGGAGGTCGATGGTCGCCCGCATTTCGTGCGCATCCCCGGCGCCAGCACGGAGCTGCTGGCGGTGGATCGCCGCAACGAGATCTACAACGCCCGCGCCGCCGCTGAAACCGGCGTCGCCCCGCCGTTGTTGCACGTCTTGCCCGACGACGACGTGATGATCTTCGAATTCATCAACGGCCAGACGATGTCGGCGGCGCGCCTGCAGGCGGCGGGGATGCCGGCCCGTCTGGCGCAGTCGATCCAGCGCCTGCATGCCGGACCGCGCTTCCTGCAGGACTTCGACATGTTCCGTCTGGTCGAGGTGTACCTGAAGACCGCCGCCGATCACGGCGTCGCCATACCCGCCGACTACCGGGGTTATCTGCCCCGGGTGGCCGAGATCGAACAGGCCCTGCTTCGGCGCGCCCTGCCGACGGTCCCCTGCCACAACGACCTGCTGGCAGAAAACTACATCGATGACGGGCGGCAGTTGTGGTTGATCGACTTCGAGTACAGCGGCAACAACGATCCGTGTTTCGAACTGGGCAACACCTGCCAGGAACTCCAATACAACGATGACCAGTACCGGGAGTTGTGCGCCGCCTACTTCGGCGAGGCGACGCCCTCCCGACTGGCGCGCATGCGTCTCTTCGCCCTGATGTCGGACGTCGGCTGGACGCTGTGGGGCGCTATCCAGGCAAGGATTTCGACGCTCGATTACGACTTCTGGGCCTACGCCATGACCCGCTGGAACCGGGCCCTGGGGATTTTGAATGGGCCGCACCTGGACGAATGGCTGAGGGACGCGTGAGTCAACGCTGTAGCCGCCGGCTTTAGCCGGCGAGGACGCAGGCTGAAGCCTGCGGCTACAGCGTTCACCACTCGATCTTATGAAACCCACCACCATTGAAGACGTCGTCGTCGCCATCCCCGAATGGCGCGGCCAGGCCGTCGAGGTCCAGCCGATGACCGGGGGGCTGACGAACCGTGCCTACCGCGTCCGAGTGGACGGCCGCGAGTATTTCGTATCGATCCCGGGCGCCCGCAGTGAGCTCTTGGCCATTCCCCGGGAAAAGGAAATCGCCAATGCCCGGGCCGCGGCCGAGACGGGGATCTCACCCGGCGTGGCCCATTACCTGTTGGAAACCGGTGTCCTGGTCGGCGAGTTCCTCCACGGCCACACCCTGGCCATCGACGACATGCACGCGCCGGGCATGCCGGAACGATTGGCGGCGGCGGTGCGGGTGCTCCATTCTGCGCGCCCCTTCGCCAACGACTTCGACCTGTTCCGCCTCACCGATTCCTATTACGAGCTGCTCGCCTGGCGCGGGCTGGCACCTCCCGACGGTTTCGACGGGCACCGCCGGCGCCTGAGGGAGATGGAGGCTGCGGTCCGCGCCCATCCGCAGCCGGCCCGCCCGTGCAGCAACGACCTCGTTCCGGAGAACCTGATCGACGACGGCGGCCGATTGTGGATCGTCGATTTCGGCTACAGCGGCAACAACGACCCGTGCTCGGAGCTGGGCAACGCGTGCTGCGAAGCCGCCTACGATTCGGCCGAGGCCGAAAGGCTGTGCGCCGCCTACTTCGGCGCCGCAGAACCCCGCCTCCTGGCTCGCATGCAGCTGTATGCCATCATGTCGGACGTCACGTGGAGCCTGTGGAGCGTGCTACAAGAGCACATCTCCGAACTGGATGTCGACTTCCGCGCCTACGGCGGACGGCGCTGGCAGCGGGCCCTGGACCTCCTCAACGGACTGGACCTCGAACGGTGGATTCGCGAAGCGTGAGCTGAGGAATCCACCGCTGGCAGCAGCTTCGCCGGCGGTGTCGATCGTTTAGCGGGCGCGCTTTTTCACCGGTCGATCCGAGTGCGAATCGATGAGAGCCTGAGCGGAGGCGGACACGTGCCCGCCCGGGTTGCGCGTCCCGAACATCCGAGCCGAGGCGAAGGCCCCATCCATCAACAGCAAGAGCCCGTCGGCCAGCCCTCCGGGGTCCGTCGCGCCGGCCTTCGCGGCTTCCGCCCGGAATCGATCGCGCACGTTGCGCTTGTGGGCGAGCGCCACGCGATGTCCCGGGCTGTCGAGTTCGGGAAACTCCGAGGAGGCCATGAGGAAGGCGCAGCCGTGGCACTTCGGGCTGGCCACAAGTCTCTCCAGAGCTGTGAAGACCGCCAACAGGCGCTCCCGGGGCTTGGCGCCGGCCGAATCCGCAGCCGCCTCGAACCATTCCCAGAAGAGCCGATTGACCTGCTCCAGATAAGCGACGATCAGATCGTCCTTGGACGGGAAGTGGCGATAGAGCGTCATCTTCGCCAGCCCGGTTCGTTCGACGATGGTGTCGACGCCCACCGCGCGGTAGCCTGAGCGGAAGAAGAGATCCCCAGCGACGTCCAGGATATGCTGCCGGGTGTCTGGCTTCCTTCCCTGGGATCAAGACGGCCACCACACTCGATGTTCTATCCGGCGGGCGTTCGTATTTCGGAATCGGAGCGGCCTGGTTCGAGCGCGAGGCGCGCGGCCTGGGAGTCCTGTTCCCGCCCCTGCGCGTGCGGTTCGAGCAGTTGGAGGAGACGCTGCAAGTCCTTCAACGAATGTGGTCCGGCGGGACCGCCGCCTATGATGGATCCCATCTCCACTTGACGGAACCGGTGGTGCGGCCGGCGCCGCTGGGGAAGCCGCACCCTTCGATCCTGATCGGCGGTGGAGGAGAGAAGAAGACCCTGCGCCTGGTGGCTCAATACGGCGATGCCTGCAACCTGTTCGCCGGATCGGGGACTCAGGAGATCCGGCACAAGCTCGATGTCCTGCGGAGGCATTGCGACAGCCTCGGGCGAGACTATGACGCCATCGAGCGCACCGTCCTCGGTCAATTGCGCGGCGGCCGCCAGCCGGCGCAGGAACTGATCGCCACATGCCGTAAGCTCTCCCAGGCCGGCATCCAGCACTACATCGTCTCCCTGATGGAGCCGGACCTGAGTCTCCTGGAAACGATCGGTCGCGAGGTCGTCCCGACCATCGCCGACTTCCCGGAAGTCTAGGAGCTTGCGGAAAGAGGGGGCACCAGTCTTCAGCCCCCACCCCTCCCCCGGCGAGCGATAGTCTCGATAGGGCGGTTTCATGCCGGGGGAGGGGCGAGGTTTTCAAGGAGGCGGGGCCTTCGGCGCCGCCTCCTTGAGTTTTCTCCACCCCCTCTCCGCCACGTTCGCCCTCTCAAAGGCAGGCTCCCAGCGGAGAGGGGCAGGGGGTGAGGCATGCGAGGGTTTTTTTCGCAACCTGCCAGGGCTTCCGGCAGGCCTGCCCTTCCCGAGTTGTGTTTCCCGCTGGGCTCGCCGAAACCACGTCATCCTCAAGCACCGACGTTCGTCGCTGCAATTGCGAGCGTTCCCCTCCCTTTTCCCCCCGGTCGGCCGGATACCGAAAGTCCATGGAATCCGCGATGTGGGTCACTTCCGCCGCTGGTGCCGAAAGCCGACCGGTCTTCCCCTCTATAATGGACTCGTCCTGATTCGCGGGCATGGCGTCTGGTGGATCATCTGACGGACATCACGCGAGAGCGGCAGGCGGACGAACTTCAGGCCCTGACCGAAGTCACCAAGGCCCTGGTCGCTCCACGGGAGCTCCCCGAACTGCTCGACGCGGTCATGCGCACGATTGCCCGCGTCCTCCAGCCGGCCGAGGTCGGCGCCATCATGCTGTGGGACCATCCGGCCGGCGTGTTCCGCCCGGCGGCCGCTATCGGCTATGACCTCGAGACCCTGAAGGAGATCGGCCTGCGCGCCGGCGAGTCGATCACCGGCAAGGTCTTCGACGCCGGCCAGGCGCGCTTGTTGGCCGCGCCCGACGAGGCCGCTCGGGCGATGGCCGATCTGCGCCCGTTCAACCGCGAAGTGCTGGCCCGCTCCATCGGCCGCGAGCCGAGGCTCGGGTCGGCGGTCGCCGCGCCGATCAGCGCTGGCGAGCAGCGGTTCGGCGTCCTTGTGCTGGAGTCGCTCAGCCCGGAGCGGCCGTTCACGCCGGAGAGCGTTCCCTTCGTCCAGATCCTGGCCGACTTGGTCGCCCTGGCCATCGACCGGGAACGGCTGGCGCAACGCGCCGATGCCGTGCGCGAAGGCCGCCGAGCCGAACGCACGCGCTCGGAAGTGCTGGCCACGCTTTCCCACGAGCTGCGCATGCCGCTTTCCACCATCAAGGGCTACGCCACGGCGATGTTGATCGACGAACTGCATTGGAGCGATGCCCAGCGCGACCAGTTCCTCCAGCTGATCGAGGAAGCCTGCGACGACATGGAGGGCATGCTGCGCGATATCCTCGACTCGTCCCTGGCGGACGTCGACCAGCTCAAGCTCGAACCGCAGCCGGTGCGCCTGGGTTCGCTGGCCCGTCAGGTCGCCGGGGAACTGCAGCACCGCAGCGAGCAGCATCGGCTGGTGGTCGACTTCCCGCAGGATTTCCCCATCGTCTCGGCGGATGAGCGCTGGATCAAGCAGGTGCTGCGCAACATCCTCGACAATGCCGTCAAGTACTCTCCCGAGGGCGGGCTGATCGTGCTGCGCGGCGAAACCCGGCGGGCCGATGTTGTCGTCAGCGTCGCCGACCAGGGCATCGGGATCTCGTCGGAGGACGTGATCCCGCTGTTCGAGAAATACTTCCGGGTGCGCTCGGTCTCCACGCTGCACGTCCCCGGCACCGGCCTGGGTCTGCCGATCGCCCGCGCTGTCGTCGAGGCCCATGGCGGGCGGATCTGGGTGGAGAGCACCGTCGGTGAGGGTTCGACCATCCTCTTTTCATTGCCGCGCGACCCATCGGTCGAGGAAGCGCGGTGACCGCCACCCCCGGCGACCACACGGTCCTGATCGTCGACGATGACCCGCGCCTGGTCCGGCTGGTGCGTGAGGTTCTGACCGCGGCGCATTTCCAGGTTCTCAGCCGCACCGGCGGCGAACCGGCGATCGAGGCGGCCGCCGTCGAACGCCCCGATCTGATCCTGCTCGACATCATGCTCAAAGACCTCGACGGCTATCAGGTCTGCCGCCGGGTGCGTGAGTTCTCCGATGTCCCGATCATCATGCTCACGGCCAAGGTGAACGAAAAGGACCTGCTGGCCGGATTCGACGCCGGCGCCGACGACTACATCACGAAGCCCTTCAGTTCGAAGGAGCTGCTGGCTCGAGTGCGGGCGGTGCTCAAACGCGCGCGGAGCGAGGCGCCTTCGGGCGACGAGGCCACGATCGTTTGCGGCGACGTGAGGATCGACCTGGCCCGGCGCCGCGTCTCGCTGGGCGACCGTCCGGTCTACCTCACCGCCACGGAATACAGCCTGCTTCACGCGCTGGCGGTCCACCGCGATCAAGTACTGCTCCACGAGCAGCTGTTGACCGAGGTCTGGGGGCCGGAGTACACCGGCGACATGGATTACCTGCGCTCGTACGTCCACCACTTGCGTCGAAAACTGGAGCGGGATCCGGCGAACCCGGAATGCATCGTGACGGTGCAGGGAGTCGGCTATATGTTGACCACACCCGCCGCACCACCCTTCGGAGGAGGAACGTGACCGAAAACGGTTACAGCCTCCTGGGAACCACCATGCGGCAGTTCGACCGGGCCGCCGAGCAGCTCAACCTCGACGGTGCCACGCGCGACCTGTTGCGCCAGCCGCTGCGCCAGTTTCAGTTCACCATCCCGGTCCGCATGGATGATGGAAGCGTGCGGATCTTCCAGGCGTACCGCATCCAGCACAACGACGCCCGCGGGCCGTCGAAGGGCGGCTTGCGTTTTCATCCCCAGGAGGCGGCCGACAACATCCGCGCTTTGGCGATGCTGCGAACCTGGGCGTGTGCCGTCGTCGATCTGCCTCTCGGCGGCAGTATGGGCGGGATCGCCTGCGACCCGCACGATCTCAGCCAGCTCGAACAGGAGCGCCTGTGCCGCGGCTGGGTCCGCCAGCTGGCCCAGAACCTGGGGCCGACCTGGGACGTGCCGGGTCCGGACTTGAGGACCAGCTCCCAGCACATGTTGTGGATGCTGGACGAGTACGAGACGCTGCAGACCGCCCGAGTTCCGGGCTTCGTCACCGGCAAACCGGTCGGTATGGGAGGCTCCTTGGGACGGAAGGAGGCGAACGGCTACGGCGTCATCATCACCGTGCGTGAGGCGCTGCGCGACATGGACCTGTCTGTCGGCGACACGACGGCCAGCGTTCAGGGCTTCGGCAACGTCGCCCAGCACGCCATCGCCCTCTACCATCAGTTGGGAGGACGGGTGGAGTGCGTCTCCTGTTGGGATCACCAGAGCGGCGCCAGTCTCGCCTATCGCAAGCGTTCCGGTATCGAGCTGCAGGAGCTGCAATCGATCAGCAACAGCTTCGGGGAGATCGACCGCCCCCAGGCCGAAGCCCGCGGATACGAGGTCCTACCGGGTGAGGCGTGGCTGGAGCAAGAGGTCGACCTCCTGATTCCGGCGGCACTCGAGACTCAGATCACGGCGGAGAATGCCGGCCGGATTGGAACGCGGGTCAAGATCATCGCCGAAGGCGCCAGCGCGCCGATTACGCCAGATGCAGCCGCCCTTCTCCAGACGCGCGGCGTCCTGGTCATCCCGGACGTCCTGGCCAGCGCCGGCGGTCTGGTCTGCAGCTATTTCGAGCAGGTCCAAGGCAACATGAACTACTACTGGCGCCAGGACGAAGTTCTGGGCAAACTCGACGTCCAAATGACCGACGCCTATTTGGCAGTGCGGGCTCGCGCCCGCGATCGTTCGCTCGGGCTGCGCGAGGCCGCCCACGTCATCGCCGTGGCGCGTGTGGCGCAGGCCTGCCAGGAACGCGGTTGGACATGATCGGTGGCCAATGGTCAGTGGTCGGTGGTCAGCAAGATCGGTTGGAGGTTTGTGTTTCGCGATTCGTGCCTGGACGGTCGAAGGATACGGATTCGGTTGTCCTCGAACGGCGATGCCGGGTGCTGACTTGTCCCTTTACGGACCACTGACCACTACCCACGGACCACTTCTCCATGCCTCCTGCCCCCTCTCTTTTCGTTGAATTCTCCCGTGGCTTGCTCGAGAGCGCTTCGCCGCTCGCCCGGCTCGGCGGCGGCGAGCTTGGAGGCAAGGCCCAAGGGCTGGCCCACATCCGGGGTGAGCTCCGCGGCCGCCTCGATCGCGCTTCGCATCCCGGAGGGGACCCGGGCGCCTTCGACGGAATCACCATCGACATCCCGGCGCTGGTCGTCGTGGGTACGCAGGTCTTCGACGCCTTCCTCGACCAGAACGACCTGCGCGGCCTGGCCGCCTCCGACGTGCCCGACGAGCGAATCGCGCACGCCTTCCTCCGAGCCGATCTGCCGATGGACATCCTGGGCGACCTGCGGGCTTTGGTGCAGCAAGTGCGCACGCCGCTGGCCGTGCGTTCGTCCAGCCTTCTGGAAGACGCCCTCTCCCAGCCGTTCGCCGGAGTCTACGGGACGAAGATGATCCCCAACGGTCAGTACGACCCGGACCTGCGCTTCCGGCAG
>DATEVL010000053.1:0-53408 GCA_035281845.1 Anaerolineales bacterium | reverse complement strand
ATCCTCCGACAGATGCTTGAGCATCAGCTCCTGGCCGGCCAGATTCTTCGCCTGGCTGAGCGGTGAGAAGACGGTTGCCAAGACCGGAGCGGATTCGCCGGCGGTGCCGACGATGTCCTTGAGGCAGCTAAGGTATCGGCCGAGTTCGCCGGCGCGCGGATCGAGCGGCTCCAGGCCGGCCCAGTCCTCCGGTCGAACGATACGCCGACTCAGGTAGGTACGTGTCCCTTCGGTGGATCCCCGCCATGCGTCAGCCACTCCCCAATCGCGCACGCCGTACGACGAGGCCGGGGTGACCTTGATGAAGTCGAAGTCATACTCGCGCTGAAACGCGACGACGGCCTCGGCGAATATCTGCGGGGACTGGTCATCGACAGGGAAATGGCGCCAGAGCGCCACCGGAGGACGATCGGCCACGTCGCCGGCGAGCGCCGCCCGCAGCCTTTCGCGCTTGCTCAATCCCCGCCCCAGATCTCCCGCTTCAGACCCCATCGGCCGGTGCGCAGGTGATTGTGATGGCCCATCGCCAGCCGGTGCAAGATCTCCGAACGGCCGGGATCGCTCATCGTCTGCGCCGCCGCGGCCGCCTCCAAGAAGGCTTGGTCCGCCGGCTCCATTTGCCCGAGCTTCTTGGCCGTGAGGGCGAAGCCGTACAGCAGATCCGCCTCCTTCGGGAAAAGGGCACGGCCTTGACGGAAGACCTCGAGCGCCTCACTGTAAGCATGCGCACCGAACAGGCCCCAGCCCAGGCGTAGGTGGGCCGCCGGATCATCGGCATGTTGGGCTACGTCTGCACGCAAAGGTCCCGGATCCGGCGGGACTTGGTCCGTTCGGTCGATCAGGGTGTCGGCCATCAGCCGCCCTTCGGGAGCCGGCGCCGTTGGCGGGCCGGCGGCTTTCGGGTGGCGAGCAATTCGGGGATTTGCTCGGGGTGCTCGGCGACGCGCACCCGGGCCGCCTGCAGCGCCTTGATCTTGTCGGAGGCCAGGCCCGAGCCGCCTTCGACGATGGCCCCGGCGTGGCCCATTCGCTTCCCGGGCGGCGCGCTGCGGCCGGCGATGAAACCGACGACCGGTTTCGACATCCGATCGGAGACGAAACGAGCCGCCCGCTCCTCTTCCGTTCCGCCGATCTCGCCGATCAGCACAACCTCTTCGGTGTGCGGGTCTTCTTCAAACATCTCCAGCACATCGATGAAGGACAAGCCACAGACCGGATCGCCTCCGATTCCGACGCAGGTGGATACGCCGCGTCCCTGCAGCTTGAGCGCGTATAGGACCTCGTAGGTGAGCGTCCCCGAGCGGGAGACGACGCCGACATCTCCCGGCATCGCAATGTGTCCGGGTATGATCCCGACCTTGGCTTCGCCCGGCGAGAGCAGCCCGGGGCAATTGGGGCCCACCAGACGCACTTTGTGTTGGTCGAGATAGCGACGCACCTGCATCATGTCCTGGACCGGCGTGCCCTCCGAGATGCAGACGATGAGAGGGATCCCAGCGTCGGCCGCTTCCATCATGGCGTCGGCGGCGAAGCGGGCCGGTACGAAGCTGACACTGCAATTGGCGCCCGTCGCTTCGACCGCCTGCGCCACGGTATCGAAGACCGGCACTTTGCCATCGAGCACCCACTCGCCGCCCCTGCCCGGCGTCACACCGGCCACCAGGGGGGTGCCGTATTCCAGCATTGCCACTGAGTGGAATTCGCCTTCCCGGCCGGTGATGCCCTGGACGAGCAGGCGAGTCTGCTTGTCGACCAGGATGCTCATGCCTGGACGTTCCCTTCGGCGGAGCCCGCCCCGCCGTTGGCGGTCTGCCCCCTGGGGGCGCCCGAAGGGGCGGAGAGACCGAGAGGATCTGCGGGGTTCGCTGCGACGACGGCTTTGCGGGCTGCGTCCATCAAGCTGCTGGCCGTGATCATCTGGGCCTCCGCCAGCAGCCGCCGACCCTCCTCCTCATTCGTCCCCACCAGGCGCGCAACGAAAGGCACGCGCGGCCGCTTTTCGTCCATCGCGGCCAGCACCCCGCGGGCCACTTCATCGCAGCGGGTGATCCCACCGAAGATGTTCAGCAGGACGACCCGCACGGCGGACTCGGCCAGGATCAACTCGAGGGCGGCCGCCACTTTATCTGAACTTGCCCCGCCGCCGACGTCCAGGAAGTTGGCGGGCCGCCCGCCGCACAGCTCGATGACGTCCATGGTGGCCATGGCCAGGCCGGCGCCGTTGACCATGCAGCCGATGTTTCCATCCAGCCTCACATAGGACAATCCGTATTTGCGCGCCTCTCGCTCCGCCGGGGCTTCTTCATCGATGTCGCGCATGTCGGCAATGTCCGGGTGCCGAAACAAGGCGTTGTCGTCGATCACCATCTTCCCGTCCAACGCCAGCAAGCGCTGGTCCTTGGTGATGACCAAGGGGTTGATTTCGGCCAGCGTGGCATCCACCCGGTGAAAGATCCGGTATAGGCCGGAGGCGATGCGGATGAAATCCCGCCAGTGCTCGCGCGGCAGCTCGATCGCCGCCGCCAGGTAGCGGGCTTGATACTCGCGCAGGCCGAGCAGCGGATCGATCGGGATCCGCACGATCTTGCCCGGCTCGCGCCGCGCCACCTCTTCGATTTCCACCCCGCCTTCGGCCGAGGCGATGACAACCGGGCTGCGCGTCTGCCGATCGTTGGTGATCCCCAGATAGATCTCCGCCTGGATTCCGACGGCCTCATCGATCAGCAGCTTGCGGACCGGAAGGCCTTTGATCTGGATGCCGAGAACTTGAGTCGCGGCCTCTTCGGCGCCCTCAGCCGAATCGACGAGGCGGATGCCGCCGGCCTTGCCTCGACCACCGACCAGCACTTGCGATTTGACCACCGCCCGGCCCCCAAGTTCCTCGGCGATCGAACGAGCCTCGGAGGCGGTCATCGCCACCCGCCCGCGCGGGATGGGGATTCCCTCTTGGGCGAAGAGCTGCTTTGACTGATACTCGTGGAGCTTCATCCACGCTCCTTGAGGCTTGCCCGATCTGGTGAGCGGCTTCGGGCGCGATCAGGGTGGGCCGGGCGCCCTACGGCGCGGGCGCCGGGGGCGCGACGAACCCAGGCGGCCGGGCCGCGCGAGATCTGATCGACTTCGGCCGCCGTGGCGACGCGCCATTCGCCCGGCCTGATCGTTCCCAGATGAAAGGGGCCGAAACGGATGCGAATCAGTCGCTCCACCCGCAAGCCGACCGCGCGCGCCGACTCCCGAACTTGCCGTTTGTGACCCTCCTGTAAAACGACTCGCAACCAGCGGTTGGTCCGGCCGCCTCGCTCGCGCCAGACCCGCGCCGGGCGCGTGCGATAACCGTCAGCCAGCATCAGCCCGCGGGTCCAGCGCGCGACCTGTTCGTCATCCGGCGGTCGATCGAGTAGAACCCGGTATTCCTTCTCGTGCTGATGGCGTGGATGGGAGAGACGCTCGGCCAGGTCGCCGTCATTGGTGAGAAGCACGAGCCCCTCGCTATCGAGGTCGAGCCGCCCGACGGCGAAGAGCCGACCTGGGAAGGCGACCAACTCTCGGGCCGTCTTACGCTGCCCCTGGGCCCGATCTGAAACGACGACGCCAGGCGGCTTGTGCAAGAGGATCCACACCGCGCCCGGGGCTGGTTTGACCAACTGGCCATCGACGCGAATCGAGTCGCGGTCGGGGTCGGCGCTTTCGCCGAGGTGCGCCACCCGCCCGTTGACGGACACCCGCTCTTGCTCGATCAGCGACTCGCAGGCGCGCCGAGACGCGATTCCCGCGCGCGCCAGGATCTTCTGGATTCTTTCCATCAGACGGCTTCGTCCGGGATGGGCAAGGGAATCGTCTCTCCGCCTTCCGGGTTCAGCTGGGGCAGTTCCGCCAGGGAGCGAAGCCCGAAGTGCTGGAGGAAGTCCTGCGTGGTTACGTACAGAATCGGTCGGCCCGGACCTTCGCTACGGCCGGACTCTTCCACCAGGCCGTAACGAATCAAGGTGTGGAGCGAGGCCTCCGAGTTGACACCCCGAATGCTGTCGATCGTCGGCCGAGTTGCCGGCTGTCGGTAGGCGACAATGGACAAGGTTTCCAGAGCCGCCCGGGTCAGATGCACCGTGCTTTCCAGGTCGAGCAGCCTTGCGACATCAGACGCTGCCTGAGGCGCCGTGGTCAGCGAGAGGCCACCCCGGTGGCGCTGCAATCGCAGGCCGCGCCTCTCCAGTTGCTGCTCCAGCCGTAGCAGGGCCTGCTCCACTTCCGCGGCACTCGCTCCTAGGGTCTCGCCCAGGCGCGGCGCCGGCACCGGCGCGGCCGAGACGAAAAGCAATGCCTCGAGCCGCGCCTCGAGGGAGAGGTCCACGTCGGTGGGTTCGGGCCGGATGCTATAATCCGCGTCCGGCTTGGTCACCGTTGAAACCTTGGACGGACGGCACTACACAATGGGTCGCGCTTCCCTTCCTCGCCTTGAGTCTGGGCGCGGCATCGTTGGCTTGCCGCCTCAACCTCGGCGGCCCCGAACGATTGCCTTCCCCTCCCGAGCCTTCGAACGCCGCCGCCACCGAGATCGCGCAATCCTGGACGAACGCGCTGACGGGTGCGGTGGTCACTGGGCGATTGGAGGTGATCCTCACCGAGGAACAGTTGACCTCGGCGCTCTCCGCGCGACTGGCCGGAGACGAGAATCCCTTTCTGCAATCTCCCACGGTTTACTTGCGCGACGGCACGATCCAGATCTACGGGCTCGTGCAAGAAGGGATGATCGAGGCCTCGGTCCGCCTGGTGATCACGCCTGTCCTCGACTCGGAAGGTCGCCTTGGATTCGTGCTGACTTCGGCGGACTTCGGCCCGGTTCCTGCACCGGAGGGGTTGCGGGCCAGCCTCTCCGGGATGCTGAGCGAGTTCCTCGCCGGACCGATGGGGACGCTGGCCACGGGGATTCGTGTCACCTCGGTCGCTGTCGCCGACGGTGAGTTGGCGATCGTCGCCGAACTTCGCTGAGCCCACGTGAGCGGATTATACCAGCCGGCCAACCGATCCGCGCATCACCGACGCGAAAAACCGGCGCCTGGCGCGGCGTTGTTCGCGTTGACGGCGTTCGTCAGCGCCGGATTGCTTGGTTGCGGCGGCCCTCGGGCGACGGCCGGCGCGGTCGGAGTGGTGGTGGCCGTCGACGGGCGCGAGGTCCGCGCAGCGGTACCCTCCGGATCGTCGGTGGTTCAAGCGGTGGGGCACGCCGGCATCGAATTGGGTGAACTCGATCGACTCGAGCCTCCGGCCTACACACTGGTCACCGACGGGACGCGCATCGAAGTCACGCGCCTCAAGGAAACCTTCGAGATCGAGCAGGTCACACTGCCCTTCCTACAGCAGACCATCCGCAATGAGGCGCTCCCCGAAGGCCAGGCCCGCCTGCTCCAAGCCGGCGAAAACGGTCTCCAGGAGATCACCTATCGCATCGTCAGCGAAGAGGGCATCGAGGTTTCGCGCACGCCGATCAAGAGCGAGATCGTCCAAGAGCCGAAGCCCGAGATCCTGATGATCGGGGCCCTGGCCGCGTTCAGCCCGGTGCCGGTGGAAGGGACGCTGGCCTTCGTCTCCGCCGGGAACGTCTGGACCATTTCCGGCGACAGCGGCCGCCGCAACCCGATCACCGTGACCGGTGACGCCGACGGCCGAATCCTGCAATTCTCACCACAAGCGGACTGGCTGGTCTTCACCCGGACCGACCCGGAGGCCGGGGATCAGATCAACTCGCTGTGGGCGGTCTCGTCGATCATCAGTTCCCCCGAGCCGATCTCTCTCGGCGCGGCCAATGTCGTCCACTTCGCCGACTGGTCTCCGGATCCCGAGGATCTGACCGTCGCCTACTCCACCGTCGAACCGCGCCCGGCCGCCCCGGGTTGGCAGGCCAACAACGACCTGAACCTGGTCTCGATCCGCGCCGATGGGAGCCGCATGCGCGCCGGCGGCCGCCGGACCTTGGTGCCCTTCAATTCAGGCGGAGCTTACGGGTGGTGGGGAACCTCGTTCGCCTGGTCGTCAAACGGCCGCCAGCTGGCCTATGCCCGGCCGGACGGAGTCGGTCTGATCGACGTCGATGACCCCGCACCGACTCCGGTCTTGGACATAACCCCCTACCAAACACTTGGGGATTGGGCGTGGGTGCCGGGAGTCACTTGGGGCTGGGATGACCGGACCCTGTTCACGGTTCGGCACGCCGCACCCGTCGGATTGGAGACCGAGGCCGCCTCCCCGGGTTTCGACCTGGTGGCCGTGCAGCCGACAACCGGTGAGGCCTTGCTGCTGCACGATCAGAGCGGGATGTTCGCCGAACCGGTCGTATCACCGGCGCGGCTGCTCCGCAATGGCGAGGTCGACTATCAGATCGCATTCTTGCAGGCGATGGCCCCGCTCGAAAGCGAGACCAGCCGTTACCGACTGGTCGTTGTCGACCGCGACGGGAGCAACTTGCGTACCCTTTTCCCGGCGGAGGGCGAGCCCGGGCTCGAACCGCATCAGGTCGCCTGGTCACCCGATGGGGAGCGGCTGGGAGTCATCTATCAAGGAGACCTGTGGATCGTAGATGTCGCCAGCGGTCAGTCCCATCGCCTGACCAGCGATGGACAAGTGACGGCGATCGATTGGGCCGGCGTATGATCCACACTTCCTCCCTGAGCGGAGGCCGGCGGAGCTCCGGCCGAATTCGAGGGGCCCGTCCTTGAAGTACCAGGAGCGCCCGAAGATGACCATCGAGGAGGTGGAACTGTGCGCGTGCTCGTGACCGGTGGGGCCGGCTTCATCGGGTCTCACTTCTGTGACCGGCTCTTGGCCGAGGGGCATGCGGTGATCGTGATGGACAACTTGATCACCGGCAACCCCGACAACTTGGCCCACTTGGCAGGGCAAGAGGGTTTCACCTTCGTTCGGTACGACGTCTCGAACTTCATCTTCGTGCCGGGGTCGGTGGAAGCGGTCGTCCATTTGGCCTCCCCGGCCAGCCCCAACCCGGCCTCCCCCTACGGTTATCCCCAGCTCCCGATCCAGACGCTCAAGGCCGGCGCCCTCGGCACCCACAATGCCCTGGGTGTGGCGCGCGCCCATCGAGCACGATTCCTGCTGGCGTCGACCTCCGAAATCTACGGGAATCCCGAGGTCCACCCGCAATCCGAGTCGTATTGGGGCCGGGTCGATCCGATCGGCCCGCGTTCGGTCTACGACGAAGCCAAGCGTTTCGCCGAGGCCATCACCATGGCCTATCACCGCCATCACGGCATCGATACCCGCATCGCCCGCATCTTCAACACCTATGGGCCGCGCATGCGCCGCGACGACGGCCGGGCCGTCCCCAATTTCATCACGCAAGCCATCGCCCACGAACCGCTCACCCTGTATGGCGACGGCACTCAGACGCGTTCTTTCTGCTACATCGACGACCTGGTCGAAGGGTTGTACCGGCTGTTGTTGTCCGAGGAAGATGAGCCGGTGAACCTCGGCAATCCGAATGAAATCACAATCCGTCAGCTGGCCGAGATCACCAACCGATTGGCTGAGAATCCGGCCGGGATCATCACCTTGCCGGAACTGCGCGACCTCTCCGATCCGGACCGCCGCCAACCCGACATCGGCCGCGCCCTCGAGACCCTCGGTTGGTCCCCCACCGTCGACTTGGAGACCGGGCTCAAGCAGACCATCGATGACTTCCGAAGAAAGTCATGATGCGACTCCGCTCCCTCTCCGGACCGGAGCTGACCCGCTTCCTCAAATTCAGCGTCGTCGGGACGGTCGGTGCCGTCGTCGACTTCGGTACCTTCAACCTGCTCCATACCCGGCTGGCGGTTCCCGCCGTCCCGGCTTCGGTCCTGTCCTTCACGGCGGCGGTCGTCAGCAACTTCATTTGGAATCGATACTGGACTTATCCCGATTCGCGTTCCAAACCGATCCGGCGCCAGGCGGCCCAATTCACCATGGTGAGCTTGATCGGGCTCGCCATTCGCACGCCGCTCTTCGCATTCCTTCTCGGGCCGTGCACGCGATTGGCCGCCGGGTTACTTGACCTGCCGGCGTTGTCCGGCAGCGCGCTCCAAGCCTCGACGCTGGGCGGAAATCTGGCGCTGGCGGCGGCGGTGGTCGTCGTCCTCTTCTGGAACTTCTTCGCCAATCGTTACTGGACCTATGCCGACGTGGACGCGGCGACGCCGGCGGCCGGGGAAACGCGGCAGCTCGAGTCCCCGCCGGTATAATGCCCACCGTCTGGATGCAAACCGCATGACCTCCACCGCCAAGGGCAAAGCCATCCCGATCTATTCCACCCCCGGAGACTGGCTTGCGTTGATGGTGTTCCCCCACCTGTACAGCACCCAGGGAGAATGGATCGGCTGGGTCACCCCCGATCGGCAGGTCTACGACGTGCACGGCCTTTACATCGGCTGGTTGACGGCGGACCCGCGCATCTTGCGCAAGCGGACCATTGATACAGAACTCGAGCGCCGCGTTCCGCCCCCCGCCCCGCCCCGCATCCGGCCGCCGGCGACGGTTCCACTGCCTCCGATGATGTCGTCCCTTCCCTTCGAAGTGGTCGACGTTCTGGAGGAGGAACCGAACCGGCTGCACACGATAGACGCCGGCGAGCTCAAGGAGGATATGGAGTGAGCGCTGCGATTCTGGCGGCCTCCAAGACGGTCGCGGCTTCCAGGGTCACCCTCAGCCAGCTGATGCAACCGGAGCACGCCAACCTGCGCGGGGACGTTCACGGCGGTTGGATCATGAAGCTGGTTGATGAGGCGGGGGCGCTGGCGGCGATGCGCCACGCGCAGGCGCGCGTCGTCACCGTGGCGATCGACCAGATGCGCTTCCACGAGCCGATTCGCATCGGCGACCTGGTCGTGCTCGAAGCCGAGGTCACCTACGTCGGGCGGACTTCGCTCGAAACGCGAGTCCAGGTGATCGCCGAGAACCCGGTCACCGGGGAACGCACCCATACGAACACGGCCTATCTGGTGTATGTCGCCTTGGACGAAACCGGTCAGCCTCGGGCCGTGCCGCCTTTGGTGGCCGAGAGCGAGGCCGAGCGCCGCCGTCTCGAAGCCGGCCGGGAAAGGCAGGCCTACCGCCTGAAGCAACGAGAGCAGGAGCGGATGGACGAAGTCGGATGACCGAACCCGTCCGGTCGCTCACCGAGTTGTTACAACGAGCCGGCTCGCAGCGCTTCCTTGAGGCGCCGGCCGCCGAAGACTTGGGCCTGTTCGAGCAGACGGTCTTCCCCTTCCTGGCCCTGGTCGGCCAGGAGGAGATGAAGCTCGCCCTGCTGCTGGCCCTGATCAACCCCAACGTCGGCGGAGTGCTCCTGCTCGGGCCGCGCGGCACGGGCAAGACCACCGCCGTTCGCAGCCTGGCCGATCTCCTGCCGGAAGTCCCGCGCAGCCTGTGCCCCTCCGGCTGCCTGCCGGAGGATATTGAAACCGGCGGCGTCGATGCCGTTTGCCCGGATTGCGCTCGCAAATACGGCCAAGGCGAACCGCTTACCTTCCTCGACCGAGTGCGTTTGATCGAACTTCCACTCAACGCCCGGCTGGAAGACGTCGTCGGCGGGATCGATGAGCGTGCCGGCCGCGGCCGCACCCGAGTGCGCCGCGGGTTGCTGGCGCGCGCCGATCGGAATCTGCTTTACGCCGACGAAGCCAACTTGTTGGCGGACGATATCGTCGACGCCATTCTGGATGCGGCGGCTCAGGGCGTGTACACGGTTCAGCGCGGTTCGCTCTCGGCCACCTACCGGGCGCGCTTCGTCTTGATCGGTTCGATGAATCCAGAGGAGGGCAGCCTGCGTCCGCAAATCCTGGACCGCTTCGGCTTGCGAGTGATCGTGCGAGGCCTGGCGTCGCCCGAGGATCGATTGGAAGCCTATCGCCGGTCCGTCGCCTTTCGCCTCAGCCCTCGCCAGCTGATCGCCCGTTTCGACGTCGACACGGCCCAGGCCTGTGACGAGCTCTCCGCCGCCCGCTCGGCCCTGCCCCGGGTGGCGCTCACGCCGGCCGCCGAGTCGTTCGGCCTCCAGCTCGTCCGCAAGATGGGGATCGACTCTCTGCGAGCGGAGATGACCCTGTTCGAGGCGGCGCGCGCCTACGCCGGTGCGGACGGCCGGGATGCAGCCGGACCGGATGACGTGCGGGTGGTGGCCCCGATGTCGTTGCGCTTGAGGGGATCGGCCTTCTTGCGCGGCTATCTGCGCCGGCAGGCGCGGGAAGAGTCACACCTTCGCCGCCTGCTCGATGGCCGCCCGGCCGCGCCGCGGAAACGCAAAGAGCCGGCGCAAGCCGGCTCCCGACGCGTGCGGCGCTGATCCGGCCGGGCAATCCGCACAACCCCGGCCGGAGTGGGTTACTTCTTCATGTGTGTGTCGATGTAAGTGACGGCTTCACCCACCGTCGTGATCTTCTGCGCGTCTTCGTCGGAAATCTCCCCCCCGAATTTCTCCTCGAAGGCCATGATCAGCTCCACCAGGTCCAGGGAGTCCGCCTCAAGGTCCTCGCGGAAGCGCGCTTCCGGAGCGACCTTGGATTCGTCCACCCCCAGGAGTTCGATGATGATGCCCTGCACCGCTTCGTAGGTGTCCGACATGGAGGCCTCCAGCCGCTAATTGTATCAGATGGACCGGCCCGCCACGTTGACACCCCGCGGGCCGGCTGATAAGATCACACCCCGCCACGAGGAAACACCCCTGCATGGCGAAAGTTGCGCCGGTCTCTCAGCGAAAAGCGGACCATATTCGGATCAACCTAGAAGAGGATGTCCGCTCCGAGCTCACGACCGGGCTGGAACGGCTGCGTTTCGAACATGATGCGCTGCCCGAGTTGGACCTGGGATCCCTGCAAACGGACCTCGTCTTCCTCGGGAAGAGGCTGGCTGCACCGCTGCTGATTTCGTCCATGACCGGGGGGACGGCGGCCGCCGGCCAAATCAACCTGGCTCTGGCTCAGGCAGCTCAGCAACGAGGCGTCGCCATGGGGCTCGGGTCGCTTCGAGCCGCGCTCGAAGACCCCGCCCAGGCAGCCACCTTCCAGGTGCGCCGAATGGCGCCCGACATCTTGCTCCTGGCCAACCTGGGCGCGGTGCAACTCAACTACGGCCTCGGCCCCGAGGACTGCCGCCGGGCCGTCGAACTGGTCGAGGCCGACGCACTCGTGCTGCACCTGAATGCCTTGCAAGAGGCTCTTCAGCCGGAAGGCGACACGAATTTCTCCGGGCTGCTGGCCAAGATCGAAGGTGTGTGCCGAAGCCTGACCGTGCCCGTCATCGCCAAGGAGGTCGGCTGGGGAATCTCCGGCGAGGTGGCGGCGCGGCTGGCGCGCGCCGGGGTGGCAGCCATCGACGTCGCCGGAGCGGGCGGAACCTCGTGGTCGCAGGTCGAGATGTACCGGACCGAAGACCCGCAGGCGGCGCGTCTGGCGGCCGCCTTTGTCGGGTGGGGAATCCCGACGGCGGAAGCGCTGCGTCAGGTCCGGTCGACCCTGCCCGACATCCCTTTGATCGCCTCCGGCGGCCTGCGCAACGGCACGGATGTGGCAAAGAGCCTTGCCCTGGGCGGCGATCTCGGTGCGATGGCCGGCCCGTTCCTCAAGGCAGCGGCCGAGTCCTCCGAGGCGGTCGTGCGCACCATTGATCACGTGGTCTCGGAACTGCGGTTGGTCATGTTTGCCACGGGCTCAGCCGATCTGACTGCTCTGCGTATGTCCAAATTGGCCTTGATCGAATGACCGACGCCGTTCGGCAGACGCAGGCGCCGGCCATGCTGGCAGCGCTCGAGGACGATTTGCGGACGTGCCTGGCCGAGCTTTCCGACGATCGTTACCGCGGTCTGGCCGAGATGGTGCGCCACCATTTCGGCTGGGATCGAAACGACGGCGACCAGGGTGGGAAGCGTGTCCGGCCGCTGCTGACCCTGCTATGTGCTTCGGCGGCTGGTGACGATTGGCGGCGGGCCCTCCCGGCGGCCTCCAGCGTCGAGCTGATCCACAACTTCACTCTGATCCACGACGACATTGAAGACTCCAGCGAGACTCGCCGCGGCCGGCCGACCGTTTGGAGTCTGTGGGGAGTGCCTCAGGCGGTGAACACCGGTGATTTCGTCTATGCCGCCTCCCATCTGGCGTGCCACCGGTTAACGGAACGCGGCGTATCGGCGACGACAGCCTATGCCGTGCAGCATCGCCTGGATCTGGCCTGCGTCAGCCTGACGCGGGGCCAGCACCTGGATCTGGCCTTCGAGCGAGCGGAATCGGTTCTGGCGGAAGACTACCTTGAGATGATCTCCGGGAAGACGGCCGCGCTCATCGCCGCGGCCGCCGCCGTAGGGGCGCAAACGGCCGAGGCCCGGCCCGAGGTGACCGACGCATTCCATCGATTCGGCTGGAATCTGGGCATGGCGTTTCAGCTGCTTGACGACGTGCTGGGTATCTGGGGGGAGCCGGGTGAAACCGGTAAGTCCTCGGCCGACGACCTGAGGCAAGGCAAGAAGACGTACCCGGTGCTGCTGGGCCTCGAGACGTCGGAGGAATTCGCCCACCTCTGGGCCGCCCGCCCCAACGGATCACCCGAAATCGTGCCCCTTCAGCGGGCCCTTGAGGCGTGCTCGGCAGACCGACGGACGCGAGAGCGGGCGGAGGCCTACACCCGGGAGGCCATGCGCGCTCTCGAGCAGGCCGGCCCGCTGCCGCCGGCGGCTGCCGAGCTCGAAGGTCTCGCCCAGAGGCTTCTCCAGCGCGACCGTTAGTTGATCGCAAGGCTCGCCCACTAGGTCAGGGGACGCTCGTACCATCCCTCCTCTCGGTTCTGTCAATTACACTCGTGCTATAATCCGCAAGATTAAGTACCGGCGGCCCAATGCGGCGCATCACGCGGACCCTTGATGGACAACCCGGCGAGACCGGTCAGCTTGGCACGATGCAGCCCGGGGTTACGCTGCAGGACCGCTATTTGGTCCTCGGGACCCTGGGCTCAGGGGGTATGAGCTCGGTCTATCGGGGCCGAGATCTGCACTTCCCCAATGTTACCAAGCTCGTCGCCATCAAGGAGATGATCAATCCGGCCTCCGACCCGACGATGTATGAAATGGTCGTGCGCAATTTCGAGCGTGAGGCCGACCTGCTGGCGACGCTCTCCCATCCGTCGATCCCGCGCATCTACGATTACTTCACCCAGGACAGCAGCTCCTTCCTGATCATGGAGTTCATCGAGGGCCGCGACCTGGAGGCCCTGTTGCGCGAGACGGCCGAGCCCCTGCCGGAGGCACAGGTCGTCGCCTGGGCGATCGAGATGTGCGACGTGCTGACGTACCTTCACAATCATCAGCCCCAGCCGGTGATCTTTCGCGACGTCAAGCCGTCGAATATCATGGTCGACAACCACAGCCGCATCCGCCTGATCGACTTCGGCATTGCCCGCATCTTCTCACCCGGCCAGAAAGGGACGATGATCGGCACGGAAGGCTACTCGCCTCCCGAACAGTATCGGGGCGAAGCCTCGCCGGCGGGGGATATCTACGCCCTGGGCGCCACGCTTCATCACCTGCTGACGCGCCGCGACCCCCGCGCCGAGGCGCCGTTCTCCTTCTCCGACCGGCCCGTTCGCGACCTGAATCCGGCGGTTTCCCCGGAGGTCACCCAGGTCATCGAAAAGGCGCTCGAATACGATCCGCACGACCGTTACCCGACGACCGAGGCCATGAAGAATGCCCTGCTGGCGGCCGCTCGGCACACCGGGCTCCTGGTGAGCGCCAAGACCGCGGCCGTCGTCCAGCCGCGCAGCGACGTCCAGGAGCTGTGGTCTTTCGAATGCGAGGACGAGATCCGCGGCGGGCCCTACTATCACAACGGCAGCGTCTACGTCGGCTGTTACGACAACAACCTCTATGCCTTCGACTCGAAGAGCGGCGAGTTTCAGTGGAAATACCCAACCGAGGGCGGCATCACAGGACGGCCGGCGGCCTTCGACGACTTGGTCTACGTCGGATCGGAGGATCACCGCCTGCACGCCGTCACCGCCAATCGGGGCAAACTGGCCTGGACCTACTACACCGAAGGGCCGATCCGCTCGTCGCTGGTGATCTGGGAGGGCTACATCTTCCTCGGTTCCGACGACGCGCACGTGCATGTCGTCAATGTCTCCAACGGCCGCCGGGCCTGGCGAGCCGAGGCCGCCGGCCCGGTGCGATCGACCCCCTGTGTCGCCGAGGACCGCGTGTACTTCGGATGCGAGACCGGGGACTTCTACTGCGTCGATTTCCGCGGCGAGTTGAAGTGGCGTTTCCGCGCCAAGCGTGCCGTCACCTCATCCCCGGTCATCGTTGACGGGGTCGTTTACTTCGGCTCGATGGACTGGACCCTGTATGCCATCGAAGCCGAGGGCGGCTGGCAACTGTGGCGGTTCCGCATGGGCAAGCCGACGATCTCCTCTCCGGCTTTCTCGGAGGGGAAGGTCTTCATCGGCTGCGCCGACAACAACATCTACGCCATCGATGCCCGCAGCGCGCGCGAGTCGTGGCGCTTCGCCACCGAACACCAGGTGACCGGTTCTCCGATCGTTCATGAAGACTCGGTCTACGTCGGATCGGTCGACGGCTCGCTCTACTGCATTGACATGCGCTCCGGGAGGAAACGCTGGCAATTCCACACCGGCGGTCCAATCACCGGAACGCCGATGATCGCCGGTGGTATCGTCTACGTCGGTTCGATCGATCACAAGTTGTATGCCCTTCTCGCCTGAAGGGACTTCCCGGACGCCCGAGGACCTCCGCAGACTATGAGTTTCTGGAAACGACTCTTTCGCAAGACGCCCCGCCCTTCTCCCGATCTGGCCAAGACCGCGCCGCTCGATGGCGGTATTCTGGGCCAGGCGCCTCCGGTGCGCGGGGTCCGACGGATGGTACTGGGCGCGGCTCAATCGACCGGGATCGAGCGGACTCACAACGAGGACGCCTTGTTCTACATGATCGGCCGGGCGGACGGGCAGGAACCTCTCCCGGAATTCGGTATCTTCGTCGTCGCCGACGGCATGGGCGGCCACCGCTCGGGCGAAGTGGCCAGCGCCATTTCAGTGCGCACCGTCGCCCGCAAGATCACCGCCGACACGATCGTCCACCTCTTCGACGCCGAACCGGCGACCGAAGCTCCCAGTCTGCAAGAGCTGGTGCAGGAGGCGCTCGAGGAGGCCAATCTGGCGGTGGTCGATCGCGTGCCGGGCGGCGGCACGACTCTAACGGTGGCCGTCAGGCTGGGACAGCAGATTACCATCGGCCACGTCGGCGACAGCCGGGCCTATCTCATCACGCGCGACGAGGCCCGCGCCCTGACCCGCGACCATTCTCTGGTGCAGCGCCTGGTTGAGCTCGAGCAGTTAACCGAGGAAGAGGCCGCGCTCCATCCGCAGCGAAACGTCCTATGGAACGCCATCGGGCAAGGCGCCAACCTGAAAGTCGACGTATTCAATCAGCCCGTTCCGCACGGCGGCTATATGCTGGTCTGCTCGGATGGGTTGTGGGGAACGGTGCCGGAGAACGAGATTCGAAAGATCGTTCTCGGCGCCAGTGATCCGCAGACCGCCTGCGACCAACTCGTCCAGGCGGCCAACGGGGCTGGTGGGCCGGACAACATTACCGCCATCCTGATCTACTTCCCGGCCGACTAGGAGCTCCGGAGGGCGGGCGCCGCGTGACAGGACTCAAAGACTACTATGCCCTCCTGGGGGTTCCGCGTACCGCCTCTCTGGACCAGTTGCGGCGCGCCTACCGCGAGGCGGCGCTGCGCCTCCATCCGGATCGCAACGTCCAGCCCGGGGAGACCGAGCTCTTCCTCGAGATCGGCCGCGCCTATGAGATCCTGAGCGACCCCGAACGGCGGGCGGATTACGATCGGCAGCTGGCCGAGCTGGACAAACAGGCTGCCAAGGGGGCCAGTCTAGTCTGCAACGTGGTGCACAGCCGCAAGGCCCTGCTCCCGCTCGACGAGCCCCAGGTCCACTATCTCCTGCTCGACATCCTCCCGGCGGAAAACGCGGTCTTTGTCCGGCCGCCGGTCAACGTGTCCATCGTCATCGACCGCTCGACGTCGATGCGCGGTCAACGGCTCGACCAAGTTCGTTCGGCGACTCTGGCCATCCTCAAGGATCTGCAGCCGGGGGATGCGGCCTCGGTCATCGCCTTCAGCGACCGCGCCGAAGTGATCGTCTCCCATGAATACGCCCACGACCTGACGACCGCCCGCTCCCGCCTCAGCATGATCCAGGCCGGCGGAGGCACGGAGATCGGCCAAGGCCTCGAGACGGGCCTGACCGAGCTGCAGAAGACGTTCCTGGCCGAAGGGGTCAATCACTTGATCCTCCTGACCGATGGACGGACCTACGGCGACGAGGAACTCTGTCTGCAGATCGCCGACCGGGCGTCGGCCAAGGGCATCACCCTCAACGGAGTCGGAATCGGCGCCGATTGGAGCGACCGCCTGCTGGACGACATCGCCAGCCGCAGCGGCGGAAATGTGTTGTTTCTCGACAGCCCGAAAGCCATCACCAACCTGTTACAGAGGATCTTCGACTCGCTGGGCCGGGTCTTCGCCAGCCGTGTGCGGCTGGAGGGCGCCTTCGGCGACCAGGTCGACCTGCGATCGTCCTTCCGCCTTCTCCCCGAGCCGATGCCGATGGGCGACACATTGCCGATGAACCTCGGCAACCTGCCGCGCGACGGGCGTATCCGCATTCTGCTGGAGATCGTGATCCATCCCGCAAGTGCCTTGTCGAGTGTGAACCTGGCCGACTTCGTCCTGGCCGCCGACGTGCTCGGCCATGCCACGATGGCCCAGACTCTGCCCGTGAGTATCTCCCTGCCCGTCTCCAAGCACCCGGATCCGGAGCCGGCGCCGAGCGACATCGTTGCCGCTCTGAGCCAGATCGCCCTGTACAGCATGCAAGAGAAGGCCCGCCACGAAGCGGAGCTCGGCCAGTCAACCCAGGCGGCGCGCCGGCTCGAGAATCTGGCGACGCAGCTCCTGGCAGCGAACGAGCGCGATCTGGCCAAGGCCGCCCTGGGCGAGGCCGAACGCCTGACCCACTCCCGCCGGCTGAGCACGGAGGGCGAGAAGGTCCTGAAGTACGGCACGCGCGCCTTGCTGCTCCTCCCGGCCAAGTCGGGATCCTCATGATCGAGTGCCCGACATGCAAACACCAGGAGTTCGTCGGCACCATGTACTGCAGCGAATGCGGCACGCGGCTGACCCTGGCCCACTCCGCCCCGACTGTTTCGATTCCACGCGACGAAATCCGGGCCGAGTCCCAGGTGACCAGACCCACCGTCCCGGAAGGGCCGGAGCTCGAATCGGGCGCCGTCATCGGCCTGCGGGTCGTAAGCACCGGGGACGTCTTGCCGCTCATCGGACGGGACAATTACACTCTCGGCCGAACAATTGAAGGGCAGGCTGTCGTTCCGGATATCGATTTAGGACCGTATGAGGGCTACGAGCAGGGCGTTTCCAGGATGCACGCCGAGGTGCGACTGGACCCGGAAGCCGTCTCGATCGTCGACCTGGAGAGCGCCAACGGGACCCTGGTCAACGGCAAGCGATCCGACCCGTTGACGCCCGTTGTCCTGCGCCACGGCGACGTCATCCAGATCGGACGGTTGCGGCTGCAGCTCATCTCCCGCAGCCCGGGATAAGGGGAGACCACGATGCCGATTACCGTACTGGTACATCTATCCGGTGAAGACCCGGTGATTGGAGAGGTGGAGGACCTGCCGGCCCCGACCGATACCACCATTACGCTCAACAACCCGCGCCGGCGGGACGGGAAGGACCTGACCTACGTCCAAGGGAACGTCGTGAGCGTCGTCTGGCCGATGCACCGGATTAACTTCATCGAGATCATGCCCACTTCGGAGGAAGAGAAGCTGATCGGCTTCGTCCGCGAATAGTGTCCCGTTCCGGAGATGAGCTCGAACTTGCCTCTCAATTGGCCGGGTGGCGCCGGCAGCTCTGGTCGGCGCTCCGGTGCCAGCACAAACGGACCGTTTCGATCCACCGGCCGTCATGGGCCAATTCCCCGGTGCCTGATAGACGCTTCGCAGTACCACCCGGGCCAATAACTCGGTTGTTTCCAGAACGGGACACTTAGCATGGCCCCCCAGACCGCCCGGCGGCGCATCCTGGTGGTCGACGACGAACCCCGGATGATCCGCTTCATCCGTCTCAACCTCGAACACGACGGATTCGACGTCAGCGAGGCGGCCACCGGCGCCGCCGCCTTGACACAGCTGCGCGACAGCCTCCCCGACCTGATGCTGCTGGATGTGATGATGCCTGAGCTCGACGGCTTCGAGACCCTGCGGCTGGTGCGCGAGATCTCGTCGGTACCGGTGATCATGCTCACCGCTAAGGGCGACGAGGAGGACCGGGTACGCGGGCTCGAACTCGGCGCCGACGACTACATCACCAAGCCCTTCAGCCCGCGCGAGCTTGTCAGCCGCGTCCGCGCCGTCCTGCGCCGGACGGAGGCGGCCCCCGCCTCCCCGCACGAGCCAATTCATGTCGACGATCGGCTGAAGATTGATTTCGATCGACGGCAGATCTGGGTCGAGGGCCGCCTGGTGCAGCTGCGCCCGACCGAGTACCGCCTGCTCTATCACTTGGTGCAGAACGCCGGATGGGTCGTGCCGCACGATCAGCTGCTGGCCAAGGTCTGGGGATACGAGTACCGCGAAGAGACCCACTACCTGCGCCTGTACATCAACTACCTGCGGCAAAAGCTCGAGCCGGACCCGGCCCATCCGCGCTACATCCTGACCGAGCGCGGCGTGGGCTACCGGTTCGTGGACTACCGACGCGAAGGCCAGGCTGGCGCACCGCCCGCTCAACCGGAGACCGATTAGCGGCCTCGGTGACCCCATAGCCCCGTTATGCTGCGCAAAATGGGTTTCTCGCTGACCACCAGCGGATTTGTCACAATGCCTGCATCCACCTGATCGGGCCCGCGCTAACGCCCGTCTGACACAGGGAGCCTAAAGTGAGGCTGAGATACCCGCCGCCCGACGGCGCGAAAGGAGGTCCCTGTCATGTCACGCCTAATGCGATGGGAGCCGTCCCGCGAGCCGCTCAGGTTCCGGGAGATGATGGACCGCTTCTTCAACGAACCCCTGATGGGGACCCGCTTTGGGGCGGACGGGGCCGCGCTCCCAACCGTCGACATGTACCAGACGGAGGATGAGATCGTGGTCAAGGCCACGCTGCCCGGAGTCAAGCCGGACGACATCGCCATCTCGGTGGCCGGGGACGTCTTGACCCTGCGGGGCACGCCGGCCGAGGAAGCGGAGCGCAAGAACGCCACGTACCATGTGCGGGAACGTCGCCAGGGCGAGTTCTTACGCTCTCTTCCGCTACCGGCACCGGTCGTCCCCGACAAGGCCAAGGCAGAATTCGAAGACGGGATTCTTACCTTGACCCTGCCCAAGGAGGACGAGGTCAAAGCCAAGACCATCACGGTCAAAGCCAAGTAGAACCCCGTAAAGAAACCGGGTTTCTTGGAGAAACCCGGTTTCTTCTTGCCCTTTCTTCTTGCCTGCCCAACGCGCCCGCGCTAGAATCTCCGGGCGGTCGAGGAGCCATGCCCCGTCAACGAATCATCCTAGTCGATGACCATGAGGTCGTGCGGGTCGGTCTACGCTCGCTGCTGGAGCGGCATCCGAATTTCGAAGTTGTCGCCGAAGCGGCCACGGCTCATGAAGCCGTCGACAAGACGGCATCCTACCAGCCGGACGTGGTCGTCATGGACATCCGCCTCAAAGGCGGATCCGGAATCGAGGCCTGCCAGGAGATCACCACTCGCTTCCCTCAGACGAAGGTCATCATGCTGACCTCGTACGCCGAGGACGAGATGCTGTTCTCGGCGATTCGTGCCGGCGCGGCCGGTTATGTCCTCAAGCAGATCGGCGGGGACGACCTGGTGCGGGCGATCGAGACGATCGGCCGCGGCGAGGCACTGCTCGATCCGGCCGTCACTCAACGTGTCTTTCAGGAAGTGCGCAAGGCGGCGCGCGAGGAAGAAGCCTCGGCCTTCGCCGATCTGACGCAGCAGGAGATGCACGTCCTGCAGTTGGTGGCCGAGGGCCGCACCAACCGGCAGATCGCCGAGGCGCTTTACCTGGGCGAAGGCACCGTGCGCAACTACGTCAGCAGCATCCTTTCGAAGCTCAACGTGCGCAACCGAGCTGAAGCCGCCGCCTACGCCGTCCAGCACAATTTGAAGGATTATCTGTAGAGCGGCGTTCCGGCCGGTGGGCGCCACTGCCCGAGTCGAACCGGGATCAACAGCGCTCGTCCCCAATAGATGCTTCCTCGCTGAGCGGAGCTCCGCTCAGGGAGGAAATGAGGACCGAGATCAACTCTCCCCGTGTTCCCCGCACGGACAGAGCCGGCGCAAGTAGTCCCACGTGTAGATTCCATACCGATGGCCGTCGGCCCAAACCGGAAGCAGGGCGTAGTTTCCCACGACTTCGATCGACAGGAGTTCGGCCGATGGGCCGCTCGCCGGATGGGCCAACATCTCTTCGACCGTCGGAGGCTGCGCCATCCCCTCGTGTCCGCCCCGGCACTCCGCGCACGGGCAGGCTGCGCGCATTCCGCCAAGCGGGTAGCGGCTCTCATGCCCGTCATCCCACACGATGTGCAGCTCGCCGCGAGACTTCGAAGCCTGGATCGAGTTTGGCCGCACCGGAGCCGCCCTTCCGTCGGTGAGAACCTCAAGGCCCGGCGAGCGGCCTGAGGAACTCCGCCACCGCCCAGCCTTGGTCGGCGGTGTCGTAGGGATTGACCAGGTACCACCAGACATGGCCCGCCGCTTCGACCGGGCCGTCTGTCACTTGGAAGACGTCACTGTCCATTCCCAGCCCATGGATGGCTGCCTCTAGGCCGGGTTCGGCCCGCAACCGCACACCGTCGCCGCCCGTTCCGTAGACTTCGACCAAGTCGCCGGCGAGGTAGGTCCCTCCAGACCCGTCGCCGGCTGTCGTCGGGACGGGCGTTGGCTGCGGGGCGGTCGGCTGCCCCGTCGGGGTCGACGTGGGCGCCGCCACGCGCACGAGCGCCGGGGTCGCCGGATGGCGGAGAACCTGGCTGCTGCGCGTCACCGCCCCCAGGATCAGGAGAGCCACAACTCCGGCGACGCCTGCGGCGAGGCCGATCACCGGCCAGATACACCCCAGCCGCTTCACCCGTTCGGTCAGGCCCACGGCTTAGTTCAGCCCCCGGGAAGTAGGAAGAAGGCGATGGCGAAGATCAGGTAGAGGGCGGTCAACTCGGCGCCTTCCAGCCAATTCGACTCGCCGTCCCCGGCAACCTGGGTGACGATGAGCACAGAAGCGACGAGGGCGATCAACTCGAACGAATTGAAGACCAGGGTCAGCGGGTTGCCCATTGCAAGACTGATGAAAACCAGGGCCGGCGCCACGAAAAGGGCAATCTGCAGGCTCGACCCGACGGCGATTTCGACGCTGAGACTCATCTGGTTTTGCACAGCCACTCTCACGGCAACCAGATGCTCGGCCACGTTGCCGATCAGCGGCACCAGAATGACCCCCAGGAAGAATTCCGAGACCCCCAGCGAGGCGATCACCGGCTCGACCTGTCCCACCAGGATTTCGCTCAGCCAGACGACGCCGGCCGTGGCCACGGCCAGGACGATCAGCGCGGTTCGCCGGGACCAGAGCGTTGGCTTGGTCTCGACCGCTTCCGCCGACGGTCGGGTCAACGGGGCCCCGTCGCCGCGGAAGCTGTAGAACATGCCGAGACCGTAGGTCAGAATCATCAGCGCCGCCACCCCAAGGCTCAGGACTTCGACGTCGGCCGCCTCGTGGATCCCGGCGCTGGATTGGACAAACAGGGAGGGCACAGCCAGCGCCGTAACAGCCAGCAACAACAGAATGCAGTCGCCCAGCGCCCGGCGTCGATCAAATGTCTGTAGACCGTTGCGGATGCCGCCAGCCGCCATGCTGAGGCCCAGGACGAGGAGAAGGTTTCCGATGATCGAGCCGGTGATCGAAGCCTTGACCAGCTCAAGCAGTCCTTCCCGGATCGCCACAACGGTGATGATGAGCTCGGCGGCGTTTCCCAGAGTGGCATTCAACAGCCCCCCGACCCGCGGCCCGGAGTAAGCCGCCAGGACTTCGGTTCCCTCCCCCAGCAGTCCTGCAAGAGGGATGATCCCAAGGGCCGCTGCCGCCAGCGTTGCCGGAGCCGGCGCGCCGGAGGCGGATAAAGCGATCGCCACGGGAACCATGAGCAGTAGCCAGTTGAGTCGGCGGCTAAGGAGTTGGCGAAACACGTTCAGGTCAGTCTCCTCCGGAGTCCGCCGGTTGCGAGGATTGGAACAACCCTTCCGCCCTGCGGCGGGGGAGGAGGACTCGCAGCTCGTCGTGCAGCACCTTCAGCCGCACCGGAGACTGGACCTTACCGGGCTCGCCGTCGAAATGCATCGGCAGTTCCCCGGCCGCTCGAAACTCCGCTTCACTGGCCTGGAAATGCACGAAACCGTCACTCTTCAGGTGTACCCCGCGCACGACCTGCAGCAGCCTCCAGACGGTATCGCCCAGCGAATGCCCTTTGAAGATCCAGAAGTCGAGCAGGCCGTCGTCGACACGGGCCATGGGCGCCAGGCGCAGCAACCCGCCGCCGTAGGACCGGACATTGCTGGCGACGGCCAGCAGATACCTCCCCGCCACGCGGCCGCCTGGCCAGACGACCTCCAGGTCCACACCGCTCCAGCCTCGGGCACTGCGCAGTGTGTGGACGATGTAGAGCGTCGTCGGCAAGACCTTGTCGATGCGGCGGCGCGGTTCGACCAGGTTGACCACCCGTGCGTCCAGCCCGGTGCCGGCCCAGAGCAAGAAGGCCCTCCCATTGGCCTCCCCGAGATCGACCCGTCGGACGATTCCCTCCGCCAACTCGACCGCCACCCGGTCCACCGTGTTCGGACGGGCGAGGCTGACCATGGGCAGGCCGACCTCGCGCGCCCAGACGTTGGCCGTGCCGGTCGGTATCACCCCGAGGGCCGTTTGGGTGCCGCGAAGGAGGCTGGCGGCCATGCCCACCGTGCCGTCTCCGCCGGCGACGATCAGTGCCTCGGCCGAGGCTTCGACGGAACGGCGAATGAGGTCTTTCAGGTGATCGCGCTGACGCGCAGTTTCCAGATGGACCGACCAGCCGCGAGAAGTGAAAACCGACGATGCGCGCTGAACGAGGGAGCTCGAGGGGAATCGTCCGGCAGCTGGATTGTGGACTAGCCATGCCAACCGCATCCGGCCGACTCCTTCGCCGGATTATAGCCGACGGACCCCCGACGGCACGAAGCACGGCTCCGGAGCCCTGCGAGGGAAGCTGGCCACGCCCGTCCACGCCGTTGCGGCGTCCTGTCGAGGACGCCGTTGCGGCGTCCTGGCGAGGAGGGCAGGTCTGCTTCGCCCCTGTGGCAGGAATGCTGTGACGTTGCCGAGAATCCGCCGCGGCCTTACAATGCCGCGTCGTGAGCGATCTACAACAGGGCACGACTCTGGCCGGACGCTACCAGCTGCTCAACCGGCTGGGAACCGGCGGTATGGCCCACGTCTACCAGGCGCGCGACCTGCAGTTGCAGCGGCAGGTGGCGGTCAAGCTCCTGCGCCAGGATCTGATTTCCGACAAGGCCTTTCACGCCCGCTTTCTGCAGGAGGCGCGGGCGGCAGCTAACCTATCCCACCCCAACATCGTCACGATTCACGATTTCGGCGCCGATGCCAACCAGTATTTCCTTGTCATGGAGCTGGTCGGTGGAACCGATCTCAAGACGCTGATGCGCCGGCGCCAGATCTTGAACGTGGACGAGACCTTGGAGATCATGACTCAGACCTGCGCCGGGGTTGGCTACGCGCATCGGGCGGGCCTGGTCCACTGCGACCTGAAGCCGCAGAATATCCTGGTGGACGCCGACGGACGCACGAAGATCGCGGACTTCGGAATCTCACGCGCCTTGTCGACGATCGACCCCGCCGAACGCGCGGAATTCGTGTGGGGAAGCCCGCAGTACTTCGCTCCCGAACAGGCCGCCGGCGGGCCGCCTTCGCCTGCAACCGACGTCTATTCCCTCGGCGTCATCCTCTTCGAAGCCCTCACGGGGCGCCTTCCCTTCCTGGCGCCTGACGCCGAAAAGCTGGCCGAGATGCACCTGGCGGCCGCCCCGCCCTCCCCGCGCTCGCTGAATCCGTCGGTCCCGGCCGCTCTCGACCAGATCATTCTCAAAGTTCTGGCCAAAGAGCCGTCGGCGCGATATCGGACGGCCGATCAGTTGGGCCTCGTGCTCACGAGATTGCTTCCGTCGGCCGCGGCCGCTCCAGCCTCTTCCTCCGCGGCGAGGGTCCCCACGAGTCCAGAGGCTCCGACGACGGCGATGCCGAGGGCGGGTGCCGAAAGCCTGGATTGGATCGCGGTTGCGCTGGGTTTGCTGGCGTTCCTGGCGCTGGGCGGGCTGATCCCGCTTTGGCTCTGGGCCTGCTTGAGATACCCCAGTTGCCCCCTTACCTGACTCTCCGACGGACGTTCGGATCGGTGCGGTATAATTTGCGGGTCGTCCGCCAGAAGTCGTCGGAGCGGGCGGCCCCGAGGAGGACAGGGTGAATTCACCGCGTGGACGGAACACCGCCGTCCTGCTCATACTTCTGCTGATCGTTGCGGCGCTGGTCATCCAGTTCCGCTCGACCCAGACCCAGGCCGAGCCGTACTACTTCAACCAACTGGCCGAAGCCATCCAGCGCGGCGAGGTCAAACGCGTAATCGTCGACGAGAATGAATTGGAGGTCGTCTTTGCCAATGGCGACCGGCGAGTCACGCGCAAGGAACCGACGGCGACCGCCGTCGAGCAGCTTCTCGATTTGGGCGTCACGCCGGCGCAACTCGCCTCGACCGCCGTCGTTTGGGAGATCAAGCAACCGAGCGATTGGAACACGGTCCTGAGTCTTGTCACCTACCTGCTGCCGGGATTGGTCGTCGTCGGGCTGATCTTCTTCATGCTGCGCCAGGCCCAGGGCACGAACAACCAGGCGATGGCCTTCGGCAAGAGCCGGGCGCGGATGTTCACCGGCGACCAACCGTCGGTGACCTTTTTGGACGTTGCCGGCGTCGAAGAAGCCAAGGAGGAACTCCAAGAGGTCGTCGAGTTCCTCAAGGAGCCCGAGAAGTTCATCAGCCTCGGTGCGCGCATTCCCAAGGGCGTTCTCCTGATCGGACCTCCAGGGACCGGCAAGACCTTGCTGGCCAAGGCCGTGTCTGGGGAGGCCGGCGTTCCCTTCTTCTCGATTTCGGGATCGGAATTCGTCGAGATGTTCGTCGGCGTCGGTGCCAGCCGTGTGCGCGACCTGTTCGATCAGGCCAAGCGCCACTCCCCGTGCATTGTCTTCGTGGATGAGATCGATGCCGTCGGACGGCAGCGCGGCGCCGGGCTGGGCGGAAGCCACGACGAGCGCGAGCAGACCCTGAACCAGCTTCTCGTCGAAATGGACGGGTTCAACACCGATACCAACGTCATCATCATGGCGGCGACCAACCGCCCCGACGTCTTGGATCCGGCCCTGCTGCGGCCGGGCCGCTTCGACCGGCGCGTGATCCTCGACCGACCCGATATGCGGGGGCGGGAGCAGATCCTGATGGTCCACAGCAAGGGCAAGCCGGTGGAGGAGCAGGTCAGCCTGGAGAAGATCGCCAAGTCGACGCCCGGTTTCGTCGGCGCCGATCTCGAGAACCTGGTGAACGAGGCCGCCATCCTGGCCGCCAGGCGCAACAAGAAGAGCATCGGCCCGTCGGAGTTCCAGGAATCGATCGAGCGTGTCATCGCCGGACCGGAGCGCAAGAGCCGGATCATCAGCCCGGAAGAGAAGCGCATCGTCGCTTACCACGAGGCAGGCCACGCTGTGGTGACGCATGTCATCCCCGACGCCGATCCGGTTCACAAGGTCAGCATCATCGCCCGCGGAATGATGGGCGGCTTCACGATGGCCCTGCCGGCGGAAGACACCATCCTCATGTCGCGCAACAAGCTCAAGGCCGATATGGCGATGCTGCTGGGCGGCCGGGCAGCGGAGGAGATCGTCTTCAGCGACATCACCTCCGGCGCCGCCAACGACCTGGAGCGCGTCACGCGCCTGGCCCGCAACATGGTGACACGCCTCGGGATGAGCCCCGATCTCGGGCCGCTGACTTATGGGCAGAAGGAAGAGTTGATCTTCCTCGGCCGCGAGATCTCCGAGCAACGCGATTATTCGGAGACGGTCGCCGAGCGGATCGATACCGCCGTGCGGGCGCTGGTGGAAGAATCCTACGCTCGCGCCAAGCGCATCCTCAACGACTACCGGCCCCAGCTCGATAACATCGCCCGCCGGCTGATCGAGGTCGAGACGATCGACGGGGATGTCTTCGCCTCGATTTTCGGGCATCCCGTCCAGCCCAAGATCAGCGGCACGCCGGTCCCATTGCCCGAGGCGACCCCCGCCTAGGACGCGTTGTAGCCGCAGCCTCGCGTAGCGCCCCGAGCGCAGCGAGGGGTCAGGCTGCGGAGGACACAGGCTAGAGCCTGCGGCTACAAGGGGTCCTTATGCCGTCTGCTTCTCCTTGTCCTGCCGCACGAGCTCGCGACGCAGGATCTTCCCGACCGTCGTCTTAGGCAGCTCGCTGCGAAACTCCACCTGGGTCGGGACTTTGAACGCCGCCATCCGCTCGCGGCACCAGGCCTTGACTTCGTCCTCGGTCAGAGTCTCCCCCGGCCGAACCACGACCCAGGCCTTGACCGTTTCTCCGCGGTACGCATCCGGGATGCCGGCCACACCCACGTCGAGCACTTTGGGGTTCTTGGCGATCTCCTCTTCCACCTCACGCGGCCACACCTGGAACCCACCCGGCTTGATCAGCTCCTTCTTGCGGTCGACGATGTAGAAGTAGCCGTCGGCATCCATGCGTGCGATGTCGCCGGTGAAGAGCCATCCGTTCCGGAGGGAGTTCGCCGTTTCGGTCGGCATGTTGTGATAACCGCGCATCACGTTGGGCGAGCGGATCGCCAGTTCACCGATCTCGCCTATCCCCAGCACGGTTTCCCCGTCATCGAGCGAGACAATCCGGCATTCGACGTCCGGCAGCGGCATCCCGATCGAGCCGGCCCGGTTCTCGCCCAGCAGCGGGTTGCAGTGGGTCGCCGTCGGGGCCTCCGACAGGCCGAACCCCTCCACCAGCTTCCCGCCGGTGAGGGACTCGAAGCGATCCTTGGTGTCTCGCAGCAACGGGGCCGAGCCGGAGATACAGGCTTTGATCGAGGTGACCCTGTACTTTCCGGCTGCGACGTCCGGGTGGTTGTTGATGGCGTTGTACATGGTCGGGACGCCCGGGAAGACCGTCGGCTGGTACTTGTCGATGTTCTCGAGGACGTCCTTCAGGTCGCGCGGATTCGGGATCATCACCATCGAGGCGCCGCTGCCGACGGCGAAAGACATCCCGGCCACCATCCCGTAGACGTGAAACAGGGGGATGGCCATCAAGACCGTCTCCTGCCCATCGCGACACTCGGTCATCCACTTGCTGATTTGCAGCGTGTTGGCCACCAGGTTGCGGTGCGTCGCCACCGCAGCTTTGGAGATCCCGGTGGTCCCGCCGCTGTATTGGAACAGGGCGACGTCGTCGGGGCCGACGTTGACCGCCGGGCGCGGGCTCTTTTCGTGGCCGGCGAGAACGTCTTGCAGCCAGAGGTCACCCTCGGTCAGGGTCACCTGGTGCCCGCCTTTCTTCTCCTTGGCCACGGTGAAGAGAATCCGCATCAGACCCGGGAGATACTCCTTGATGTTGGTGACGATCAGCCGGCGCAGCCGAGTCTTCGGTTGGACGCCCTTGACGGTCCTATAGAAGTTGCTCATCACCAGCATGATCTCGACCCCGGCGTCGTTGAGCTGGTGCTCGATTTCTCGACCGGAATAGAGCGGATTCGTCGCGACGACGACACCCCCCGCCTTGAGGATGGCGTAGAAAGCCATCACAAACTGGGCGGAATTGGGCATGAAGATGGCGACCGGGTCCCCTATCTTCACCCCGAGCTCTACGAGGGCCGCCGCGAGGCGGTCGGCCAGTGCGTTCATCTCCGAGTAAGAGACGGCACGGCCCTTGAAAACGGTGCATGGACGGTCTGGGTAGGCCTTGGCGGCGTCCTCCAGGAACCGGTGGAGCGGCACGGGTGGCAGGTCGATGTGGTGTGGAACGCCGGGGTCATAGTGCTTGAGCCAGGGCCGTTCGTCCATGCAGCTGCTCCCTTCGATGACGTCAGAGGCGAAGGTGCCTTCACTCTCGTATATACACCGGAAGAGACGGCGAACCAAGCGCCGATGCTATAATTATCGGTCCAGGCCACGATGGATCGGACCTGGACTCCCTTGCCGGATCGGCGAATGCCCATGAATGGGGCGTCCACCGGCTGGCGCAGGCCGACGGCGGGCCGAAAAGACGACCCAGGAGGTCCGTTTCGGTGAAGACCTACAACCTGCCCGGACCCAAAGCCCGGGAAATCCTCGACCGCGACCGCGCTGTCGTCTCCCCCTCCTACCCGCGCGCCACGCCGTTTGTCATGGATCACGGCAAAGGCTCGGAGGCCTGGGACGTCGACGGGAACCGGTTCATCGACCTGGCGGCCGGGATCGCGGTGTGCTCCACCGGACACTCCCATCCGAAGGTGGTCGAGGCTGTCACAGCACAGGCGCAGAAATTCATCCACATATCATCTGATTACTACCATCCGGTCTGGGTTGATCTCTCGGAGCGCCTGGCCGCCATCGCCCCTTTCACAGAGTCGGCTATGGTTTTTCTGGGTAATTCGGGGGCGGAAGCCGTCGAGGCGGCGATCAAGCTGGCCCGCCATCACACGGGACGGACGCAGTTCATAGGTTTCTACGGGGCCTTCCACGGCCGCACGATGGGCGCCCTGGCCTTTACCTCCAGCAAGCCTCTCCAGCGCCAGGGCTTCCTTCCGGTCATGGGCGGCGTCGCCCACGTGCCCTTCCCCGACCCGTACCGACCTGTCCTGGCGATGAATGGCGAAGACTACGGACAGACGGTCGTCCGTTATATTGAGGACGTGGTCCTGGCGCGGGCGATCCCTCCCGACGAGTGCGCTGCGATCCTGGTGGAGCCGATTCAAGGTGAAGGCGGCTACATTGTCCCGCCGGACGGGTTCTTCCCTGCCCTGCGTCGCTTATGCGACAAGTACGGGATTCTGCTCATCGCCGACGAGGTCCAGACCGGCATGGGACGGACCGGGAAGTGGTGGGCCGTCGAGAATTGGGGCGTCGAGCCCGACATCGTATGCTCGGCCAAGGGAATCGCCTCCGGCGTTCCGCTGGGGGCGATGATCGCCCGAGCGAGCATCATGGACTGGCCGCAGGGCGCCCATGGAAACACCTACGGGGGCAACCCACTGGCCTGCGTGGCCGCGTTGGCGACCATCGATCTGATCGAAGACGGGTTGCTGCAAAATGCGACCGAACTCGGGACGTTCGCGATGGATGCCCTGGCAGAAATGCAGTGCCGGCATCCCAGCATCGGCCACGTACGCGGCAAGGGCCTGATGATCGGCGTTGAATTCGTCAAGGACCGCCAGACGAAAGACCCTGCAACACGCCTGCGCGATCGCATCCTCGACCGCGCCTTCAGCCATGGCCTCTTGCTGCTGGGCTGTGGCGAGAGTGCGATCCGCGTGTCGCCGGCCCTCAACATCCCCCGGCGCCTGCTCGATGAAGGTCTGCAAGTCCTTGATTCGGCGATCGGCGAGGCAGAGGCTCATGGATTGGACTGAACTCTGACTTGGCGGTCGTTCATCCGTCGCGACCGGGTGCGTCTCCATTCGGAGGCCTCGGTGCAGCGCCCCACGGCTCGCCTCGACCCCTAACCCACCTCGCCCTTCTCCTTCAACTGTGGAGGACTACGGTTGGGACGACCGTGAGCTGGCCCAGGCGTAATGAGGCGGACGGTCCTCGGATCAACTGCAAGGTCATGGAACACGGCGCCGCCAGCCGGAACGGGATACCGGACCATGCTGCCTGACTACCGCGTCCGCCAGCGCGACGAACTCCTCGAAATCAATCGGCTGATCACGGAGGAGCTGGACCTGGGGGTCGTCCTGGCCCGGATCCTGCGTGTGGCCACCCAGCTCCTGTCGAGCCACGCCGCGCTCGTTGCGCTGCGCGAAGACAACCCTTCCGGCGCGTCTGAGGCGAGCGGAGGCTGGCGCATCGCTGCTTCGCACGGCATCCGAAGCGAATTCTTGCGCGAGCTCGACCCTTTGTTGAGCGACATCCCAGACCATGGCGACCCGGCTCGTTTTGCCTTGCCGGAGGTCAACCGGCGCCTGCAGCGAATGACGCGGGCGGCCAGCATGGGCCTGCTCGACGGAGTCGGCCTGCCGCTGATCGCGCGAGGGGTTGTCATCGGCGTGATCTTCGTCTTCCGCTCCTATCAGGGAAGCTACTCGGCCGAGGACCGCCGCCTGCTGCAATCCTTTGCCTCACAAGCGGCCATCGCCGTCAGCAACGCCAGCTTGTACACCGAAGTCAGCCGCCAGAATCAGTACCTGGATACGATCCTCGAGTCCTCCGCTGACGGAATCTTGCTGCTCGACCCGCAGCATCGGATTCAACGGTTCAACCGAGCGTGCGTCCGCCTCACCGGCTATTCACCGGATGACGTCATCGGCTTGCGCCACGAAGACGTGCTGCGCTGGCTGCGGCGGGAGCCCGGTCCGACGTTGGAAGAGGCGGAGGCCGATGGCTGGCCGCTCTCGCCGCAGGCGACGTTGTACCTGGAGGGCGATTTGTTGCGGCGCGACGGAGGCGTGGTCAGCCTGGGGATCACCTACGCCCCGACCCTGACCCCGGAAGGGCGGCTGGTCAGCATCATCGCCAATCTCCGCGATATCACCCGATTTCGTGAAGCGGAGGAGCTCAAAAGCACCTTCATCTCGATCGTCAGCCACGAGCTGCGCACCCCGGTGGCGCTGATCAAAGGCTACGTGGGGACGCTTCGGCGCGATGACGCGGATTGGGATCCGGCCGTCGTGCGCGACAGCCTGGCCGTGATCGAGGACGAAGCCGACCATCTGGCCTCCTTGATCGATGACCTTCTCGATGCCTCCCGTCTACAGGCCGGGGCCTTGGCCCTCGACTTGGCCGAAATCTCCTTGCCGCCGCTGCTCGAGCAGGTCGTGGAGCGGTTCCGCACCCAGGCCACAACGCATACCTTCAAGACCGACGTCCCCCCCGATCTACCTGACGTTCGCGCCGATGAGCAGCGCCTGAGCCAGGTTGTGACGAATCTGCTTTCGAACGCCGTCAAGTTTTCGCCGGAGGGGAGCGAGATCCGTCTCCAAGCCGAAGGGAAGCCCGCCGAAGTCGTCGTGTGCGTTTCCGACCAGGGGGCCGGGATCGACCCTGCTGACGCGCCGCACATCTTCGATCGCTTCTTTCGTTCGCCGGACGTGGCACGCAATACCAAGGGGGCCGGGCTCGGCCTGTTCCTCGCTAAGGCGATCGTCGAGGCCCACGGGGGACGCATCTGGGTCGATCCACGCATTCGACAAGGTGCCCGGCTCTGTTTCTCCCTGCCGCGCGCCTAACCTTACCCTAAGAGGACCGCCTTGGCCTTATCCAACCTCCGCTGCCCAAACTGTAAGTCCCCTCTTTCGATCCGAATCGAGCAGCTGATCGATGCCGAGCGCGATCCCGGTTCCAAGGCGCGCTTGCTCAGCGGCGCGCTGAATCACGTACGCTGCCCTGTCTGCAGCTGGGAAGGTCAGCTGGCTGCGCCCCTCGTCTACCACGACCCGTCCCACGAGCTGCTGCTGACCTATGTGCCGGTCGAGATCAACCTGCCGAAGAACGAACAGGAGCGGTTGATCGGCCAGTTGATCAACCAGGCCATCGGCCATTTACCCCCCGAGCGGCGCAAGGGCTACCTGTTGCAGCCCCAGGCAGTTCTGACCATGCAGGGTCTTGTCGAACGCGTCCTTCAGGCCGACGGCATCACCCGCGAGCAGCTCGACGAGCAGCGCGATCGTCTCCGCCTGCTGGAGGACCTGATCCGGACGTCGGACGAGATGCTGCCCGGATTCGTCGCCGCCCACGACTCGGAACTCGACGAGTCCTTCTTCCGGCTGGCGAGTCTGACGCTTCAGACCGCCCGTGATGCGCGTGCCGCTCAGGCCCTCGGAGAACGGTTGCAGCACGCCCTCGACCTGACGTCGTACGGCAAGGTCATGGCCGCCCGCCAGGCCGAGGTCCAGGCCGCCGCCGAAAGCCTCAGCCGGCTCCCCGAACCGCTGACACGCGAAGCCGTCCTCGATTTGATCATGCAGGCTCCCAACGAGGACCGGCAGTCGGCTCTGGTGAGCCTGGCTAGGCCGGCGCTCGACTACGGCTTCTTTCAGATGTTGAGCGAGCGTGTCGACCACGCCCGGGGGGAGGACAAGGCCCGGCTGACCGAGGTTCGCGATCGCCTCCTGAAGATGACGCAAGAGATCGACGCCGTTCAGGAAGCCCGCTTGGCCGAAGCCGGCGCGGTTCTCCAGATGTTGGTCCAGGCGGAGGACTTGGAGGAGGCGCTGCAAGCCGCCCTCCCGGCCGTGGACGAGTTGTTTCTCTCTTTGCTCTCGGCCAACCTTCAAGCGGCGCGTGAACGTGGGAACGCAGCGACCCTCAACCGTTTGACCGAGATCGACCGGCGCCTGCGAGAAATCATCGCGGAAAGCCTCCCCAGCGGCCTGCGCCTGGCCCAGGAGGTGTTATCCGAGAACGATGACGCCGCTGCCCTCCGGCGCATCGATGAGGCCAAAGACGGTGTAGATCAAGAGTTCCTGAACACGCTGTTGTCGATGGCCCAACGACTGGAGGAGCGAGGGGATGCGGGAGCCGCGGCCCGCGTGGAGAGGTTGCACCGACATGCGACGGGGGTCTCCATGCGTCAGAAGCTGGCGAAGGCAAAGGGCGGCCCGGACATGACTACGTAGCGCACGGCACACCAGGACGCCGCCCTCACCCCTTCGGGCACCCCTTCGGGTGCACCCTGGGTGTGCGCCGAAGGGCGTGGCGCCCTGTCCCCTGGGGACACCCGAAGGGGTGTAGAGGGCGAAACGGTGCCCTGTCCCCTGGGGACACCCGAAGGGGTGTAGAGGGCGAAACGGTGCCCTCGTCAGGGCACCGAAACGGTGCCAGGGCGTCGTGCCCTATGCCGCCGTCGAACGCTTTCCCTCCGCCGACGGATACCAGGCCGTCATTCCTTTGCGGCAGATCAGCCCCTTGAGGTAGCGCCCTTCCGGGAAGTGCATTCCCACCGGGTGGTCGCTGGGCTGCCCCAACCAGGCCTCGACGACGACATGTGACCCGGCGTCGTGCGCGGCTCCGGCCACGATCTGCTCGAAGAGCTCCGGCCCGACGCCTCCCGAGCACGAGAAGGTGAAGAGCCGTCCGCCCGGCCTCAACAACTTGATGGCCAGCAGATTGATGTCCTTGTAACCGCGGGCTGCCCGCTGCACCTGACTTGCGGTCGGTGCGAAGCGAGGCGGGTCGAGCACGACAGCGTCGAAAGATCGCCCCTGATCCCTCAGGCGCCTCAGCTCATGGAATACGTCGCCTTCGATGAACTCGCACGCCCCCAGATCGAATCCGTTCAGGCGGACATTCTCTCCGGCGAGCTCCAACGATCGTCGCGAGCTGTCGATGCCACAAACGCTCCGGGCGCCGGACCGCAAGGCTGCGGCCGTGAAACCCCCGGTGTAGCAGAACGCGTCGAGGACCTCCTCCGCCTGTAATCCCCCCGCGATCAGACGGCGACTCTCGCGCTGATCCAGGTAAAAACCCGTCTTGTGTCCTTCGGCCAGGTCGACCCAGAAGGCGAGGCCGTATTCCTCGACGCGCGTCAGGGCCGGAGGTGCCTCGCCCCAGGCCACGCCGCGCCGGGGCTCGAGACCCTCGAGGGCGCGGGCGTCGCCGTCGGAACGCTCGAAGATGCCCTGGCAATCCCCGCGCGAACGAAGCGCATCCAGCAAGGCCTCTCGGAAACGGTCGCCTCCCGGCGTCAGCAGTTGAAGGACGCGGGTCTCGCCGTAGCGGTCGACGATCACCCCAGGGAGCAGGTCGGATTCGGCATGGACCTCTCGATAGGCGGTGACCCGCGCATCGGAGGCAAGCTCCCGGCGTCGATCGAGAGAGGCCTCTAGCCTTCGGCGGATCAACCCCTCGTCGATTTCTTCGTCAGGATCAAAGGTCCACACCCGACAAGCGATGCGCGAGGCGGGCGAATAGGCGGCGCGTGCCAACCACCGACCGGCGGAGTCCACCACCTCGACAGTGTCGCCAGGGCCCGGATCGCCCTCGACCCGCTCGACCGCTCCCGAGAAAAGCCAGGGGTGACCCTGAAGAAGGGAGCGCTCCCGCCCTCGGCGAAGCCGTATGACTTTTCCTGAGTTCGACATTGGAGTAGCCGGCCCATCGGGCCGCCGCCAAGCAGCTTGCCTTAGAACGAACGCGGCGGGTCTTACCCCCCACCCCCGGACCTTTCCGCCACGGCTACCTGCGTGTCTGTGCTCTCTCAGCGTAGCGGTCGTCGGAGAGTGGGGCGAGAGGTTCCTCTGCGGTTCCCTATAGAATGCCCACCTTGTGGCCGGCTTCGGCAAAGGCGTTGGAAGCAGCTTCGATCTCTTCCGGCTCGTGAGCGGCCGTGACGGTCGCCCGAAGCCGGGCCAACCCCTCCGGCACCGCCGGCGACACGACGGGCAAGACGAAGATGTCCTTCTTCTGGACCTCGGAGGTCATCCGGAAAGCCCGGTCGTCGGTGCCGCACAAGACGGGGACGATCGCGGTTTCGGTGTGCAGCGTATCCAGACCCTGGCTCCGGACCGATTCGATGAAGTGGGCGGCATTCCGCTGCACGGCCTGCACCCGCCAGGGCTCGTCTTCGATCACCCGGAACGCCTCCAACGCGGCGGCGGCCTGGGCCGGCGGCAGGGCGGCGGAGAATAGGAAACCGCGCGATTGATGCCGCAGATACGTGATCATGTCGGAAGCGCCGGCGATGTAACCCCCGACGCTGGGGATGGTCTTGCTCAGCGTGCCCATCTTGATGTCGATCGAACCGGGAAGGCCGAAGTGCTCCTCGATGCCGCGACCGGTTTCGCCCAACACGCCCAGCGAATGGGCCTCGTCGATCATCAACCAGGCGTGATACTTGCGGCAGATCTCCACCAGCCGGGGCAGGCGAAGGATGTCCCCGTCCATGCTGAAGACGGCGTCGGCGACGACGAGCCGGGCTTGAGCGGACGACGAATGCTTCAGATGCTGTTCCAGATCGTCCATGTCATTGTGGCGGAAGCGCACGAACTTGGCGCCCGAAAGCAGGCAGCCATCGACAATGCTGGCGTGGTTCAGCTTGTCGCAGAACACCGTGTCGTGACGCCCGACAAGGGTCGACACCGTCGTCAGGTTCGTGACGTAGCCGGAGGAATAAGTGATGGCATCCTCCGTCCCCTTGAACCCGGCGATCATCTCCTCCAACTCGCGATGGATGGTCAGGCTTCCGGCCAACGACCGCACCCCATGCGTGCCGGTGCCGAATCGGTCGATGGCGTCACGGGCGGCCCGTCCGATGCGAGGGTGGCCGATCAACCCCAGGTAGCTGTAGGAGGCGAACATCTTCATCTCGCGGCCGTTGACGACCACCCGGGCCCCGCCCCGCAGCTCGGCCACCGGCATGTTGTAGAAGTAAACCCCTTCTCGATTCACAGCCTCCACGCGCGCGCACATCGCCTGGATGCGCTTGCGAATGCTGTCTTCGGCCGGGATCCAGTCCATACCGGTCTCCTCCGGTGACCTCATCTTAACGGCGACGGCTCACCCCCGCTGAATCAGTCGGTTCAACTCGGCCGAACCGATCGTCTTTACGCCGAGCGCCCGCGCCTTCTCGGCCTTGGAACCCGGCTCTTCACCCAGCACGACAAAGTCGGTCCGACCACTGACGCTCACAGCTACCTTGCCCCCATGCTTCTCGATGAGCGCCTTGGCATCCTGGCGACTCAGGTTGGGCAAGGTTCCGGTGATGACGAAGGTCAGCCCCTGAAGGGGCTGTCGTACCACCCGCGCCGGACGGCGCGCCAGCGGCCAGACGCCCGCCGTCCGAAGCTTGTCGAGCACCTTGCGATTGCGCGCTTGACCGAACCATCCGGTGATGGCGTCGGCCGTCTCGGGGCCAAGGCCAGGGATCGCCTCGATTTCGTCGCGGCTGGCGGCCGCCAGGGCTCCGAGATCGCCGAAATGCTCGGCCAGATCGGCGGCGACGGTCTCCCCCACCCCTCGAATCCCCAAGGCGTTGATCAAGCGCGCTAGAGGGCGGGCGCGCGAAGCGTCAATCGCCCGGATCAGGTTCTCCGCCCGGCGCTCGGCGAAACCTTCCAGGCTGAGCAGAGCGTCGGGGGTCAGACGGTACAAATCCGCCACGTCCTTCACCCGGCCTTCGGCGACGAGCAGGTCGGCGACTTTGATCCCCAACCCCTCGATGTCCATCGCACTGCGACCGGCGAAATGCTCCAGGTGACGCACCAATTGCTCGGGGCAGGCGGCGTTGACGCAGTACAGGGCCACTTCGCCTTCGCTGCGCTGCAGTCGCTCCTTACACGACGGGCAAACTCGAGGCAAGCTGTAGCGTCGTTCCTTCCCGGTGCGGGCCTCAGTCACCGGCCCGATGATGTACGGGATGACTTCACCGGCGCGCTTGAGGAGAACTCGATCGCCGATGCGGATGTCCTTCTCGGCGACGAAGTCGAAATTGTGGAGAGTCGCCTGCCGCACGACGACACCGCCCACCTGAACCGGCTCGAGAATGGCGTAGGGTGTGATCACCCCTGTCCGTCCGACATTCACGCCGATCTCCAGAAGTTGGGTGGTCACGGTCACGGCGGGGAACTTGAAGGCGATCGCCCCGCGCGGGTCCTTGCCGACGACGCCCAGCCTTTCGGAGAGCCTGAGATCGTCGATCTTGATAACCATCCCATCGGCCTCGAAGGGAAACTCGCTGCGGCGAGCGGCCGACTCCTCAGCGAAGGCGATGGCCTCGTCCAGGGTGCGGCAGAGCCGGATCCCATCCGCCACGGGGAAGCCGAGGTCGCGGAGGAACTGGAGGGTCTTGTATTGAGTATCGGGGAGCGATCCCGAACCGGCCACAATGGCATACGCCAGAAACCGGATCGGCCGCGAGGCGGTCAGGGATGAGTCGAGCTGGCGCAGGGCCCCGGCAGCGGCGTTGCGGGGGTTGACGAAGGTCCGCTCGTCGGCCTGGCGCAGGCGCTCGTTCATCGCCTCGAACTCAGCGACCGGGATGAATGCCTCTCCTCGGACGACCAGACGGGCAGGCGCCGACGGACCGTCTGGCCGGACCGGAATGACAAGCGGCAAGTTCCTCACGGTCCGCAAGTTGGCGGTCACATCCTCGCCGGCTTCACCGTCTCCGCGGGTCGCTCCGAGCGTGAAGACCCCCCTTTCATAGGTCAGCACGACCGTGAGGCCATCCAGCTTTGGCTCGACAACCAGGCTCGCCTCGGCTGCCCGCGGATCGATCCGGATCGCCCGGTCGAGCCAGGCCTGCACCTCTGCGGCGGCATAGGCGTTGCTCAAGCTGAGGATTGGGGCCGGATGCACGACCCGAGTAAAGCCGGCCGCCACTCCTCCACCCACCCGCTGCGTAGGGGAATCCGGTGTCCTCAGACTTGGGTCGGCCTGTTCCAGAGCCTGTAATTCCTGAAAGAGGCGGTCGTATTCCGCGTCGCTGATGACCGGCGCGTCGAGGACGTGGTAGCGGTGGCTGTGAAGATTGAGCAGACTGCGGAGCTCAGCTGCTCGGGCAGCGCTGGAGGGGGCCATCCTAACGATTATACGCTCTTCCGTCGATGATCCTTTCGCTGCGTGGGATCGTGAATACTCGGGAAAGCCGAATCGCTGCGAGGCTCGACCGGAGACGACTTCGTCTACGGCGGGAGCCACGTGTTTCTTCCCACCCAGATCCGGCCGGTGGGCAGCCTTTGGAGGCTATGCACACCTCGGCGAACTCGCCCGGCCATGCGGAACGCCTTGTCACCTTCATCGGATCCCGGGCCGGCCGCCGTCTTCTCCGCTGCGAAGCGACGGGCCTGGAGAATTCAGACAGGCAAAGGTGTCCTTCGTCCATTGCCGCCTCCCTTCCCCTTTGCTAGACTGCCTCGCAGAACCGGAGGTCGACGCGGGCCATGAATGCTGCACGAATCATCGCCTATATCGCCGCGGCCATCCTGATCTTCTTTGGCGTCCTCTTTGTATGGGGCGCCTTCAGTCCGCAGGGGTCATCGGGCTGGATTCTCGTCGGCCTGGTCAGCATTGGGCTGGGTTTGGCGCTGATCTGGTTGGGCGGTCGCCGGCGAGCCGGCGGAGAGGGGCCGCAAGAGATCATTCAAAGGGTCGAGCTCTCAGGCGACGTCAGCCTGGAAAAGATGATCTGCCGCAATTGCGGCGGCGCCCTCAGCACAGACAACGTCAAGGTCGTGGCAGGCGCGGCCGTCGTCCATTGCCCCTACTGCGGCACCTCCTATCAACTCGAGGAAGAGCCCAAGTGGTAGGCGCCGATGCGACCTTACAGCGAGCTTGAAGCTCGGGCAAGGTGCTTCCGGGGGTCCACGTGATGCGAACGCGACTACTGGTGTTGACGGCGACGTTGCTGGCCTTGTCGGCTGTGGTCCTTCCCGCGGCGGCCCAGACCTACTCTTTCCAGGTTCCCCAGGAGGCGGTCGACGTTTTCCTCGAGACCGACGGCTCGATGCGGTTGGTCTACCGCATCCTCTTCGCCAACGACCCCGGGGCCTCACCGATCGATTTCGTCGACGTGGGCCTTCCCACGTCCGACTACGACCTGGGGTCGGTGCGCGCCTGGGTGGGCGGCCAGCCACTGTCCTCGATCGAGACCTCGCCTTATGTCGATCCCGGGATCGCCGTCGGTCTGGGAGGGCTGGCCATCCCCCCTGGAGGACAGGGAGAAGTGATCGTCGAGATTCCGCGCGTCGGCGGAGTCCTCTACTCTGGCGACGAGGCCGGATACGCCAGCGCCAAGTTCTCGCCGAGCTGGTTTGACAATCAGTTTGCCCACGGGGGAACCGATCTGACGGTCTCGTTTCATCTTCCACCGGGGATCCAGCCCGATCAACCGCGCTGGCATACCCCGACCGGTGGCTGGCCTTCGGGTGACCCGGCCGTGGGGTTCGACCAGGACGGACGAATCCTCTACCTATGGCGGGACACCTCCGCCAACCCCTTCACGCAGTATGTCTTCGGAGCTTCCTTCCCTTCCGATTTCGTCCCTGCCGAGTCTTTGCAGCGCCCTGCGTCGGGAGTGATCGCTTCGGTCATAGCCGGAGTCGCCGCCCTGACCAGCTGTTCGACTCCGGTGCTGCCCATCTTGTTGATCATCGCTCTCATTGCATTCGCCCGCCGCCGTTCCCGGCTCGCCTATCTTCCGCCGAAGATCGCCGTGGAGGGCCACGGCATCAAGCGGGGCCTGACGGCGGTCGAGGCGGCCGTACTGCTCCAAACCGGGCTCGACAAGGTGCTGACGATGATCTTGTTCGGCGTCGTGCGCAAGGAGGCGGCCCGGGTCGTCCAGGAGGAACCGCTCAAGGTGGTGGCCGTTCCCGGGTCGACCGTCGAACTGCGAGCCTACGAGAAGGCGTTCCTGGATGCTGCGCAGGTGGAGGACTTACGCGCGCGACAAAGCGCCTTCTCGGATTTGATGATCGATATGGTGCGTTCGGTGCAGACGAAGATGAAAGGCTTCAGCCTGCGAGAAACGCGGGAGTACTACCAATCCATCATGCGCAAGGCTTGGGCCCAGGTCGAAGCGGCCGGGACACCGCAGGTCAAGTCCGAGCACTACACGGACGACGTCGAGTGGCTGATGCTCGACCATGATTTCGATGGACGAACTCGCCGAGTGTTTGTGAGGGACCCGGTCTACCTGCAGACCTGGTGGGGGAGCTTCAGCCCGGGCCGGTCCCCGGCCGTGGCCCACACCGCGGCGCCTGTCGGGCGCGCGTCCCTGCCCCATTTGCCCGGGTCGGACTTTGCCGCCTCGATCGCACGCAGTGTCCAGAACGGCGCCGGCGCGCTCGTCGGGAACGTCGCCTCCTTCACGCAGAACGTTGCCAAGACGACCAACCCGCCGCCCGTGACCCGTTCCTACAGCCGTAGCGGCGGCGGGTCCGGATGCGCCTGCGCTTGCGCGTGCGCTGGATGTGCGTGCGCATGCGCTGGAGGCGGCCGATGAGCTGGCTCGAAGGCTTGCGCCGCTCGCCCCCGCACGGCGAACCGCGGCCGCGGCTCCGCTCCTACCGCCACGCCTCTGCCCACAGCACCGCCACGGTTCATCTTCGCGGCGCACCCGATGGCAGCGCCGAGCTTTTCGTTAACGCGAATCACGTCTACCGCCTGAATCCCACAGCCGCCTCCATGGCCGCTCTGGCGCTCGAAGGCGCCGACGCCGAAGACGCCGCGCGCTCGCTCTCCCGCCTGTATCGCGCCGATCAACGAAGGTTGGCGGCCGACTTCACCGCGTTTCGAGAGGACCTGGAAGGTCTGCTCGATCCCGATTCGGTCTGTGCGGTTCACGACCTCGACCTGCAGGTGATCGCGCCGTTCTCAGACAGCCCGAGCGCTCCCTACCGCATGGACCTGGCGTTGACCTACCGCTGCAACGACGATTGCGCGCACTGCTACAACGCGCGGCCGCGCACCTTCCCAGAACTGTCGACCGGGGATTGGCATAGGGTGCTGGACCGCCTGTGGCTGGTGGGCGTCCCTCACATTTGCTTCACGGGCGGTGAGGCAACGTTGCGGGACGATCTGGCCGAGCTGATCGTACACAGCCACCGCCTCGGGCAAGTCGTCGGTCTGCTGACCAACGGTCGCCGACTCTCCGACGCCGGGTACATGCGGTCCTTGGCGGACGCCGGGCTGGACCATGTGCAGATCACCCTCGAGTCGAGTCGGGAGGAGATCCACGACCGGATGGTTCGCACCCGCGGAGCTTGGAAGCAGACCGTCGCCGGGATCCGCAACGCCCTGGAGGCGAGTGTCTTCGTGATGACCAATACGACGTTGCTCGCCGAAAACGCCGGTGGCATCGGCGAAACGATCGACTTCCTCGCCGGTCTCGGCGTCCCGACAGTGGGCTGCAATGCCTTGATCCATGCCGGCGCCGGCGCCGAAGTTGGCTCCGGGCTCCCGGAGAGGGCTCTGGGCCCGCTGCTCCACGACGTCCGGGCCCGAACCGACGCTCACAGCCAGCGCCTGATCTGGTACACCCCGACTCAGTATTGCCACTTCGATCCGGTCGAGGCCGAGTTGGGAGTTAAAGGCTGCACCGCCGCTCGCTACAATATGTGTGTCGAGCCCGACGGGTCGGTCCTCCCGTGCCAATCCTATTACCAGCCAGTTGGGAATATCCTCGTCGACTCCTGGGACAGGATCTGGAATCACGACCTATCCGTCTGGCTGCGTGAGAGGAAGTACATGGCGGAGGGGTGCCGAAGCTGCGCGCTGGTCGGAGAATGCGGGGGAGGCTGCCCGCTCAGCCCGCAGACCGTCTCGCCCGCGGCGATCGCCTGGGCGTCGACGCCTAGCCTGCAGCCGGCCGTTGGAGGTTGAGTCGATGACGCACGTCCTGCGCCGAATCTTTCCCCCACCACCGCCGCAGCCGGTCGTCCCTCCCGGGATGTACCATCGGCTGGTCGCCCGTCCCTCGGCCGCGCCTTATCGACTCCATATGAGGGTCGAACCGGATGGACGGGGACTGCTCATCGTCAACGCCTCGACCGTTCTCCATTTGAACCCGACGGCAACGGCCTATGCCTGGCGCTGGCTCCAGGGGACCGACGACGAGGAAACGTCGGAATGGGTCTCTCGACGTTTTCGAATCACTCGCCGGCGGGCTCGGCGCGACGGAAGCCTCGTGCGCGACCAGATTCAGGCGTTGGCGGAAGGCGAAGACCAGGACCCGGTCGTCGTCATGGGAATGGAACGCGCCGAACCCTTCGCCGACCGACCCTCGGCACCGTACCGCCTCGACTTGGCGTTGACGTTCCGAACCGGCGACGAGTCGGTGCACGATCCACGGGCTCGGCGTGTCGTCGACCGCGAACTCGAGACCGATGAATGGAGAGCCATTCTCGGCCAGGCCTGGTCGGCCGGCGTACCCCACGTCGTGTTTACGGGCGGCGAACCGACGATCCGGGCGGATCTTCCGGACCTTGTCCGCCACGCTGAAGAACTGGGCCAGGTCAGCGGCGTTGTCACCTCGGGCGGCCGGCTGGCCGATGCATCACGGTTGGACCGCCTGTTGCGCGCGGGGGTCGATCACCTGCTGGTCGTTGTCGACCCGAACGCCCCGGAGTCGCTCCACGGCCTGAAGCGCGCCGTCAAAGCCGACGTCTTCTGCGCGGCGCACCTTACGCTCCACCCCTCGTCGACGACGTCGATCCGAGCGGACCTCCGCCAGCTGAAGTCGATCGGGGTCTCCCACGTGTCGATCAGCGCCCCGCCTGGCGCCGCCGCCCAGACCACCTTGCGTACGGCGCGCCAGGAAATGGCGGACCTGGCCCTGATCCTGGTATGGGATCTGCCGGTGCCGTACGCCAGCCAGAACCCGATCCGATTGGAGGAGAGTGGAAGGAACTTCGGCCGGGGCTGGTTGTATGTCGAGCCGGATGGGGACGTCCTGCCGACGCAGGGCGAGGCACAAGTCCTGGGGAACCTCACGCGCGATTCGATTCTCCAACTCTGGGAACGCGACGCGCTGGCTGCGCCAACTTCTCCCGCCTGACCCCCCACTCGAGTCCAGCCGATGGTCGAGCCGGAGGAGTTGCAGCGAATCCATCGTCGCTACCTGGAGCAAGCGAGCTGGACCTCCGGAGTGCGGCGACGCCTGCTGGAACGCGTCACCGCCGGGGGAGTCACGCGATTGCTCGAGGTCGGGGCGGGAACGGGGGCGATCGCCGGTGAGCTGGCCAGCGCGATCGCCGGAACCGTCTTCGCCCTCGACATCGACCCGCAACTGTGTCTCTACGGCGCCAAGAACGCCCCTCGATCACCCTGGATTGGAGCCGACGCACACGCCCTGCCGATCCCGACCTCGTCTTTCGACGCCGTTGCATTCCACTATGTCCTGCTGTGGCTGGAGGATCCCGCTCAAGCCTTGGCCGAGGCCGTACGCGTAACTCGGCCTGGAGGCTGGATTCTCGCTTTCGCCGAGCCCGATCACGCCTGCCGGATCGATTTTCCCCAGATCCTGGCCCGACTCGGCGAGCGACAGACGGAGGCGTTGGCGGCACAAGGGGCCGATGTCCGCATGGGGCGCAAACTGCGAGCCTTATTCTCGGCGGCCGGTCTGGCCGAGATCACGGCCGGCGTGTTCGGCGGAGAGTGGAACGCCGATGCGACGCCGGGACCTTCCGCACCTGAATGGGAAACCTTGCGGGCCGACCTGGCCGGCAGGCTCCCGGCGGCAGACCTGGACGCCCTTGAGGATCACGATCGGGATGCCTGGCAGCGCGGCGAACGAGTGTTGTTCGTCCCGACCTTCTTCGCAGCAGGCCGGGTCTTGTGAGCCTACAGCCCGGCGCCGCCGGCACCCTTTGCGGGCGACACTTGCACCGCTCTGCGCTCGGTGCAGTGCGGTGCCCGTGTCGCCGGCGGAAGACCGCCATCTCGCATTGACATTCATCGAGTGTAGCTTCGCCTCCCTTCCCTCTGAAGTCCCACCCACTCCCCGGCGACTACCTCACGAAGACGACACCACCTTGCATGCGGGGAGGGCTCAGGATGTGGGAGCGGTTCCAGGACCACCGCTCCGAGGCTTCCGGGTAAGGGCGAAGATCAGGGCAGACTCCACGAGGGTGAGCAGCAGGAGCAAGCCGAAAGCGTCCCGCCAAAATCGCAGCGGGAAAAGGCGTATGAAGGTGTCGGAGTAGGAGAAGAGGTAGGTACCACTGTCAAACAAGAGCCTGTGGAAGCCGAACTCAAAGAGCAGCGGAAAGGCCGCGACGACGAGAACAAGAAGACCCGCCATCAGGATCAAGGTGATTCTTGCCCCGTTGAATAAGCCGCGTCTCACGACCTGCCATCCAGCCGTGCGCCGCCCAACCGCGACCAACAGAATCAGGGCGACAACCGAGACCGCCCACACCGCCAGCGCATTCTGCACGAGCCGCTTGACATCCACCATATGCCGGAGCTCGCGCAAGTCATAGAGGGGTTGGTCATCCGCCAGGCGGAGGTCGTCGAAAAACTCCAGGCCGGCATCGTTAAGGAGGTACTCGAGCGACAGGTTTGCCCAACCCTTGCGCTCGGTCTGGGTGAAACCATAGGTGTCCGCCGGAAACCCGGGCGTGGCGTATTCCACCGAGACGAAGCCGGGGGTGAGCATCAGCCGCACATTCGTCAGCACGAGAACGAACGGCACAAGAACGGCGGTTCCGATCCTGAAGAAGGCCGGTCCACGACCCGCGCGACGGGCTTCCGGTTTGTCGGTCATCGAAGGATGTCCATATCTCCCGCCAGAAGAAAGCGCAGGGCGACGGCATTGGTCAGCTGTTCGATCGGCGCCCGGTCGTCGGTGAAGACGACCGGCGAGTCCGGCGTCGGCTGCAGATTCCCCAGCGTTCGCACCAGGACGTCAATGATCAGCGGATCCGATTTCTGACGGGCAAGGCGATCCAGGTTCTCCACGACATTTCCCGGGTCCGTCGGCAGCATCGTTGCGAAGATGATCGAGTTGAAGGTCGCCGGGACGTCGACCACGTGGACGCTGGGAAAGACGGACTCCAGAGTGCCCACCATCCCGTCCACCAGGCGGCGGTCATCCGTCGTTCGCCCGACGTTGATCACGACCACCCCGTCCGGCAATAGGTGGGCGCGCACTTCCTCGAAGAACTCGCGCGTGGTGAGCTGCCAGGGAATGTACGGCAATCGGTAGGCGTCGATTCCGACGACGCTGTACCTCTCACGGCTGCGCGCTAGCCCCCAGCGGCCGTCGGCCGTGATCACGTTCAGATTCGGCTCATTCATGGCGAAGAACTGGCGCCCGACCTCGGTAACCCCTGGGTCGATCTCCCAGCCATCGATCGGAATCGGACCGAACATCTCGGTGTATTGTTTGGCGATCGTCCCTCCCGCCAGCCCAACGATGCCCAACCTTTCCACTTCCTCGCCGGGAGTCGGAGCCTCGTTCCAATAGGGAGCAGCCAGGAAGTAATCCCAAGTCCCGTAGGTGGCGGTTAGTCCGGGCGCATACACCGAGTGAATCCCCTGCCCCTCGTTCAGCAAGAGGTAGCGGACCCCGTCCCGTTCCACCACCTGGATGTAGTTGTAGGCCGACTCGTCCTCGTAGATTTGGCCTGCGGTGCTCTTGATCGGCTGCCGCAGGGCAAGCCAGGACCATCCAACCAGAACGACCGGCATCCACGCGTATCGCAGGACTCGCTTCCCTCCTGCCTGCCACAGGCCGATCAGCGCCACGGCCATCAGCGCCAGGCTGAAAATCAAGAACGTGCGCGCCGTCCCGACCGCCGGGATCAGCCACAGCACCGGGAGGAAAGTCCCCAGGATTGCCCCGAGAGTCGAGATGGCGTACATTCGACCCGATACCCGCCCGGCATGTGATGGTTCCCGAATCGACAGGCGGATGGCAAAAGGCGAGACGCAGCCGAGCAGGACGACCGGAAGGCTGAACAGGATCAGCACGGCCAGGAACGAGCCGACCATGACGGCCGCATCCAGGGTCTCGACCGCGCTCACGGCCGACCTCAACACCGGGCGTGCTACCAGCGGGATGACTCCGGCCAGGAAAGCCGCCCAGGCCAGCAGGCCATAGAACGTCGTTGGGAACGGTGATCGATCCGCCCAACGCCCGCCGATGAAGTACCCGACGGTCAGGTAGATCAGGATCAGGCCGATGATATTCGCCCACACCAGGTTGCTGGTACCGAAGACGTTCCCCAGAAGACGTGCCGCCGAGAGTTCGAGGGCCAGCGTGACCATGCCCGCAACGAAGACGGAAAGGGCCAGGAGCCGGTTGTGGTTCCGATCGAGGCCGTTCATGTCAAGCGACCTCACGCCAAGACCGGCTCGGCGGTGATTGCCCGATGGAATTCTCGAAGGCCTGCCCGCGCCGCACGACACGAACCCTGATCCCCGCCTCACTCATCGCTTGCGCCAAGGCGCGTGAGTTCTGAACCGAGCCGAAATCTTCCGGCTCCACCAGCACGGCGATGGGGATCAGACCTCGACGCCGCAGTTCCAGCAGCGCAGCCAACAGGTCTTCGCGCACATTGGGGGTCACGATGACCGTGTTCGCCCCGCGCGGGAACCACGAGGCCTCGATGCGGAGAACGTCCGTCAGATCGACGCCGCCGACGCTGCGGAACCCGGCCAGCGCCTCCAGGATGCGAAAGAGTTGGGCTTCACCGCGTTCCGGTTGGACCACCAAACGCGACGATCCGTATCCGAGAAGCCCGGTGGCGCGATTCCGCCCCAATACGTGCAGCGCGATCGAAGCCGCGGCGGCGATCATGTACTCCTCGGTCTCAGGGTAGATGTGAATGGGCCGACTCGCCAGGCCTCCGAGCAGCGGTTCTTCGATTCCCGGGAGCTTGAAGTGCATCCGACGTTGGCCGTCGAGGATCACCCAGATGTCGGCCATCGGATCGAGCTCGAACTCCTTCGAGATCAGCCGGTCGCGCCGCGCCGTCGATTTCCAGTGGATCCGATTGAGGCTGTCGCCCGGGGCGTAATCTCGAACGCCGGCGGCATTCGGGGTGACCTGGTACGTCCGCTGCCGCAACGCTTCGCCCCCGGAAAGTCGCCCGGCCGGGATCGGAAACGCAGGCAGCGGGACGGTGGGCGGGAGAACGACGACTTCCCTCGGGCCTTGAGCCACACGCCGGACCGGGAAGAAACCGAACGGGTCCCCGCTGATCAGCGTCGCCGGACCCAGCCTGAACCTGCCGCGGCGGGTGCAGATCGTCCTGGCGGTCCACAACCAGTCCTGGTGGGCCCCCAGCCCCGCCGCCACGGCTGAAGCACGGTGCCCAGAGAACTCCTGAGTTCCCACCGATCCCGAAAGCCCTAGGGCCCGCGCCGACGCCCACGTCCCGGGAAGGCTCGACTCGTCTCGAATCTCGACCCACAGCTTCGCCACCCGGCTCTCGTTTCTGAGAACCATGGTCTCCTCGAAAACCCGGCCGACCTGGCTGGTCAGGCTGCGCGAGGTTCGTTCGAAGCGCAGCCCCCTCAACGAGAGCCGAGACCACACGAACGCCAATATCAGAACCCCGCCGAACAGCACCGACAAACTGGCGAGGATCGACCGGCCGGTCAAAGCGAGCCCGGCCAGGCTGGCCACAAGAAGGAGGACGGCACCCAGGGCTCGATGGTTCATCGCGCCCCGTCGCCGCCCGGGACCGGGATCGACCCCACCACTTCCTGCACGATCATCCGCGCATCGACGTCACGGATGCGAGCGGCGGAGCCGATGATCATTCGATGAGCCAGCGTCGGGATGGCGACGGTCTTGATGTCGTCCGGCAGGATGTAGTCGCGGCCGGCGAGGGCCGCCAGCGCCTGAGACGCACGGAAGAGGGCCAGACTCCCGCGCGGGCTGGCGCCCAAGTAGACCTCGTGATGCTTGCGCGTGCCCGTGACCAGGTCGAGGATGTAGCGCTTGAGCTCGTCGGCCACTCGCACCTGGCGCACCCGTCGCTGGGCCTCGACAACTTGCTCGACGCTTGCCACGGGCTGCAACGAGTCCAACGGGTGCTGCATCTGCTGCCCTTCCAGCATGCGAATCTCGTCGGCCATCATCGGATATCCCAGACTGATGCGCATGAAGAAGCGGTCGAGCTGCGCTTCCGGCAGGGGGAAGGTCCCTTCATATTCGATCGGGTTCTGAGTCGCCAGCACCAGGAACGGCGTCGGCATCGAGTAGGTGACCCCGTCGACCGTCACCTGCCGTTCCTCCATCGCCTCCAGCAGGGCGGCCTGGGTCTTTGGCGTGGCGCGGTTGATCTCGTCGATCAGGACGATCTGCGCGATCACGGGCCCCGCGCGGAACTCGAACTCGCGCGACTGCTGGTTGAAGATCGATACCCCGGTCACGTCGCTCGGCAGCATGTCGGGGGTGAATTGAATCCGATGGAAGGAGCCGCCGATCGACCGGGCCAGACTCTTGGCCAGGACGGTCTTTCCGGTCCCGGGAACATCCTCAATCAGGATATGGCCCTGGGCGAGCAGCCCGAGCAGAGTCAGCCGGATCGGTTCGGCCTTCCCGACGATGACCCGTTCAATGTTGGCGGCAAGCAGCTGCCCGAGTTCGGAAACTTCCTTCATCCCAGTTCCCTTCTGTCGATGGATGAAAGCGCCCTCTCCACCCTCTCCTCCAGCCGTCTCTTCGTCGGCTCAGCCCGTCCGCCGTCAGCCTTGCACTAAAAGCACCAGCATCGCGCTCCAGAACATCGAGTAGTTGAGGACACGCCGCAGACCGAGTGCTGCGGCGAAGAGCAGAACCGCCAGCACAAGCCCGGTGGCCAACCGGACCAGCCCGAGCGGTTCGCGCGCCGTCGAAAACGGGACGAACAGGATCAACGCGCCGTTCAGCGCCAGCGCCCACGCTTCCGCGCTAAACCAGTCGAGGCGCAGACGGCGAAGGGAAGCCACCACTCCCCAGATGGCCGGCAGGATCACCATCGGCCCGAAGATCAGCAAGAAAAGCCCGAGCGCCTCAGGACTGACCCCGCCAATCCTCAGGAACCCCATGAGCGGGATCAGCTCGAATGGAGTGCTCATCGCGCCTCCACTGCCGATCCCCACCTCCCCAAAGACCCTCCACAGCCAGACCTGCCAGGCGGCGAATGCTGCCCCGCCAACCGCCAGCCAAAGGCGGCGGTTCCTCTCTTGCTCAGGCGCGGTCCCTCGTATCACGAAGCCCGCCACCCAGAACGGCAACGTCGTTTCCTTGGCGAAGAGGGCCAAACTGAGGGCGATGGCTCCCCAGACAGGCCGCGAGTCGCGAAGGGCGAGCCATCCAAGGGCGACCAGAGCATAGGCCACCGCTTCATGCAGGAAGAGCCCTGCACTAGCCACCAACCCCACCCAGAGACCGAATCCTAACGCATACCCTTCCCACTGGCCATGGTCGAGCATCCACATCGCCAGCGCGGACGTGCCAAAGGCAGCCGAGGCGACTGCGATGGCCAACAACATCCATGGTATGGCCTCCGACCATCCGAGGCTCAGCCATCGCGCAATGACAGGGTACAGAATGCGCTGATAGCGGTACGCCGGCCGGTCCAGATGAGGCGCAACCTGCTCCGGATCGAGAAGCATGGCGACGGTGTAGGTGAACTGTCCGTCGTACCCCTCCGTGCCCTGAGGATCGAGTTCCGAATAGCGCGTCCCCGGTTCTGCCAGGGCGGCGACATCCCACCCGGTATTGACGAGGCGCGCGCCGGCAAAGAGCAGGCAGGCAGCGGCTGAGACCAGCCCAGGCCAGATCACACGGATCGGCGATCGCGCTTCGCATCCCGAAGGGGACACGGCGGCCTTCTCCACGGAACTCAAGGGTGAGCCGCTCGGCGGCCGGCGTTCCACAGGGCCACTACTCCTCCGAGCAAGAGGAAACTCACCAGGGAGACTAGGATCCCCACGGAGACGGAGCGCGGTTCATATGACCAGACGACCGTCGATGATCCGCTCGGAACCCAAACCGCCCGAAAGGCTCCGTCCGCGGGATAGGGCGTCACGCGCTGCCCGTCTATTTCGGCCACCCAGCCGGGGTACCACGTGTCTGCAAGGACGAGCCACCCGCCTTCCGGTGCGTCCACCAGGACGGCGACACGTCCCGGATCCCCACCTTCAGCGATGGTGGCCTGCCCAGGCCCGCCTCGCATGGCCGCGGCTTCGCCGGCACTTTCGAGGACGACTGTGGCCTCCGGATGGAATCCTTCCATCATCACCATGCCGATCGCCTGCTCCGGACCATCGGCCGTCATCGCCTCCGGCACGATTCGCACGCGGGCCGGACCTGCCACCGGTGCATAGGTGACCCATGGCGGCTCGTCGGTCACGGTGCTCGCCCACCATCCGACATCCATCAGAGACAGGAGGTTGGATTGCCTCGCCGGAGAGAGCGCCGCCACCGAGCGAATCCACATCGCATATCGGTCAGGGACGAGCGGATCGAAGTTGTTGGCCGAGGGCAGCCTGTCGAGCAGTGTCGTATCGGGCAGTCCGCTTTCGCGAATCAGCCAAGGATCGCGTTCGGGTTGAAACGAGTCGAAACGATGGGTTCGGTCGAATTTAAGAGTTCGTTCCGCCTCGGGCAAGATGAAGACGCGGTGCTGCCGGCCCAACTGGCCGACGAGTCTTGTTTCGCCATCGTAAAGCGAAGCCGGTGAGGTCGGGTTCAGCCCGGCGTTGGCCATGACGAGATCTGCGGTCACCAGGAACGCGACGAGGACGACCCATCGTTCTCGGACCACGGCCGGCCAGGCAAGGGTGACGACTCCCGCAACGAGCAGCCACAATCCGCCGAATGCGAACCCCCGGCCCAAGCTCTGATGCCAGCCGGTCGGCACCAAAGCCGCGGCGATTCCCAGAACCATGACCGCTCCCACCCCTGCCGTTCCGAGTCGGGTCCAGTACAGCGCCCATTTCGATGGCCTCGCCCAAAGCTCAGCTCCAAGAGCCGCCAACACTGCAAGGGACCACGTGGTGACGAGGTTGATGCGGGTCGGGGCATTGAAGATGGCAAACAGGGGAACCTTGCGAAAGAGGAAGGGAAACACGGGTGTGTTCCATCCGAGCGCCAGCAAGAAGGCAATGCCGGCGATGGACAGGAGAAAGGTTCGGGTCCGACCTTCAGCTTTTCCCAGGCGTCCCGCCCGCGCCGCACCGTACACGGCCATCAACAGGGGCAGGACGCCGATGTAGAGAGCATCCTCCCAGTAGTTGCCGTACCCCCAATAGTCACCCAGCCCCGGGTTTCCAAACAAACCCGGCATCAACAGGCCAAGTGTCCGCCACGGCCAGAAGGAGTACGACAGCGCACCGGCCTCATCCAAGCCTCCACCTCGGCTGGATTGGAGGAAGTATTCGGCCGTGGGAGCTAATTGCGCGGAAGCCAGTCCCGCCCCCAACATCACCCCACCCAGCCACAACAAAGCGAGACGCGGCGCGGTCCTCACTCCGCCCAGGCTCAGGCTTCGCCAAGTCGACCAGGCGAAGGCGAGCGGGACGCCGTAAAGCATGGTCTGGGCGTGTCCGGCAAGGGCCTGAAAGGCAAACGCACCGGCAAGGGCAGCCATGGATCCGAAAGACTTCCTCGACAAAGGAGACTGTGCCGACGTCGCGACCAGGTCACCGCAAAGGACGAGCCAGGGAATCCAGGCCGCGGCGGCGTTGAAGCTGAAGAACCCTGCTCGGGAAACGAGGTAAGAGCTGGAGGCGTAGGCGATGGCCCCGACGACCTGGGCCAAGAGGCCGAGCTTCAAGCGGCGGAGCATCAAGAGCATGCCCGCGCCGGCGAACACCAAATGTATCAATACGAGCAGCCCTTCCCCCCAACCAGCGTTGACGAAGGCGAGTAACCAGTTCGGGGGATAGAGCAGGGCCGATTGGTGGTTGGCCAAGAGGGGAGCGCCCATACCGAGGAATGGATTCCACAACGGGAGAAATCCCTGGCCGACCACTTCGAATGCGAGCCCGCGCCACGGCACGAATTGCAGCAGGGGCGTCCCCCAATAGAGGACGTCGCCGCGAACGACCATCGGGCCGAACAGCAAGATGGGGCCCAGGGCGATCAACCCAAGAGCGATCAGGCAACCGCGAGGGGCCACCTTTTCGCCCCCTTCTCTTTCCTGCGCCTCTTCTGCGGGACGCCCTCGATCGATTCTATCCTCCATCATGGCTCGTCGACCGAATACACGGTGTAACCGGACTCGTCATAGACGGGCCGTAGTTCAGGGGGAATCGACTCCCACGGGCCCAGCTTTCGTTCCTCGGGGCCAACCAGGACAAAGTCCACCGACTGCCCCACCAGCAGTGCGCGGCGTTCGCTTTCGGTCATCGCATTGCCGAAGAAACCCTCGACCTTCGGGCGGAGCTCGGCCAAGCCGGCCGTCTCCGGCCCGTGGCCGATGACCGACCGAATCGGAGCCCATGCCGGCAGCACGTTTCCCGTATCGAAAGAGGCCAGGACGACCTGCTCCGGCGCGGCATGGTCGGCCAGCCAGTTCATGGCGCGGACTTCGGCCGCCGGACGGTACAACGGGACCGAAGGCCGCGCGACCGCCCACCATCCGCCCCCGATCAGGATCAACGTCGTTGGCAAGGCAGCCGCCAAGAGGAGCGCGGCCGCGACACGCCTCCACCGATCCGACCAGCGTAGCGTCGAAATGCCTCTGGCGGCGAGGACGGCCAGGGCGACCCAGGCCCCGTCTGCCAGACGACGCTGCACCGTGACCGGCGCGTACGCCAGCAGGATGAGCGCGGCGAACCATGCGGGCAGAAACAGCCCCAGCACACTTTCACGCCGGACGAGGTCGCGCGCTCCGAGTAAGGCGGGCACGAGCACGACCGCGTAGGCCATCAGATAGTGAAGCGGATGCGGCGAGGGAAGGATATTCTGTGCCGCCCATTGGCGCACGACTGGATCGAAGCGGGTCGCCGCAGCGTAGTAGGCGACGACCGGGATCGAAATCCCAATCGCGGCAACCGCGGATCGCAGCCAAGGGCCCAACGGCTGCTGGTGACTGCCCAGCCATCGGGCGAGGAGGAGCGCAGCGAGATGGGCGCCGATACCCGCATACGCCGAAATGACCGTCAGGGGCTGGACAAGTCCCAGGCCGAGCAGGAGAAGACCCGCGACAACGCCGTTCCGCCATCCTCCGGATGGCTGGAGATAGAACGCCAACGCCAACAGGAGGAGCGACTTGGCCAGAAGCAAATGAGGCAAACCATAGAACGAAAGGAAGCCGAAGGTCTCCGGGGAATAGAGGTCGAGAGGCAGGCTGCCGAACAGTGCCGTCTGACCACTCGCGACCAGAAGCCACCCAAGGCCGCCGCCGACGGCGGCCAGGATCGTAGCCCATTGCCGCCAGACTCTTTGCGCCAGGAAGATCGCCGAGAATCGGTATGTCGCAAGAATCGCGATCGGGATCATCACCAACCGTGCCGTGTGGTAGAGCAGCACGAGCTGAAGGTGGATCTCGACGCCGGCCGCCAGTTTGCC
>DATEVL010000052.1:0-3073 GCA_035281845.1 Anaerolineales bacterium | reverse complement strand
TTCGGCTTCCTGGGTCCGAACGGCGCCGGCAAGACGACGACGATCCGCATGCTTGCGGCGCTGATTGAACCGACCTCGGGTGAGGCGACGGTCGCCGGGTTCCGGGTCGGCAGGGACGACCAGCGGCTGCGCGCACACGTCGGGTTTCTCACCGAGACCCCCGGCTTATACGACCGTCTCAGCACCGAAGCCAATCTGGCTTACTTCGCGCATCTGTATGACGTCGAGGATATCCCCGGTCGAGTCGAGCATTACCTGCAATGGCTGGGACTTTGGGACCGGCGGGCCGAACCGGCCGGGACGCTGTCGAAGGGGATGCGTCAGAAGTTGGCCATCGCTCGCGCCCTGCTCCACGATCCTCCGGTCGTCTTCCTGGATGAACCCACCAGCGCGCTGGATCCGCAGGCGGCGCATCTTGTACGAGACTTCATTGGCGAGCTTCGCCGCGAGGGGCGGACGATCGTCTTGTGCACCCACAATCTCGACGAGGCCGACCGGTTGTGCGACCGGGTGGCGGTGTTCCGCCAGAGACTGCTGGCCCTAGACGCGCCGGGCGAGCTGCGCCGCCAGCTCTTCGGACAAAAAGTCGTCTTCCATCTGAGGGAGCTGAAATCCGAATACGCTAGGACCCTGGAGGCCTTTCCGTTCGTCTCCACCGTCCAGATGATCGACGGCAGACTGTTGGCGACGGTGCGAGATCCTGAGGCGGACAACCCGGCGCTGGTCCGGGCCCTGGTCGAAGCCGGTGCCGATGTCCAATTCGTCGGCGAGCTGCGCCAGACGCTGGAGGAGGTGTATCTGCAGTTGATGAAGGTCGATGTAGGGGCGTCGTAGGGGCGAAGCACACACAGGGCGCCGTGCAAAGGACGCGTCCGACAGTGTGCGCTTCGCCCGAAACCGGCCCGCTGTCGGACACCAGGCCACGGGCGAAACACGCCGCGGTTCGGGGTGAGACAAACCGCCCAATGGCGTGCTTCGCCCCTACGCGCGGGAAAGAAAGGTGACGATGCACAAGGTGTGGGTCATCGCGCGCAAGGAATGGAGCGAGGTCTTCCGCAACCGGCTGGTCTTGTTCACGGTCGCTCTGCTGCCAGCGATCTTGACGGCCCTGCCGCTTGCCATTCTGTACGGCCTCGGCCGAGAAGGGTTCGGCGATGCCATGACCACCAGTGATATGCCGCAATCCTTCCTACAGGTCTGTGGCGGAATGGCGCTGCAGGACTGCACGGCCTACTTCATGGTGAGTCAGTTCTTGCTGCTGTTCCTGCTCATGCCGCTGGCCATCCCGGTGACGATCGCCTCCTACAGCATCGTCGGCGAAAAGGTCACGCGCACCCTCGAGCCGCTGTTGGCGACGCCGGTTTCCACACTGCAGCTGCTGGGGGGCAAGGGCCTGGCTGCGGTTGCCCCGGCTGTGCTGGTGACCTGGGCCTGCTTCGCCGTGTTCAACATCGGGGTCCGGCTGCTCGCCCCGCCGGCGGTCGCCTCCAAGGTCGCCGACCCGATGTGGCTTGTCGCGATCTTCGTCGTCGGGCCGCTGCTGGCACTGGCGGCGGTCTGCGTGGCAGTGATGGTCTCATCTCGGACGAGCGAGCCGCGTGTCGCCGAGCAGGTCTCGATGCTCGTGATGTTGCCCCTGATGTTCGTGCTGATCGGACAACTGGCCGGGGTCATCCTGCTCAATACCGAACTGGTGGTGTATATCGCCATCGGGGTGGCCGTTGTCGACGCCGGGCTGATGGCGTTCGCGGTGAACCTGTTCCAGCGCGAGACGATTCTGACCCGATGGCGGTGAGGCCACCAGCCCACAGCCGCCAGCCCTCGACCTGCAGCCCAGATGAAGACTGGCATCTGGACGCAGGAAACACGGAGCTGGATGCTGGTAGCTGGCGGCTTCCAGCTGGCCACCGGCCACTCACCACTGACCACTTGTCCGCCGGCGAGCCAACCGCGCAAGGATTCCGGCCCGCAGGCGCAGCGCGCTACAATCCGCAGAAGTGAGCGACCCCTATCCCGCCATCTGCGACTACGAGGGCTCCGACTACCAGGAGAGTTTCTGGGAGCGCGGCGGCCGCGCGTACGAGGATGGGGCCGAGGCACTGGCCCTGCGAAGGCTACTTCCGGAGAGCGGCGGGCGTCTGCTCGAAGTCGGCGCCGGGGCAGGCCGGAACACGTCGCGCTACGCCGGCTTCGCCGAAGTTACGCTGCTCGACTACTCACGGTCGCAGCTCGAGCAGGCCCGCAAGCGCCTGGGAGACTCCCCGCGCTACCGCTATGTCGTGGCCGATGTGTATCGAATGCCGTTCGGCCCCAGCGTTTTCGACGCCGCCACGATGATCCGTACCTTGCACCACATGCAGGATCCTGCGGCGGCGCTGCGACGGGTGCGGGAGTGCCTGGCCGCCGAGGCGGTCTTCGTCCTGGAGTTCGCCAACAAGCGTAATCTGCGGGCGATTGGGCGGTGGATCACCCGCCGCCAGGCCTGGAATCCCTTCGACCCGGCCCCCGTCGAGTTCGCCCGGCTGAACTATGACTTCCACCCTGGCGCGGTGCGCAGCTGGCTAGAGGCCGCTATGTTTCACGTGGAACGTCAGCTGCCGGCGTCGCACCTGCGGCTGGGGTGGCTCAAACGGCACGCCCCGCTGGGCCTGCTGTTAGGGATGGAGGGCGCCTTGCAGCGGCTCGGCCGGACCTGGCTCTACACCCCGAGCATCTTCGTGCGGGCGCGCGCCCGAGGTGGGACGGAGCGGTCGGAAAGCGGCTTCTGGCAATGTCCTGTTTGTGAATCGCTCGAGATGACCGAGTCCGAGGACGGGGTGCGCTGCGGGCAGTGCGGGCGCCACTGGCCGAAGCGCGGAGGGATCTACGAGTTTCGGGAATGACGCAGCGAAACCGAGTGGCCGGGCTAGCTTCCGGCCAGCGATCGCCTCAATCCCCCAGCACCGGACCCACTTCAACGATCACCAGCTCATCTTCTCGGTCCAAGGGCGGACCCTTGAGGCGGACGGCCACAATTCGCTGACCGTCGGGCGACCAATTGGGGACGCCAATCAACCCTTCTGCCACAAGCCGC